>JAJNBB010000007.1 GCA_021155885.1 Fibrobacteria bacterium | reverse complement strand
GGGCCACAGGTTTCCGGCGACGGCGCGCGCGGCCAGCGCGTCGAGGCCGCACGCCTCGTCGCCGGACCACAGCCGCAGCACGGGATCGGCGGGCGGGACTTCCGGGATTTTCGCGGGGACCTTCGCGGCGCGCGCGGTTTTTTTCGCGGACGCGGCCGCCTTCGATTGGGGCAGCGCGGGCTGCACCGGGCGGGCGCGCCGCGCCCTTTCGTCCGGGGCGCCCTCGAGCACGGCGACGATGTCCTCCGCCGACGCGGCCAGGGCCGCGCCCGCGCGCAGCAGCGTGTGGTTGCCGCGTGCCTGCGGGTTGAACGGAGACCCCGGCGCCGCGAACAGAACCTTGTTCTGCCGCCGCGCCTGGTCCGCGGTGATCAGCGCGCCGCTTTTTTCCCCCGCCTCCACCACCACGATGGCGCGCGACAGGGCGCTGATGAGCCGGTTGCGCCGCGGGAAATACATCTGTTTCGGCAGCGTTCCCGGGGGATGCTCCGAAATCACCGCCCCGCGATCTTCGCTCTCGATCCTCGCGCGCAGTTCACGGTTCGCGGGCGGGTAATCGATGTCCAGGCCGCAGCCGATCACGGCCAGGGTGCGCCCGCCCGCGTGCAGGGCCCCCGCGTGCGCTTCGGCGTCCACGCCCACCGCCAGCCCCGACACCACCGTGAATCCCGCCGCGCCCAGGTCGTTCCCCAGCATAAAGGCCGCGCGGCGTCCGTCGTCCGTCGGCGCGCGCGTGCCGACCAACGCCACCGCCCGCGCGTCCTCGGGTCGCCACGCGCCCCGCAGAAACAGAATCGGAGGCGCGGCGTCCGGCCCCTCCCGCAGCACCCGGGGAAACTCCGGCCCCGTGGGAACGGTTACCGTGATACCCCGCCGTTCGCACACCCGGGCCACTTCCTCCCAGGCCCTGAAGTCGGGGCCCTTCGCCAGGGATTCCAGCATCTCTGGCCGTAGCGTCGGGTGCAACGCCCTCAGCCCCGCCTCCGACAACGCGTACACCGCGCGCGCCGACCCACAGCCCTCGATCAAAGCCTTAAAGCCCACCGGCCCCAGAAAATGCTGGGTCGCGAGACAGGCATACCAGGGAAAATCGTCGTTTTCGGGCGAAATCATAGTGAACAAATATAGACTGATTATTTGAGCATGTTTTAGGACACAGGTTACAGGGAACAGGGAGCAACGGCTAAATTCAGATCGGATTTTTGGCTGTACGCTGTTCGCTGTTCGCTTTTTTACCTGTTCCCTGTAACCTGTTCCCTGTAACCTAGGCCCCTTATGCCCCGCTACTCCTTCTCCGACCTCCTCCAGATCATGGCCAGGCTCCGGGCCCCGAACGGCTGCCCCTGGGACCGCGAACAGACGCACGAAAGCCTGCTTCCCTACCTGATCGAGGAAGCGCATGAGTTCATCGACGCGGTGGAGGGCAAGGACGCCGCGAACATGCGCGAGGAGCTCGGCGACGTGCTTCTGCAGGTGGTGTTCCACGCCGAGGTGGCCCGCGAGGCCGGCACGTTCGACATCGACGGCGTGATCCAGGACATTTCCGAAAAGCTCGTGCGCCGGCACCCCCATGTTTTCGGCGAGGCGAAAGCCGACGACGCCGACGCCGTGGTGGCGCAGTGGGACCAAATCAAGAAGGCGGAGAAGGGGGATTCCTCCGGGGCGCACGCGCCCGCGACGAGCTTGCTCGACGGCATCCCGCGCAGCCTGCCGCCCTTGCCCAAGGCCCTCAAGATCTCGAAGAAGGCCGTGAAAGCGGGCTTCGAATGGCCCGACTGGACGGGCGTACTGGCGAAAGTGCGCGAAGAGCTCGCGGAATTCGAGGTCGAGGCCAAGGCGCTGGACCGGGACAAGCTGGAGGCGGAACTCGGGGATATCCTTTTCTCCGTCGTGAACCTGGGCCGCGTCTTCGACATCGACCCGGAGCGCGCGCTGGCGCGCACGAACGCCCGGTTCAGCCGGCGTTTTCAGGCCATGGAGAAAATGGCGGCCGAGGCCGGAAAGCCCTTCGAAAGCCATTCCCTGGAAGAGATGGAGGCGCTGTGGACGGAAGCGAAGAAGCGGACAGCGGACAGCTGACAGCCGGAGAAAACGCGTTTTTCGGCTGTTCGCTGTTCGCTGTCAGCTGTCCGCTAAACGAAGCTATTTCAGCAGCAAATTATTCACAATCAACCCGGTAAAAAACGCCAGCAGGTAGCCGAACCAGAGGAAGCTGAGCCCCTGGTTGAAAATCAGGTCGCTGGTTTTGACCGAGCCCTTGGGGCGGGCCCGCAGTTCGCGCACGTTTTTGCGCAAATGGCGCAAAGTGAACCAGATTCCGGCCAAACCGACGATTAATATGAGAATTGCCTGAAGCATGGAACCCCTAAGTTGCCGCGAGGCGCTTGCCGCGTAAGTCCAATATTACTATACTTTTGCGCGTGGTTTTCCCTGGTTTGCGGGCTTTCTTCTAGGCAAGGAAGAACGCTGAAACTCAGGGGAAGACGGCAGGTCCGCGTAACAGGGACTTGCCGGGATCGGCCCCTTCGGCATCCCCGAAAGGGGTTTTTTGTTTTTAGGGGCAAATCGAATTTTTAGCGGATTTCAGGGCTTTTTAAACGGGTAAGCAATGGAAGTACTGGACTTAATCACCGATCTGGCGCGGCGCGTGTGCGAAACGCACGGGCTCGACCTCGTCGACGTGGAGATCTTCCGCGCCGGCCGCCGCCGCATGGTGCGCGTCTACGTGGGCAAGGCCGGCGGCGTGACCATCGAGAACTGCGCCCGCGTGAGCCGCGAGATGTCCGCCGTCATCGACGCCGAGAACTGGCTGGGCGAGGACAATTACGTGCTGGAGGTCTCCTCCCCCGGCCTCGACCGCGCCTTCAAGACCCTGGCGGACTGGAAGCGCAACGTCGGCCGCAACGTCAGGGTCACGACCCGCGAGAAGCACGAGGGCAAGAGCCTGCACGTCGGCAAGCTCCTGTCCGCCGACGAGAACGAGGTGACCCTCGAGGTCGCCGGCAAGACCCCCAAGGAAATCAAAGAGGGTCCGAAGCAAGTCGTCATCCCGATGGCCCTGGTGGCCCTCGCCAAAATCGAAATCAAACTCTCCTGAGAAGGAACGCATGATGGAAAACAGCCTCCTTGAAAACCTGAACCTGATCGCCAAGACGAAGAACCTGGACAGCTCGGTCGTCACCGACACGCTGCGCCAGGCCCTCGTGAACGCGGCCCGCAAGTACCTCGACCTGCAGAAGAACATCGAGGCCGAGATCGACGTGTCGACCGGCGAGCTCAGCGTGTTCCTGCGCGTCACGGTCGTGGAGGACTACCCGGACGTCGATCCCGAGATGACGGCGGACGAGGTCGCGGCCATCGACGAGAAGTACATGCTGCTCGACGAGGCCCATGAGTACAACGAGGACGCCACGGCGGGCGATTATCTCGAAATGGAAATCCCCGTGGCGAACTTCGGCCGCGCGGCCATCCAGGCGGCGAAGCAGATGCTGCTGCAGAAGGTGCGCGACGCCGAGCGCGAGAAGATCTTCGAGGACTTCCAGGACCGCGTGGGCACGCTCGTCACCGGGCAGGTGCAGCAGGTCGACCGCGGCAACATCCTGATCAGCCTGGGCAAGACCGAGGCCATCCTCCCGCTGCGCGAGCAGATCCGCAAGGAGCGCTATCGCCAGGGCGACACCGTGCGCGCCTTCATCGCCAGCGTCAGCGTCAACGTCAAGGGCCCCCAGATCGTGCTGTCGCGCACGCATCCCGAGTTCCTCGCCCGCCTGTTCGAGCTCGAGGTCCCCGAGATCGGCGACGGCGTCGTCAGCATCAAGGGCGTCGCGCGCGACCCCGGCTTTCGCGCCAAGATCGCGGTGTCGACCAAGGACGACCGCATCGACCCCGTGGGCGCGTGCGTGGGCATGAAGGGCAACCGCGTGCAGGCCATCGTGCGCGAGCTCAGCAACGAGCGCATCGACATCATCCACTGGAGCGAGGATACCAACGTGTACATCCGCCGCTCGCTTTCGCCGGCCAACATCCGCCAGATCACCGACATCGGCGACGGGCGCGTGGTGGTGATCGTGGCCGACGAGGACCTTTCGCAGGCCATCGGCCGGGGCGGACAGAACGTGCGCCTGGCGAGCAAGATGGTGGGCCGCGAGCTCGACATCTACGGCCAGACCGAGTTCGACGCGCTGCCCGACGACGTGCGCGAGGGGCTTTTCAAGCCCCGCGAAGGCGTGGTCACCTCCGAGCCGGCGACCGCCGGTTCGACACAGAGCAAGTTCTCCGAACTGGAATCCTTGTTCACCAAAAAACCGGCCGAAGAGGCCCAGGAAGGCTAAGGGTAGCCAAATACTACCTTTGGCGAGAATATGACCGATACCGGAAAAAAACGAGTTTCATCGCTAGCGAAGGAAAACGAAGTCACCAGCGACGTGCTGCTTCGTCTTCTGAACGAGGCCGGAGTCGAGGCCAAGACCTCCTCCAGCACCATTGACCAGGCAGCCTTCCAAAAGGTGAAGCCTCTCCTCGCGGCCGAAAAGGACCGCAAGGAGCGGGAGGAGCTGGTCCGATCCGGTAAAAAGATCCCGATGAAGGCGGTGCTCAAGAAGGCGCCGCCCGCGCCCGCCTTCGTGCCGGCCGCGAAGAAGGAAGCCCCCGCGGCTCCCAAGATCGAGACGGTCTCAGCCCCCATCGTGTCCACCCCCGCGCCCGCCCCGGCTCCCCGGGTCGAGGCGCCCGCGGCGCCTAAGGCCGCGGCTCCCGCGCCGGAAGCCCCCGCGGCCGCTCCGGCTCCCAAGGCGGAAGCGCCCGCCGCCCGGGCCGAGGCTCCGGTCGCCCCCGCGCCTTCCTCGAACGAACCTCCGGCGGCGCCCGTCGCCGCCCCGGCGGCTCCCACGCCCGAAACCCCCGCCGCAGGCGGCGGTTCCAGCGGCAACCTGCGCGTTTCGGTCGAGGCCCCCGACGCCGCCATGCTGGCGCGCATCGCAAAGTCGCGCGCTGAAAGCGCCTCGCGCATGCGCGGCGGCCCCGGCTCCGGCCAAGGTTATTCCGGTCATTTCTCCCGCGGCCCCGGAGCTCCCGGCGGTCCGGGCGGCTACGCCCCCCGCGGCCCCGGCGGTCCCGGAGGCCCCGGCCGTGAAGGCGGACTCGGACGCACGGGCGGCCATCTCGCCCCCAGTCGCAGCCCCGGAGGCCCCGGAGGCGCCGGTCCCTCCCGTCCGTTCGACGGCCCCAAGGATGCCTACGCTCTCCGCGCTCAAGCCGCCGGCGTCACCGGCACCGGGATTCCCGGCCGCGGTCCCGGCGATCGCGATCGCCGCGGTCCCGGCGGCCCCGGCGCGGGCGCTTCCGGAGGCCCGGGACGCGGTCCCGGCGGCCCGGGTGCGGGCGGCCCCGCCTCGCGCGGACGCGGAAAGCGCAAGACGCGCGAGCAAATCGAGCAGGAGCTGCTCGCCGCGCGCAACAACGTCAGCAAGGTCATGGCCAGCCTGTCCCGCACGCCGGGCGGCAAGGCCCGCCTGAAGGACCGCAAGGAAGGCGGCGAGGACGAGGGCGAGGAGAGCAAGCGCATCCTCCAGGTCTCCGAGTTCGTGACGATCGGCGAGCTCGCCGGCCTCATGAACGTGCTGCCCGCGCAGGTCATCGCCAAGTGCATGGAGCTGGGCATGATGGTGACCATCAACCAGCGCCTCGACCACGAAATCATCGGCCTCGTCGCCGACGAGTTCGGGTACACCGCCGAGCTCATGGACGAATACGCCCAGGAGGCCGCGGCCGAAGAGGGCGACGAGGAGACCGGGGGCGAGCTCGTGCCGCGCGCGCCGATCATCACGGTGATGGGCCACGTCGACCACGGCAAGACCTCGATCCTCGACCACATCCGCAAGACCAACGTGATCGCCGGCGAATCCGGCGGCATCACGCAGCATATCGGCGCCTACGCCGTCGACACGGTCCACGGCCCGATCTGCTTCCTCGACACCCCGGGCCACGAAGCCTTTTCGGCCATGCGCGCGCGCGGCGCCAACGTCACCGACGTGGTGCTGCTGGTGGTCGCCGCCGACAGCATGGTGATGCCGCAGACCAAGGAAGCGATCCAGCTCGCGAAGAACGCGAACGTGCAGATCGTGGTGGCCATCAACAAGATCGACCTGCCGACCGCGAACCCGGACAAGATCCGCACGCAGCTGGCGGAGAACGGCGTGGAAGTCGAGCAGTGGGGCGGCAAGATCCCCTGCGTCGAGGTCTCGGCCCGTTCCGGCCTCAACATGGACAAGCTCCTCGAGACGCTCGCGCTCGAGTCCGAGATCCTGGAGCTCAAGGCGAACCCCGAGCGCAACGCCCTGGGCGCCGTGATCGAATCCCGCCTCGACAAGGGCAAGGGCGCCGTCGCCACCATGCTCGTGCAGAACGGCACGCTCCGCGTGGGCGACGCCATCGTCACCGGCGTGTTCGCCGGGCGCGTGCGCTCCCTGCTCGACGAGCGCGGCAAGCCCCGCAAGGAAGCCGGCCCCTCCACCCCCGTGCAGGTGCTCGGCCTCGAGGGCGCGCCCCAGGCGGGCGACTCCTTCATGGTCGTCGCGGACGAGCGCGAGGCCCGCGAGATCGCGAACCGCCGCCGCATCGCCGCGAAGGACCGCGAGCTGCGCCAGAAGCGCCACATCACGCTCGACCAGCTCTCGGACCGCATCAAGTCCGGCGAGTTCCACGAGCTCAAGGTCCTCATCAAGGCCGACACCGACGGCTCGGTGGAAGCCATCGCCGGATCGCTGGAGCGCCTTTCCACCAAGGAAGTCCGGGTCAACGTCATCAGCAAGGGCGTGGGCGCCGTGCGCGACGCCGACATCCAGATGGCCGCCGCCTCAGACGCCCTCATCATCGCCTTCCACGTGCTGCCCTCCGAGGCCGTGCGCGACCTGGCGGAGCAGGAAGGCGTCACGATCAACAGCTACCGGATCATCTACGAGATCGTGGACGAGATCAAGTCGGCCATGGAAGGCCTGCTCAAGCCCGAATACCGCGAGGAAGTCGCCGGCGAGGCGGAGATCCTCCAGATCTTCCACATCCCGAAGGTCGGCGTCATCGCGGGTTGCAAGGTCCAGAGCGGCAGCGTGGAGCGCGACCTCAAGGCGCGCCTCTACCGCGGCGGCATCGAGGTGGGCGAAGCCAAGGTCGTCTCGCTCAAGCGCGAGAAGGACGACGCGAAGTCGGTCAAGGCCGGCTTCGAGTGCGGCATCGGCCTCGAGGGCGTCAAGAACATCCAGGAAGGCGACGTGCTCGCGTTCTTCCGCAAGGTCGAGATCGCCCGCAAGCTGTCGGCGGCCCTGAGCGCGTAAACGCAAAGGTTGTTGGTTGTTGGTACCTGGTTGTTGGTAACGCGAGAGCGAAACCAACAACCAGGGACCCTTCCAGTCGCAACCGGTTTCAGCAAAAGCATTCGTCGGTGTGTTCAACAACCAACAACTAACAACCAACAACTACGAAGCTTAGCCCCGAAGTACCCTCCCATGACCCGCAGAACCGAACGCGTCGGAACCGTCATCCAGCGCACCCTCAGCGAATTCATCCTCCGCCAGCTCAGCGACCCGCGCCTGGGGTTCTTCACGCTCTCGACCGTGAACACCACGCCCGACCTCAGCCAGGCCAAGATCGGCGTGTCGGTCATGGGCACCGAGGAGGAAAAAACCGCCACGATCGCGGCCCTCACGGAATACGCCCCCCGCATGCGCAAGCACCTTTCCGGGATCCTGCAAACCCGCATCGTCCCCAAGCTGATCTTCGAGCTCGACCGCAACCTCGACCACGGCTTCCGGATCGACAAGCTGCTGCTCGACATCGAACGCGGCGACAAGCCGGCGGACGAAGACGGAGATGAAAAGAATTAGGTATTGGGACTTAGGGCTTAGGACTTAGGTTAGGATGAAGAACGTTGAGCTTCGGCTCAAAAAACCTAAGTCCTAAGCCCTAAGTCCTCACCCACCACCCTTCCCCGAACCACCACCGCATCCTTCCCCATGTCCGCTGAAGACTCAAACGGAATTCTCCTGATCGACAAGCCCGTCGGCGTTTCCTCCTTCCAGGCCCTTTACCCGGTGAAGCGGGCCTTCGGCGGGAAAAAGGGATCGAAGATCGGCCATGCGGGGACTTTGGATCCCGCGGCCTCCGGCCTGCTCGTGCTCGGCGTCGGCTCCGGGACGCGGCTGCTGGAGTTTTTGGAGGCCCTGCACAAGAGCTACCGGTTCACGTTGAAGCTCGGCGTCGCCACCGACACCTACGACCTGGACGGCGAAGTGCTCGAGCGCAAGGATGCCTCGGCCGTCACCCGCGCGAGCCTCGAAGCCCTGCTTCCGCGGTTTCGCGGGGACATCTCGCAGGTTCCGCCGGCATACTCCGCGATCAAGGTCGATGGCAAGCGCGCGTATGAGCGCGCCCGCGCGGGTGAAACCGTCGAAATGACCGCGCGGCCCGTGCACGTGGACCGCCTCGAGATCACGCACTTCGAGCCCGGCCCGGCCGCCTCGGCCGTGATGGAGCTCGATTGCTCCAAGGGAACCTACGTGCGTACCCTCGCCCACGACCTCGGGCAATTGCTCGGCTGCGGCGCCGTGGCCGCGGACATCCGCCGCACGGCCATCGGCCCCTTCCGGGTCGAGGACGCCGTCGCCCCCGACGCCGCGGACGCGGCCCACCTGACCCCCGTCGAGAACGCCGTGGACCACCTGGCCCCGGTGGAGGTCAAGGCGGACTGGGTGGCCTCGCTGCTGCACGGCAACGCGGTTCCGGCCGGCGGCTATTCCGCGCGGCCCGCGCGGGACGGACACGGCGCGACCGCCCGCGATACCGCCTGCGCGGTCTTTTCCCCCGCCGGAAAACTGCTCGCCATCGGCGAACTGAATCCCCTGGGCCACCTGCAGCCGCGCAAGGTTTTCCCCGCCCCATGACCGCGCCCGCTTCCGCCATCGCCCTGGGCAACTTCGACGGCGTGCACGTGGGGCACCGCCGCATCCTCGAGGCCCTGCGCGCCCACGCCGTGGAGCGCGGCCTGCGCCCCCTCGCGCTGACCTTCGACCCGCATCCCCGCCATTTCTTTTCTCCGGCCCTAAAGCCGGCCCTGCTGACGCCCCCGCGCGAAAAGGCCGCGCTCATCGCGGAACTCGGGGTGGAACTCGTCACGCTCGCGTTCGACGCGAAGCTCGCCGCGCTGGCGGCGGAGGACTTCTTCGCGGACATCCTTCGCGACGCGCTGGGCGGCCGCGCGTTCTTCCTGGGACCGGGCCATCGCTTCGGCCGCGGCGCGCGGGGCGATGCCTCGCTGCTGCGCGCGCTGGGCGGGGAGGATTCGGTGCGGGAGATCTCCCCCGCCGAGGAAGCGGGAGAAATCGTCAGCTCTTCGGCCATCCGGGCGCGGCTGGAAAGCGGCGGGGTCGACGACCTGCGCGCGGCCCGTTCCATGCTCGGGCGCCCCTACGCCCTCGATGGCACCGTCGTGCGCGGCCGCGAACGCGGACGCTTGCTGGGGTTTCCGACCGCGAACCTCTTGATCGAGGATCCCCGTAAAATTCTGCCGGCCTTCGGGGTTTATGGCGGTTACGCCCATTTTGACCGGAAACGCTTCTCCGCCGTGGCCAACATCGGCCTGCGCCCCACGTTCTCCGAACCCACCCCCTCGGTCGAGGTTCACCTTCCCGACTGGGAAGGGGATTTGTACGGAAAATTCATGGAATTCGAGCTGGAAATGCCCCTTCGGCCCGAAATGCGCTTCGATTCCCCCGAGGCGCTCAAAAGCCAGATCGCGCGGGACGTGGAGCGCTGGAAATCCCTGGAAAAGTCCGGATTTTAGGTCCGCGCGGGCGCCCCGGGCGCCCTTTTCGGGGCCCCTTCGACCTTCATTGCTTTTAGGGCCGATTCATACTAAGTTTATGCCCCTCATTGAGATACAGAAGACAGGACGAAAGAGTTTTTTATGCCGACATTGACTCAAGAGAAGGCCGCTGAAATCGTCAAAAATTTCGGAGCCAACGAAAAAGACACCGGAAATCCCCGCGTTCAAATCGCGTTGCTCACGCACCGCATCGTGGAAATTACCGGTCATCTGAAGGTCCACAAGATGGATAAGCATTCGCGCCGCGGCCTGACCACCATGGTGGCCCAGCGTCGTCGCTTGCTGAACTATCTGACCCGGACCGACATTCAGGGCTATCGCGCCCTGATCAAGCAGTTGGACCTGCGCCGCTAAGGCGCGGTCCTCCCTCCTCATTTACGCCCGCGCGCGCCCGCCACGGGTGCGCCGAGGCTCGGAGACATTTCATGTCGATTCTTACCGAAGCCACCAAGACCGTTTCCATCCCGCTGCCCGACGGGCGTGAGATCATCCTCGAGTCCGGCCGCATGGCCAAGCAAGCGGGCGGCGCGGTCGTCGCGCGCCTCGGCGACACCATGGTGCTGTGCACCGTGTGCGCCGGCGAGGACAAGCCCGCCGACTTCTTCCCGCTGACCGTCGAATACCGCGAGAAGTATTACTCCGCGGGCAAGATCCCGGGCGGCTACTTCAAGCGCGAAGCCAAGCTGAGCGATCGCGAGGTGCTGGCCTGCCGCAGCATCGACCGCCCCCTGCGTCCGATGTTCCCCGAGGGCTATCGCCGCGAAGTGCAGATCATCTGCAACGTGATCTCGCAGGACGACAAGCACGATGCCGAGACCATCGCGCTGATCGGCGCCTCCACCGCGCTGGGCCTTTCGCACATCCCGTTCGAAGAGCAGGTCGCGTCCGTCCGCATCGCGGGCACCTTCGCCGGCGAGTTCACCATCAACCCCACCTTCGAGCAGCTTGAATCCGCCGACATCGAACTGGTGATGGCCGGCACGGCGACCTCCGTGCTCATGGTCGAAGGCCATGGCTACGAAATTCCCGAAGATCTCATGGTCAAGGCCATCCTCGCGGGCCACGACGCCATCAAGACGATCGTCAAGGGCCAGGACGCCCTCATCGCGCAGTTCGCCGTCGAGAAGGACCACTTCGTCGCCGCGCCCCTCGCGCAGGACGTCCAGGTTCGCGTCGCTGCCATCGCCTCGCCCCTGCTGAAAGACCTGTTCCACAAGGACTATCTGAAGAAGGCCTATTACGCCGGCTTGAAGGTCGTCAAAAACCAGGTTCTCGAAGCCCTCGCCGAGGAATTCCCGGATCGCACCGCCGACATCAAGGCTTCGTTCGACGATATTCTGTGGAGCGAAATGCGCGAGATGGTTCTCTCGGAGAAGCGCCGCATCGACGGCCGCGGCCCCTCGGACATCCGTCCGATCGACATCCAGACGCAGGTCCTGCCCCGCGCCCACGGTTCCGCGCTGTTCCAGCGCGGCGAGACCCAGGGCCTGGTGGTGACCACCCTCGGCACCCGCCAGGACGAGCAGCGCATGGAGTCGCTCCAGGGCGAATCCTTCAAGAACTACATGCTGCACTACAATTTCCCGGGCTTCTCGGTCGGCGAGGCCAAGCGCCTCGGCGCGGTGGGTCGTCGCGAAATCGGCCACGGCATGCTCGCCGAGCGCGCGCTCGCGCCCGTGCTGCCGACCGCCGAGAGCTTCCCCTACACGCTCCGCATCGTGTCCGACATCCTGGAGTCGCACGGCTCCTCGTCGATGGCCTCGGTGTGCGGCGGATCCCTGTCTTTGATGGATGCCGGCGTGAAGATCAAGTCGCACGTGGCGGGCATCGCGATGGGCATGGTCTCCGACGGCGCGCGCTACGTGACGCTCTCGGACATCAACGGCACCGAAGACCACCTCGGCGACATGGACTTCAAGGTCTGCGGCACCGAGAAGGGCATCACGTCGTTCCAGATGGACATCAAGCTGCGCGGCATCACTTCCGAGATGATGCAGAACGCCCTGACCCAGGCCAAGGAAGGCCGCCTGCACATCCTCGCCAAGATGAACGCGGCCCTGCCCGCGGCGCGCGACCTCTCGAAGCTCGCCCCCGCCATCATCCAGCGCCAGATCCCGACCGAGAAGATCAAGGAATTGATCGGCCCGGGCGGCAAGGTCATCCGTGGCATCCAGGAGACGGCCGGCGCCAACGTCGACGTCAAGGACGACGGCATGGTCACGGTCTCCGCCCCGCATCGCGGCAACGCGCTGCTGGCGATGAAAATGATCAACGAGCTGTTCGCCGAAGCCGAAGTGGGCAAGGTCTACCGGGGCAAGGTCAAGGGCATCACCACCTTCGGCGCCTTCGTGGAAATCCTCCCGGGCAAGGAAGGCCTCGTGCACATCTCCGAGCTGGCTCCCCAGCGCGTGGAAAAGGTCGAGGACGTGCTCTCCATGGGCGACGAGATCGAAGTCAAGTGCATCGGCGTCGACCCCACGGGCAAGATCAAGCTGAGCCGCAAGGCCCTGCTGCAGCCGGCGTAACCGGAAGGCACCCCGAGCTCGTCGAGGGACGCCGACTTCCGACAAACTCTGGCCCCGCAAAATCCCCTGAGGATCTTGCGGGGCTTTTTTTATGGCGATTTCCAAATCGCAGGAACGACAATGGCCGCAACGAAAATCGAATTGCTTGAAAACGGCGTGTGGGTGGCCACGGAATCCCTGCCCCACCTGCGCTCGGTGAACCTCGGCGTCTATCTCGACACCGGGTCGCGCGACGAGACGCCCGCGAACGGCGGCCTCGCCCATTTCTTCGAGCACATGGTCTTCAAGGGGACGCCCCGCCTCGACCCCCTCGACATCGTGCGCCGCTTCGAGGCCACCGGCGGCCAGATCAACGCCTACACCACCCGGGAACAGACCTGTTTTTACGGCAAGGTGGTCGACACCGCGGTGGACGGAGCGCTCGACGTGCTGCTCGACATGGTGTTCGCCGCCAAGTTCGACGCCGACGACATCCGCAAGGAAAAGGACGTGGTGATCGAGGAGATCCGCAGCGTCAACGACAGCCCCGACGAGCTTTCCTACGAGCTTTTCGGCGAGGCCGCCTACGGGCCGCACGCCGTCGGCCGTCCCATCGCCGGGACCGAGAAAACCGTGCGCGGGCTCACCGCGGCGGCGCTGCGTCGCCACCGCGACGAAGCCCTGAAGACCACGCCCGTGGCCGTGATCGCGGTGGGCCGCGTGGACCACGCGGCCTTCGCGGCGCGCGTGCGGAAATATTTCGGCCTGCGGGGTGCCGTAAGGGCGCGTCGCGACGCGCCCCTACAGGCATCCCGCACCACCGCACGCCCCGCCGCGCGCGCGCCGTTGGCGCGCACAACCGCCGAATTTCAGGCCCGTCATATCGTCCGCCCCCGGGACGTGAATCAGGCCACCGTCATCCTCGGCGGCCCCGCCTGTCCCTGGAGTTCCCCAGACCGCTTTCCCCTGCTGCTCCTGCACTGCGCCCTCGGGGACGGCATGAGCTCCCGCCTGTTTCAGAATCTGCGGGAAAAGCACGGGCTGGTGTACAGCATTTTTTCCTCCCCCGAGTTTCTTTCCCGCGAGGGTTTGTTCTCCATCGGGTTCGCCACCGACCCGAAGCAGGTGGGCAAGGCCGTTCACGAAATCGGGCGCGAGCTGGCCCGCATGCGCCGGAAGGGACTGACGAAAAAGGAATTGCAGGAAGCCAAGGACAACGTCAAGGGGGGCATCCTCCTCGGCCTCGAGTCGACCGGTTCCCGGATGTCGGCGCTCGCGCGCCGGTTGCTGGGCGATCCCCGGGAAGAAAACCTGAAGCGGGTGCTTCAGAAAATCGACGCGGTGACCCAGGGCGATATCCTTCGATGCGCCCGGGAGTATTTGCAACCGGCCCGCTGGGCCTCGGCCGCGGTGGTGCCGAAGGGGTTCAAGACCGATCTGGGCGCGCTTCTCCAAAAAGCCTGACCGCTTTGGGGGCGATTTTAGCCCGCTTTTCAAGCCTCATCCGTGTATTCAAACGCTTTTTACGACTTGCATGCCGTAAGCCGTTTTAGCTTGCATGGAAACCGGGGACCTTGAATTACCTTGATTCCCATGAAGCCGCCCGCATCTCCCGAAAGCCAGATCCTTTCGGACGTCACCTGGGACCATCTTCAGCACCGTTTGATTCAACGCTTGCGCGAACAGGCAGGGTCGCAGAACGCCGCGCATCCCTGGCTCGGAATGAGCGATGAGAAATTGTTGCTGGAGGCGGGACTCATCCGCCGGGATCCCGACGGGAAACCAGGTTTTACGCTAGCGGCCGTGCTGCTGCTGGGCACGAACGAGGCCATCCGGCTGCATGCCCCCCACCATGGCACCCAGGCCGCTTTCCACCCGGGAAAATGGCGGCGCGGGGAAGTGCAGGAATTGCGCTGCAACCTTTTGGAAAGCCAGGATTGCTTGATGGCCTTTGCGGCCAAGCATCTCCCCGATCAGATCGAAACGACTCCGAAGGGTGAACGGATCAGCCTCCGTGATGCAATTTTCAGCGAAATTTTCTCGAATTCCCTGATGTTTAGGGATTATGGCAAAGAGTACCGCGCACGTTTCCGCATCGAGGCCGAGCGGGTTTTCCTGGAGAACGGGATGGTTCCCGGTAAGAAGCCCGGTGAGAAATACCTGCCGAATCCGGTGATCTCCGAAGTCTTTCGGCAAATCGGCTGGGCCCGTCCAGCGGCGAAGACCTCGCGGGTTTCCCAATGGGGGAAGGCTTACTTCGGCATCCCCCCCATGGTGGTCGAGGGCAGCGTGTACCGCATTCTCGCCCCTTTCCCGAAAAGCATCGTCTCCCAGCCTCCGGTGAATCACGCCTGGGACATCTCCGAGATGCTGGCGACCCAGGCTCCCTGGACCCATTCGAAGGCGGCCCAGGCGGAAGTCGGGGCGACCCGAGGGGCGCTCGACAGCCTGATCCAGGGTCCTTTGCTGACCGATGTGGAGAACATGCGGATCCCGGAGCCCATCGAACCGCTCGATATCCTGGGACGCCCGTTGCGCCGGTCACCGGCTCCCGTTCCCGATCTCCCCGCCCCTCCGGCGGCCACGCACCCCGCCCCTCCGGAGCCCCGGATCCCCGTGCGTCCCGAACCTCCCGCGCGGACTCCGGCATCGCCGACGTGGCCTTCCCAGGCATCCGCGACGCCGCAGGCCCCGGTCGCGCGCGCATCGGGCGTTCCCGCCAACGGGCCTGCGCCTGTAGCGGCGAACGGTTTCGCGCCAGCGCGCGCGAAGGTAGACTCTCGCCCCTCCGTGCCGGGGCTCAAGAACCAGGCCGTTCTCCAGGCCGAGCGCATCGAAAAAATCCTGGAATTCTGCAAAACCCCGCGCTACCGCAGCGAGGTGCAGGCCCACGTCGGGATCGTCAACCGGGATTATTTCCGCAAGGACATCCTGAATCCCCTGATCGAAAACGGTTTGCTCGCGCCAACCTTGCCCGACAAGCCGAACAGTCCCAAGCAGCAGTACGCCACCGTTTCGCGCTAAAGGAGCGGGGAAAATCATGAAGGGGTTGCGCGCGGCCAGTATCCGCTGTCCCTATTGCGGAGAAACCCTTCGCGTGGAAATCGATTGCTCGGTGGCCGAGCAATCCTATATCGAAGACTGCCAGGTTTGCTGCCGCCCGATCGAGTTCGCGGTCAACGTGAACGAACAGGGGCAACCCCGGGTCCGCGTCTCCCGCGAGGATGATTGAACGGTATTATGCCTGATCAGTTTCTTTAGCGTCGTTGTATTTCTTGAATTCAGGTAGAACGAAGGTCCGGGCGGTTGGGTAGGGCGGTCCGCCGCTTTTGAACCGAAAGAGTTCCGGCTTCAATTGCGTCAGGGTATAAAGGAAATCCAGCATTGCGTCTTCATCCCGGAAGCTGCCGAAATGAGGCCGTATCTCCTCTAGAATCGTCCGTTTGATTTCTTCCGTAGGCATAGGCATTCCCCACACTGTATCATAATGTATCATGGATATGAAATCCAGACAACAGCCGAAATATCCCTGAAACCGGGAATAGTACGGTTATATCCCTGTTGACATGGATTTTTGCTCCTGCTAAGCTTTACCTCGTATTAGGGGAGTAGGTTGCCCGTCGCATCCACGACAAGTGGACGGCGGGTCCGGTGCGCCGTCAGTACGATGTCTCGCTTTCGAGGCATCCGGTTCATCGGGAAGGGCCGCGTTCTCGAAGGCGGCCCGACGACTCAGACCTTTTGCGGCCCGGTGCGGCGCAAAAGGAACTCCATGCCCTTTTGCGATCCCGCCCATAACAAAGAACGCCGGAGCTCCGGACAAGCGAGGCAAGGCGCAACGCCGCAATCGCGCAGTCCGCAGCCCGGCGAAGAAAGGATCTCAAAGTGTCATCTACCATGCCCCTGCTCTTTCCGTTCGCCGAATATTGGTGGTTCTACCTCGCCTTCACGGGCCTGGTGCTCTGCCTGCTCTCGCTCGACCTCGGCGTCTTCCACAAGAAGGCCCACGCCGTCTCCTTCAAGGAGGCCACGATCTGGACCTGCGTCTGGGTCACGCTGGCGATGATCTTCAACGTGGGGCTTTACTTCTACGCGAAGTGGACCCTCCCCCACAACGACGTGCTGATGGCCCTGCCCGGCTTCAATCCCGACGCCGCCGCGCTGCAGGTGGCGCTGGAGTTCCTGGCGGGTTACCTGGTGGAGCAATCCCTTTCCATCGACAACATCTTCGTGTTCGTGCTGGTGTTCAGCTACTTCCACGTGCCTCCCAAGTACCAGCACCGCGTGCTGTTCTTCGGGATCCTGGGCGCCCTCATCTTCCGCGGCATTTTCATCGCCATCGGGTCGGCCCTGATGCAGTACAAGCTCGTGGTCGTGCTGCTCGGGATCTTCCTGGTCTACACGGGCATCCGCATGATGTTTCACGGCGACCAGAAGCTCGAGCCCGAGAAGAACCCGCTCATCAAGTGGTTCAAGAAAATCATGCCCGTGTCGCACGACATGGAAGGCCAGAAGTTCTTTTCCCGCAAGGGCGGCGTGCTGCATGCCACGCCCCTGTTCATCGTGCTGCTGGTGCTGGAGGCCACCGACGTGGTGTTCGCCATCGACTCGGTGCCGGCCATCTTCGCGCTGACGAAGGAGCCCCTGATCGTCTTCACCTCCAACATCTTCGCCATCCTGGGCCTGCGTTCGCTGTACTTCCTGCTCGCGGGCGCGGTGGACAAGTTCCACCTGCTCAAGTACGGCCTGGCCATCGTGCTGACCTTCGTGGGCCTGAAGATGACCGTGCTCTCGTGGATCTTCAAGGGCCACTTCCCCATCGGCTGGTCGCTGGGCATCATCGCGGGCACCATCACGGCCTCGATCCTGCTTTCGCTGGCCTTTCCCGCGAAGCACCCCGAATCGGGCCCGCCCGCCGTGCCGCCGATGGATTAAGAGGATTGGCCGCATAGGATCGCAAGGATTTCAGCATGCGCCTCGCCTTTCTGGCCGTCATCACCGCCTGCTTCCTGGGCGGTTGCGCCCGGAATCATCCCGTGCCCAAACAGGCGGCGGGAGATCCGGTGGTGCTTCTCCATGGGCTGACCCTGAACGCATTGAGCCTGAAAAAGCTGGCGACGGGGTTGAAGGAGGCCGGTTACAGAACCTGCCGGATCAACTACCCCTCGCGCGACTACCCGATCGACTCCTTGGTTGTCCGCTTTATCCGTCCCCGGGTCGCGAAGTGCTTTCCGGGGGAAAGCCGTCCCTTGAATTTCGTGACGCATTCGATGGGCGGCATTTTGCTGCGCAAGCTCGCAACGCTGCCCGGCTCCCTCCCGGTCGGCCGCGTCGTGATGATCGCCCCCCCGAACCACGGCAGCGAGGTCGTCGATCACCTGGGAGACTCGAAGGCCTTCGGGCTGGTGAACGGGCCCGCGGGCCGCGAGCTCGGAACCGACTCTAACTCCGTGCCGAACCAACTGAATCGCTTGGGCCCACCCGCGTTCGAATTCGGCGTCATCGCCGCCAACGAATCCCTGGACCCTATATTCTCCGGCTGGATTCCGGGCCCGGACGACGGCAAGGTGTCCGTGGAAAGCACGAAACTACCGCGCATGAAGGACTTCACCGAGGTGGAATCCTCGCATACCTTGGTGCTCATGAAAGACGAGACCGTGCGGCAGGTGCTGGCGTTTTTACGGGATGGAAGATTTATCCATTGATAACGGCGCGGCGAGTTTCCCCAGCGTGCGCAGCCCGTCGGCGACCGCATCGGACCAGGGCAGCGCGCAGTTGAGCCGCACGCAGTCGCGGTAGCGGCCGGTCGCCGAAAAGATCGGACCCGGCGCGATGCTGATCTTTTTCTTCAGGGCCTGATCGAACAGCTGCAGGGCGCTGCGCCGGCCGGGCAACTGAAGCCACAGCACATGTCCTCCGCGCGGGCGGCTCACGCGCGTGCCGGGCGGGAAGGCCGCCTGGATTTCCTGCGCGTACCGGCGCGCCTGCGACCCGAAGGTTTGCCGCAACGTGCGCAGATGCCGCTCATATCCCGTGCTCTCCAGGTAGCCGGCGAGAGCCATCTGCGAGAGCGTCGGGGCGGCCACCGTGTTCATACCCTGCAGGCGCGCGATCCTTTCCTGATAATTCCCGCCGGCCACCCATCCCATGCGGTAGCCCGGCGCGAGCGTTTTCGAAAACGAGGAACACAGGATCACCTCGCCCAGGCGGTCGAAGCTTTTCGCCGCGCGCGGGCGACGCCCGTCGAACGCCAGTTCCCCGTAAACGTCGTCCTCGATCAAGGGAACGCCCGCCCGCGCGAGGACCTCCACCAATCTCTCCTTGTCGGCATCATCCATCGCGGCGCCCGTGGGATTCTGGAAGTTCGGGGAGGCAACCACGGCCTTGACCTTGCCGGCCTTGAGCGCGCTTTCGAGCGCGGGCAGGCTGATCCCCTTATCCGGATGCACGGGGATCTCGAGCGCGCGCATGCCCAGCTTCTCGATGGCCTGCAGGATGCCGAAGTACGTCGGGGATTCCACGGCGATCACGTCGCCGGGGCCCGCCAC
Source organism: Fibrobacteria bacterium (assembly GCA_021155885.1). GTDB lineage: Bacteria > Fibrobacterota > Fibrobacteria > UBA11236 > UBA11236 > UBA11236. The sequence continues at coordinate 34,953 of JAJNBB010000007.1, read as the reverse complement.
CGCCAGCAGCGACAGATGGATCGCCTCCATCGCGCCGCAGGTGATGGCGATGTCGCGCGCGGAAAGGCGCCCGCCCCAGCCGGGCGAACGGCGCACGATCTGGCGGCGAAGCGGCTCATGACCGGGAGGCATTTCATAGGCGAGGGCCGCAGGTCCATAATGGCGTGACGCCGCCACCAGATGACGGTGCAGGGCATGGTGCGGCAGGAGCGAGCCGGGCGCGCAGGCCGCCCCGAGGCCGAGCAGGTCCGGACGCCGCACCGCGCCGAACACGCGCGCGACCAGGGCGTCGACTTCGACTTCGGTCGCGGGCGCCAGGGGTTCGGGAACCGGAACCGCCGCGGGCGCGGGACGGAAGCGGATATAGTGGCCGGACTGGGGGCGCGCCTCCAGGTAGCCCTCGTCCTCGAGCACGCGGTAGGCCTGCACGCCGGTCGCCACGCTCACGCCCAGATCGAGGGCCAGGGTCCTGAGGGAAGGCGCCCGGTCTCCCGCCCGCAAGGCGCCGTTCTCCACGGCCAAACGAATGCGCTCCGCCACGGTTTCATACAAGTATCCCGAAGTCGACGTCGCCATGATCGCTCCTTTCCGCGAAGAATGAACGGAGACAATATCCATTCACCCGCCGGATCGATACAGTATCAGTTCATGTTAACTGTATGCAGTACAGTTAACTTAAATACTAACTGTACTGCCCACAACGGCAACACCTGTACGGTCCCGGCGATCCGCCCCTGATATACGTTGGGTTCATGCAGCTCGATTGGACCGGACGGCCACAATTTGCCGGACAACTCGGCCAGGGAGGCCTGGACCGCCTCGACCTTTCACGGGGAAGCGACGCGCGCATCGCGTGCGTGCGCGGTCGCCTGTGGATCACGCGCGAGGGAGACCGGGAGGATTATCTCCTGCGCGCGGGCGAAACGGACATTTTCGAGGGGCGCGGGCGCGTCGTGCTGGAGGCCCTTGAAGAGGCGGCCTTCACGATCGAGCGCCGGCGCGCGCGCGGGAGGCTTCGCGGGGGGCTGGAAAATCTGCGGGAAATCCTGCGGAGTGGAAAAGGACGGGCCACTAAGTATCCTTGACCGGTGCGCCTCGTCTTCCTCCTTGCCGCCCTTGCCCTCGCGCATGAACCCGTCGTACTGCTGCACGGCCTGGCAAGGACATCCTCCTCGATGGAGGAGATGGAAGACGAGTTGAAGCCCGCCGGATTCCGCGTCTGCAACGTCGACTATCCCTCGCGCAAACACCCTATCGACACCTTGGTGGAGCGCTTCGTGCTGCCGGAGATCCGGCGTTGTTTTCCCGAAGACACTCTCGCGAAGAATTTCGTCACGCACTCCCTGGGCGGCATCCTCGTGAGGCGCCTGGCCGAACTGCATCCGGAGTTCAAGATCGGCCGGGTGGTGATGCTGAGCCCGCCGAACCAGGGCAGCGAGGTGGTGGATAAACTCGGCGGGAGCTGGTGGTTCAAAAGCTTCAACGGACCCGCGGGCAGGCAACTGGGCACGGACTCGAATTCGGTCCCGCTCCGCCTGCCGCCTCCTTCTTTCGAGTTCGGGGTGCTGGCGGCGACGCGGTCCATCGACCCCCTTTCGTCCTGGCTGATTCCCGGCGACGACGACGGCAAGGTGTCGCTAAAGCGGATGAAGCTCCCGGGGATGAAGGATTACCGAAAGGTCGCCGCGAGCCACGCCCTGATCATGAAGGATAACGAGGCGATCCGGAGCGCGATCCGGTTTCTGCGGAACGGAAGCTTCCGCCGAGCGCCCTAACGCTCTTTTCGTTCCGGGGTTTCCGAACTATTATATCTCCCCAAATGGGAACCCCCACCTACCTCGCCTGCGCCGCGGCCCTGGTTCTCGCCGGCTGCGGCGCCGCCTTGAAGCGGCCCGTCACGGATGGAAGCGAGGCCTTCGTCGCCTCCTATTACATTGTCCCGGAAGGCAGCTTCCAGCCCCGGAGCACCTCGGACTGCAAGAAATATTTGAAGCGCGCCGAACGCGATTCCCTGCTGTCTTCCATATGCCACCTGAATCTGAGGCATTTATCCGAAGCTGCCTCCAGCGCCTCGGGAGTCGCCGATTCCTGCTACCGGGAAATCCTGGCCTACGATATTCTCGTCGAACAAAAGCTGACGAAGCGCGAGCGCTTCGAAAAACTGCAATCCCTGGTTTCCTGCTCCGAGAATGAGGATATCGAGGAAATGATCCGCATAAGGGGGAAGCTCGCGCATTATGAAACCGAATAAACTTCCCTTGCTGGCGCTGGCCATCCTGTTAATCGGCTGCGCCGGAACCAACGCATTAAAAGATTCCTTCCGCGACAAGCGGTCCACCCTGGGCTATCTGCACGACGGCAAACCCGGGCTTTCAGGGAGCGTGACGGTAAAAGCTTACCATAGCGTCGCCGAACTGCCCGAGGAAAACGAGGTCACGCGGCAAAAAAGCCTGGTGGTGCCGTTGTTGGTTTTCAATTACTGGAAACACGACTTCCGGGTGGATCTCGGGGAAACGGGCGCCGACGCCTCCCCCCTTAAGTTCGGAAAGACGAGCCTGACGGCGGACCTCAAACGAAGCGGATTGAACGTGGGAGATACCGGCGGGAATATCAAGGTTTCCGTGCGCGTCAACAGCCTGAAGTCGGGCACGACCTATTATAAATCCGGACACATTCTTTTCGTCCTGGTCGCCTATCAGATCAGCATGGGCCAGGGCTCCCGCGGGATCGAGTCTTCACTGGACGCCGATATTTTCATCGAGCGGAACGGGAAGACGGATTCCGTTCATTATGCGCACGTGGAGTACGCCTCCATCCCGGCGCGGGAGACGAAACAGAACCTTCCGCAAGTGATCGTCAATGCCATGGTGGAAACGCTGTCCCTGTGCTTCAAGGACATGAACAAAACGATCGTCGCGGAGATCAAGCAGCGCGGAGGTTGATCGCGGAGCTATAACGCGTTGATGTCCTTGTTCTCCAGGATTTTCTTCGGCGCGCCGTGCGCCGCCACGGCGATCATGGCCTTGCCCATCTGCTCCGTCGTCGTCATCGAATCCGGCGCCATGCGCTGGAGGGCCGGCAGCAGCCAGCCTACGGCGTTGTAGAACATCCGGTAGCTGCGCGTCTTCGATTTTATCCCGCCCAGCGGCCGGATCACGCCGGGCCGGAACATGTAGGCCGCCTTGAACGGCAGGGCGAGCAGGGCGTTCTCGGTCTTCCCCTTCACCGCCGCCCACATAGACAGGCCCTTTTCAGTGCTATCGGTGCCGGCACCCGAGACATAGGTGAACGTCATGCCGGGATTCAGGCGGGCCAGGAGCGTCGCGATCTCCACCGTCAGGACATAGGTCAGGCGATTGTATTCGTGCGGCGTCAACCCATTGGAGGACACCCCGAGGCAAAAGAAACAGGCGTCATAGCCCGTGAGCGCAGCCTCCAGGCCCGAGAGATCGAACAAGTCCTTCCATTCGATCTCTCGCAGCTTGGGGCGCGCTTGCCCTCCCATGCCGAAGGAGGCCATGCGCCCCACGGTCAGGACCTTTTCCACGCGCGGGTCCTTGAGGCATTCGCGCAAGACGCCCTGCCCCACCATGCCGGTCGCGCCGAAGAGAAGGACTTTCATGCGGCCTCCTTCCCGGAGACCGAAGGCTCCGCCGCGGGGGTCAAGGTAGCCGCAGCCAGCAGAACGGTCGTGACCACCACCGCGTCCGCGAGGAAGAGGTGGATAAGCTGCAGCCAGATCGGCGCCAGGAACACCAGGCTGAGGAATCCGGCCAGCACCTGCTCCACGACGAGCATCGCGAGCAGAAAGGCGAGGACCCGCACCTTCTTGCGCCGATCCGAGGTCAGCACGTTCGCGAGGTAGAGCAGCCATCCCGCGGCGACCGCGGCCAAAAGGGGATGCAACACCCGCAGGCGGACGAGAAGGTGCGACTCCTGCGCCGCGTCCATGCGGAACCCTTCCGCCAGGGTCTCCGCCGGGAAAAGGGTGTTGCCCAGCGCGGCGACGGCCCCGGCCATGCCGACGATCAGCAACAGGAAAAGCGCCGCCGCGAACTTCCAGACCCAGGGCCCGGTCAACCGGGGAGCGCGATGCTCCCAGCCGAACCAGACGCCCAGCGCCATGCAGCCGAGCAGGATGAAGGTGTTGGCGAGATGCCCCCCCATCCAGTAACCGCGGGCGAGCGAGGGGTTGTCGGCGACCAGTTCCAGCAGGACGAGCCCGGCGCCGACCAGCGCCTCGATGACGAGAAAAACCGCCGAGACCACGGCGGCGGCGCGGGCCGGGTGGCCCTTGGGAAAGGCCCGGAAGGCGGTGGCGACCAGTCCGGCCATGAGGACGAGCAACAGCCCGCTGGTGAGGCGGTGGGTGAACTCGATGACGGTCTGCACCGTGGGCGCGCGCGGGACCATGACGCCGTTGCACAGCGGCCAGTGGCTCCCGCAGCCCGCTCCCGAACCCGTCGCGCGCACGAAGGCGCCCCAGAGGATGACCAGGACGGAAAGGGCGAGGACCGAGATCGCGAGGATGCGGTAGGTTTTGAGGGATCGGAACATTTAAATCGACCCGTCGCGATGATGAATGATGAATGATGAATGATGAATAGAACCGGGGACATCACCCGTTGCGCCGTTCATCATTCCGGATTCATCATTCATCATTTACCCGCCTTCCGCTGTATCTCCGCCAGCCTCACCAGCGCCTCCATCGGCGTCATGCCGTTGACGTCCAGGCCCAGGACGGCGTCGAAGACCTCGCGGTGCGCGGGGTTTTCCACCAGGATTTTTTCGGCCCCCGCCTCCGCGGGGGTGACGACGGCGGGAGAAGAGAACAAGTCCACCTGCGGCGCGACCCTCCGTCCCCTGCCCGCGACCCCGTCGGCCGCGGGCCGGTTCGGGTTCGGATGGACGCCGATGCCCACCGTGCCCGTTTTTTCCAGTTCGCCCAGGATTTCCCACGCGCGGTAGATCACGGGGTCGGGGACGCCCGCCATCTTCGCGACCTGGATCCCGTAGCTGGAGTCGCAGGCGCCGTCGATCACCTTGCGCAAAAAGATCACCTCGCCGCCGGACTCGCGCACCGTAACTTGCGCGTTACGCAGGCGGGGGAGCTTGTCGGCGAGGCGCGTCAGCTCGTGGTAGTGGGTGGCGAACAGCGTGCGCGCGGCGATGGCGGGGCTCTCGTGCAGCGCCTCGGTGATGGCCCAGGCCAGGGAGAGGCCGTCGTAGGTGCTCGTGCCCCGCCCGATCTCGTCCAGCAGCACGAGGCTGCGCGGGGTGGCGTGGCGCAGGATGCCCGCGGTCTCGATCATTTCGACCATGAACGTGCTCTGGCCCTTGGCCAGGCGGTCCGAGGCGCCCACGCGGGTGAAGATGCGGTCGACCAGCCCGATGCGCGCGTAGTCCGCGGGCACGAAGGAGCCGACCTGCGCGAGCAGCACGATCAGGCCGGTCTGGCGCAGGTAGGTGGATTTGCCGGCCATGTTCGGCCCGGTGACCAGGATCACCTGGCGGTCGCGCGCGTCCATCTCGACGTCGTTGGCGATGAACCCGCCGTCGCCCGTGAGCGCCTCGACCACGGGATGGCGGCCCCCGAGGATGCGCAGGCCCGTGTCCTCGGCGATCTCGGGACGCGCGAAGCGCAAGTCCACGGCCGCGCAAGCCAGGCCCTGCAACGCGTCCAAGGTCGCCAGCGCCTTTGCGGCGGCCAGAAGTCGGGGCGCCGAGCGCGTGACCTCGTCGCGGATGCCGCAGAACAGCTTGTACTCCAGCGCGTTGATGCCGCTCTCGGCGTTGAGGATGCGGCTTTCCCACTCTTTCATCTCGGGGGTGATGTAGCGCTCGGCGCCCACCAGGCTTTGCTTGCGCAGGTAATGCGCGGGCACCTTGTCCTCGTGGGTCTTGGTGACCTCGATGTAGTAGCCGAAGACCTTGTTGTAGCCCACCTTGAGGCTGGGGATGCCGGTCTCGTCCTTTTCGCGCTGCTGCAGTCCGTTGAGCCACTCGCGCCCGTCGCGGATGCCCGCGTTCAGCGCGTCGAGCTCGGCGAAGGCGCCGGGGCGGATCATGCCGCCCTCGCGCACGGTCAGCGGCGGGCGCTCGGTAAAGGGATCGGCGAGGGCCCTGCCCCGCTCCGTCAGGCCCTCCAGCGGCGCCCGGCACTCCGCGAACAGCGGGGCCGCGAGCGAGGCCGCCAGATCTCCCGCCTTGCCCGCCTCGGCCAGGGAGTTCCCCAGCCCCAGCAGGTCGCGCGCGTGCACGCGGCCAGCGCCGCACTTGGCCACGATGCGCTCGATGTCGCTGATGCCCTGCAGATGCGACCGCAGCGCGCGCAACACCTCGGGACGCGCCGTCAGCTCCTCCACCGCGTCGAGGCGCGCCTCGATGGCCGCCTTGTCGAGCAGCGGGTGGGTCAGCCAATGCTTGAGCAGGCGCGCGCCCATCGACGTCACCGTGCGGTCGATGCGGTGGAACAGCGTGCCGGTCTCGTCCTCGCCGTGGATCGGCTTGATCAACTCCAGGTTGCGGACCGTGGCCGCGTCGAGGGTCATATGCCCATCGAAGCGCTCCGTGGTCAGGCCCACCAGGTGCGACAGCTCCGATTTCTTGCTGTCCTTCACGTAGGCCAGCGCCGCGGCGGCTGCGCGCAGGGCGCGCGGCAGGTGCAGGCAGTCGAAGGCCTCCAGCGAAGCCACCTTGAACTGCCGCTGCAGGGCCGCGATCCCCTCCTCGAGATGGAAATACCCCTTGGGAAGCGTCGTCACCGGGATGCGCTCGCGCGCCTTGAACTCGCCCAGCTCCGGCGGCAGCTCCAGCGCCTCGGGATACAAAAGCTCCTGCGCGTTCAGCCGGTAGATCTCGCCCGTGATCTCGTCGAGGCCGCCCTCGGCCACCGCGAAATGCCCCGTGCTCAGGTCCAGGTACGACAGGCCGTACTTGTCGCCGTCGGGCCACACCGAGGCCAGGTAATTGTTCGACTTGGCCTCGAGATAATTCTCCGACATCGCCGTGCCGCGCGTCACCACCTCGGTCACGTCGCGCATCACCAGGCCCTTGGCCAGCGCCGGGTCCTCGGTTTGCTCGCACACCGCCACCTTCAGCCCCGCCGCGATCAACTTGGGCATGTAGCGTTCCAGCGCATGGTACGGAAACCCCGCCAGCGGCGTGGGGTCCTTGCCTCCGTGATTGCGCGCCGTCAACGTCAGCCCCAGAATTTTCGAAGCCGAAATCGCGTCCTCGTGGAAGGTCTCGTAGAAATCGCCCATCCGGTACAGCAGCATCGTCCCGGGGTACCGGGCCTTGATATCCAGGTACTGCTTCATCATCGGGGTGGGGGCGGACATGGATGGAAAAGATAAGAGTTGGGGCCTGGGCGTTGGGGGTTGGGAGAGCCCAAAAACCTCGATTTTCGAAGGATTTTAAAAGATTCAGGCGCCTGGGTCGCAGGTTCCGCCGGGTCGCCGGCGCTTCCCGGGAATCCGCGCGGACCTTCCGCATTTCCCGTGGATTTTCTATTTCCATCACGACTTTAACAGGAAATACAAATGCGCCATTCCCTTGCCACCCTTGCCGCCCTTCTCGCCCTGACCGTCACGATCGCCCAGGCCCAGGCACCCCAAAAAAAATCGGAGCTCGGGTTCAACCTCGGATGGGGCGGTCCCTCCGGCAACGGCCTCGAATACGCCTACTACCTGCAACCGGCCCACGCGGTGAGCGGGGGTATCGGCTTCTCGCTGGCCGGAGCCAAGTACGCCCTGGGATACCGGTATTATCTGCATCCCGACGCCGGGGCGACGCCCTACTTCGGGGCGGCGCTGTCGGGCGCGAGCGGCACGCCCGTCACCGTCACCGTGAACGATGAAGAAGCGAAATACGACATCCAGCCGGGCCTCGCCCTCGCGCCGCGCGCCGGCTTCCGGTTTCGGACGCGCCTCATCAGCTGGTACGTAAACGCAGGCTACCACGTGGTCGTCGCCGGCGGCGGCGCCGATTACAAGGAAGGCAGCACGGACGACGCCGTCCGGAAATTCGCGGACGCGGTCGCCCTGGGAGGCGTCGAAATCAGCGCTTCGATGCTGTTCCGGTTCTAAGCCCTGAGCCTTTCCGGGCGTCCTCTTCTGTCATTCCCGCGCAGGCGGGAATCCAGGCAATAAAGCTTCGATTTAACCTTGAACCTTTTTTATTTCATCCGTTATGTCGCGAACCCCGGCAATCCCCCAAACATCATCTTTAAGATGAAAAATCCATGCTTTAGCGTAATCATTGTATTTCGCCTTAGCCAATACCGTAGCGTGAGGGACAATACACGCTTTTAGCACTTCCAAATTTTTCCCAAAGAGCACTCCGACTAAGAAGTCGAAATGACCTTTATCCAGCTCTCTCAGGAAGCTTAACTGTCGCGACTTATTCTTTTCGGTGGGACGCCGACCTTTAATTTCATATCTAAACCCATTTACACAAACTGCATCATGCCCCTTTGTGGATTCAGGCTTGGCCTTCAATGACAGGGCGCCAACTACTAATTTTTCCGCCAAATTTGCAACTGGATTATTAGTGCTATGGGTGAGTCCTCGGACTTGAAGCTCCTCCATAACCCTGGCGTATAACCCTAAAACTTCAGCATTATTTAAGCCGGCAAAATCAATATCGGCCATCATTCACCTCTCTGTTGCTTGGATCCCCGCCTACGCGGGGATGACGGAGCCTTCAAAATCCTCCCCGTCCCACTCGCGCAGGAACGTGTCCCGATACTCCACCAAAAACGCATGCCGCTTTTCGGCCCAGCGTTTCGCCGTGGCCGTGTTCATGCGGTCCCTGAGCAAAAACAGCTTCTCGGGAAAGTGATTGAGCGAGCTCGACTTCTCCTCGCGGTAGGCCTTGTTGTCCATTTGCGTGCGCGGGGGGATGGCGGGGTCATACAGCAACTGGTTGCGGCTGCCGCCGTAGGCGAAGCAGCGGGCGATGCCGATCGCGCCGAGGGCGTCGAGGCGGTCAGCGTCCTGCACGACCTGGAACTCGATCGTCTTCTCGGCCTGGATCCCCGCCAGCTCCTTGCTGAAGGACATGCCCTCGAGGATCGAGAGCACGTGCAGCAAGTCGGCGGAAGAAATACCGGTGCCGCGCAGGAAGTCCTTGAGGTCCTGCTGCGCGGCCGCTACGTCGGGAACGAGCTTCGGGTCGGCGACGTCGTGCAGCAGGGCCGCGAGCTCCACGATCCCCGCGTCGCCGCCTTCGGCGTCCCGCAGGCGCAGGGCGGTGCGGCGCACGCGGTCGGCGTGGAAGAAATCATGGCCGCACTCGCGGCCCCGGAGTTTTTCCCGGGCGTAGGCTTCGGCGGCGGCGAGAACGGAGGAGGGAACGGAGGAGGCAACGGTGGTCATACCCGCAAAGTAACAGGAACGCGGACCCGGAAGAGGCGCCTTCGACTCTGCGGAACCTGAAACCCAGGCGCCTGCATTTTTTCATCTTTCATATTGATTCGTCCGTCCCGGCCTCATGCCTTCGGCGCATATTTCATATTTTTCTCTCATGGGCTACCGTGGCGGCAATAATTTCGACGAGCGCGACAAATTGTTCGGCGCGGTGTCGGGAAACAAAACCCAGGCGAAGAAAAACCTGGACGCGTTGTTCACGTCGAAGGCCGCGGATAAATGCGCGGACGGGCATCAGTGGATCCGGGATTTCGACCGGCAGATCAAGTGCGCGCGCTGCCGGATGTTAAAACCGGCTGAATAGGCCCGCAAAACCGAAGAAAACGAGGCGCGGGTTTTGATCCGGGCCGGGTAGTAATTTGGTTTCGGCCCGAAACCGGAGGCTATCCATGAGACGCTCTTCTCTCTTCCGCACGCTGCCCCTCCTTGCCGGACTCTCCTGGGGCCAGTCGCCTTCCTGGCAGGAAGCGGCGCCCATGAACACCGCCCGTTCCGAAACGCGCGCGGTGGTGATCGATGACAAGTTCTACGTCGTGGCCGGGTTCAACAGCGCCGGGCTGCAACTGCAGAGCCTGGAGGTCTACAACCCCGTCACCAACACCTGGACGACCCGGGCGCCCGCGCCGCGCGGCATGGACCATCACATGATGGCGGCCCACGGGGGCAAGTTGTACGTGCTGAAGTACGACAGCATTTATGTGTACGATCCCTCGGCGAACTCCTGGTCCGCGCGGCCGGATTCCAGCGGGCAAACGCGCAACGACGGCACGGCGGTGACCGTGGGCGACTACATCTACGTGCTGGGAGGCGGGCCGCTGCCGATCCAGCGCTATCACCCGCCGACGCGCCGCTGGGAAACGCGCGCCTCGCTCCAGACCTCGCGCGGGCACGTGAACGCGGTGGCGATGAACGGAAAGATCTGGGTGCTGGGCGGCCGGAGCGGGAGCGCGGCCTTCCGCACCGTGGAGATCTACGACCCCGCGACGAACCAGGTGAGCCCAGGCCCCTCCATGGACAGCGTGCGCAGCGGGCACGCCGCGGAGGCGATCGGCGGCAAGATCGTGGTGGCGGGCGGGGAAGCGCCGGGCTCGCCCTCGTGGCGCCTGACCCATTCGGTGGAGATCTACGACACGGCCGCGGGGCAATGGTCCCTGCTGACCCCGCCGCCGCTGGGCCTGCACGGGGTCGCCTCGGCGGTATGGAACGGGCGGTTCTACTTGCTCGGCGGGGCCACGGTGGCGGCCTCCCCGATCAATACGAACCGCGTTTTCTACCTGCAGATCGGACCCGCGAGCGCGCTACGGCGGCCCCATCCCTCTTATGAGCGTTCTCCGACCGCGCCTTTTCTCCAAAATAGGGACGGCCGGGTCGTCTTGCCCTGGAATGGGGGTCACTACGGGTTGAACGGGCGGTTCCAGACTCTTGTCTCTACCGTCCCGGGGGATTAAATTTGCCCTGAATCGGAATCCCGGAGTCCTCATGTCCCGCAACCAAGTTTTCGTCGTGCTGATCCTTTACGTGCTCGGCGCCGCCGCCAGCGTGGCTTGGGCCGTTTCCATCAAGGGACCGCCGGTATGGAGCGCGCAGGGCCTGCTCGGCCTGATTCTATGGACCTCGTTCTTCGCCTTCTGCAACGCCTTGTTCTGGATGGGCTACTGGAGCCGCGAGCATTGGATGGGGAAGTAGGGATTAGCGTACAGCTTACAGCGGACAGCAAAGCCGGTTAACGCCGGCTTTTTTGTTTTCTGTCCGGCTGTAAGCTGTACGCTGTCGGCTGTCCGCTACTCAATAGCTGCCACCCTCAACTGGATCTTCCTTTGCCCCCGGAAGGTGTTCCACTCGGGGTAGAAGACGATGCGGGCGAGGCGATCCTTGCCTTCGAGGCGGTCGAGGAGATGGGCGAGGTTGAAGCCGATCGCCTCCAGCGGTTCGCTGCCCGCGCCCCCGCCGCGCACGGCGAACTTGAGATGCTTTTCGCCCACGGTGCGCGGGGAGCCGTAGAGCGCGACGTTCTCGGCGTAGAACAGCGGCGCTTCGTTGCGCGGGCCGAAGGGTTCGAACCGCCGCAGCCACAGCAGGCCCTCGGCGTCGATCTCGCGCAGGTCCACCGCTAGCGCGGGCGCGACCTCCGGCGGCCGGGGGCCGGCGGCGAAGGCGTTGGCCGCCCGTTCGATCATGCGCTCCCGGAAGGCGGGGATGTTGCCCCGCTCGATGGAGAACCCGCAGGCGAAGGCGTGCCCGCCCCACTTGACGAACAATTCCGGGTGGGCGCCGAGCGCCTCGTGGAGGTTGAAGCCGCGCACGGTGCGCCCGCTGCCGCGCGCGATGCCGTGCTCGTCCACCGCCATCACGAAGGTGGGACGCCGGTACTTGTCGACGAGGCGCGCGGCCACGATGCCGATCACGCCCTCGTGCCACCCGTCGGAATGCACCACGAGGCACGCGTCGTCCCGCATCCCGTTCTCGACCTGCGCGATCGCGTCCGCCGTGTTCGCCTGGTCGAGGGTGCGGCGGCGCGCGTTCTCGGCCTCCATGCGGTCGACGTGCTGGTGCGCCTCGCGTTCGTTCGCGGAGAGAAAGAGGCGCAGGCTCGTTTCAGGGCTGCCCATGCGCCCCGTCGCGTTCAGCAGCGGCGTGACCTTGAACAGGATTTCGGAGCTGGTCAGCGCCGCCGAGTCGACGCCGGTGCGCTGGAGCAGAACGCGCAGGCCGACGTTTTCGGAGTTGGCCATGCGGCGCAGCCCCGCGCGGATCAGCCCGCGGTTCTCGCCCGTGACGGGCACGTTGTCGGCCAGGCTGCCGAGGGCGACGAGGTCGAGATACCTCGCGGGGTCGACGCCGCTGCCCTGCGATAGGGCTTCGATCACGCGGTAGGCGACGCCGCAGCCGGACAGGCCCTTGTTGGGGTAGGGACAACCGGGCTGGTTGGGATTGACGATGCACTCCGCCGCGGGAAGGACGGGCGCGGCCTGGTGGTGATCGGTGAGGATCACCTTCATCCCGAGGGACTGGGCGTAGGCGGTTTCCTCGACGGCGGCGATGCCCGTGTCGACGGAGACCACCCACCGCGCGCCGCGGGTATGGAGCTGGTCCAAGGTGCGGCGCGTGAGGCCGTAGCCGCCGTCGAAGCGGTTGGGCAGGATCCAGTCGGCGTCGAAGCCCAGGTCGCGCAGGCCCAGGTACATCAGGGCCGCGCCGGTCACGCCGTCGACGTCGTAATCGCCGTGCACCGCTACGCGCTCGCCGGCGGCCTTCGCGGCCCGCAACAGGGAGACGGCGCGATCCATGTTCAGCATCGCCGCTTCGGAAAGGGGCGCGGGCTCGGGCAGGAAGAAGGCGCGCGCGCCCTCCTTGTCGGTGATGCCGCGCAGCAGCAGCAGATCCGCCGCGAACAGGGGGCCGTTGATGTCCTTCGCCAGCCCGCGGCGCAAGGCTTCGTCCGCCGGGGGCGGCGGCGGCACGATGCGGGGCGATTCTTCGGCAAGCGGCGCGCCGGGGAGCGCGGGATCGAGGGGGACGATCATGCCGCCGCCCGCGCGGTTTGCGCCTTCGCGCGGCGCGCCTTCGCCTCGTACTCGAGGAACAGTCCCACCAGGGCCACCTGCGGTTTGGAATAGCCCTTCACGGCCGTGTGCGCCGCCTCCAGGCAAGCCACGAACGCCGGCAGGTCGGCCAGGTCCTCGAGCGGGCCCAGGTAGGCCGCCAGCGAGGCGTCCCAGCCCTCCTTTTCCAACGCCTGCGCGGTCCAGCGGTAACCGTCCGCCGACCCGCGCAGAGCGGCGGCGTCCGCGCCGTGGAGGGCGCGCAGGGCCTCGTGCACGCGCACCATGCGCAGCAGGAAGTGCAGCAGCTTCAGGGTTTCCTCCATCCCCGCGGCGGCGGGCCCCTGGCCCGTATAATCCGCGAAGACCCGCCAGTCGGGCGAGGCCGCGGCCGACAGGAAGCGAAGGCCTTCCTCGAGCAGCTCGGCGCCGCCGTCCTGGACCAGCTCGAGGTAGGTTCCCGGCGAGCCTTCGGCGAAGGGCAGCAGCGCGGGAACGACCGGAACGCCCGCCCGCGCGGCGAGCGAATCGACCGCGGCGCGGAAGGCGCGCGGGTCCAGCGGGGACAGGCCGAGATGCAGGCAGCGCGACAGCAGGGTGGGCAGCAGGGCCGCGCGGTTCTCGCTGCCGATCAGGAAGTACACGTCGGCGGGGGGTTCCTCCAGGATCTTGAGCAGGCTGTTGGCCGCGTTGACGTTCAGCGCCTCGAAGTACGGGACGAGGACCAGCCGCGCTTTCCGCAGGCTCTCGGCGTAGCCGAGCCGCGCGATCAGCGCGCGCGTCTGCCCCACCGTCACCAGCGCCTTGTCCTCGCAGCGAAAGCCGTAGGGGTTCGCGTACCAGGCCTGGATCTTCTCGAGCAACTCGTCCACCAGCGCGGAATCCAGCCCCTCCCCGGGATCGTCGTCGCCGTCCTTGCTTTTCTTGACCAGCGGCATCAGGTAGAGCACGTTGTCGAGCGCGTTGTTCTCGAAGGCGCGGCAGAAGTGGCAGCCGCCGCAGGGACGCGCCCCGGCGCCGTCGCAGCAGAGGATTTGCGCGATGTCCAGCAGCAGCGCGTGCTGCCCCAGCCCGGCCTCGCCGTGTACCAGCAGGGCATGCGGGAAACGGCCTTGCGACAAGGCTTGAGAAAGCCTCTCGCGGGCGTCTTCCTGGCCCAAGGTGCGGGGAAATTCGAAATTCATAGAAGCAAAGTTACCAAGTCTAAGGGAGGGTCGCTGTGACCGCAATCACAGGAAACGAAAAAAAGCAGATCCAGAAAATGCATGAATGACCATCAGCCGGAGCGAGACCAAGTTCTGGTAGGAGCCTGAGGAAGGCGTACCGGGAGTACGCCGACGGAAGGCGACACCCCAGAACGCCGGTCGCAGCCCGGCTACCGCCCGGACCCCCTCAACCACGCCTCCGGATCGATCGTCCTAGTCCCCTGCCGCACTTCAAAATAAACCTGGCCCGGATTGTCCGCCACCACGGCCATTTCCTGGCAGGTCTTCACGGCATCGCCGACCGAGACCCGGATGCCGGAGAGGTTCGCGTAGATCGTGAAGTACCCCGAGCCGTTGTCGAGGATGATGCCGCGCCCGTAACCCGGGATGGTGGTGACCATGGCCACCTCTCCCGACACCGCCGCGCGCACGGGCGCGTTGTCGGCCCCCTCGATCTCGATGCCGAGGTTCTTCGTCGAGGTTCCCAGCGTTGCGTGGTACTGCAGGCCGTACTTCGAGACCACCGACCCCTGCACCGGCGCGCAATAGCGCGTGCCCGTCTCGAGATCGCGGCCCTTGCCCTGCGCCAGCTGGTCCTTGCGCCGCTTCTCGAGCTGGCGGATGATGGCGTTCAACTGCCGGGCGTTCTCCTCGAGCTGCTTCAGCGCCTTGGCCTTGGTTTTTTCGTCGCGCGTCAGCGTTTTCAGGGTTTGCTGCTGGTCGGTTTTCGCGCGCGTGAAGGTCTCCACTTCCTGCTTCTTGCGCTTCTGGAAAATCTCGATTTCCTCGGTTTGCACGAGCAGCTTCCGGAGACCCGCTTCCTTCTGGCCCATGTCCGCGCGGTTCTCCACCACCAGGCGCCGGTCGTAGGCGATCAGGCGCCGCACGAGGTAGGCGCGCTTCAGGAAGTCGCCCTCCCCCACCCCCGGGATGAACAGAATGTCCTCGGGCCGCCCCGCCATGTACAGCATGCGCACGCGCTTCGCCATGGCCCGCGACCGCCGGTTCAGCCGCGCCTGGATCTCCCGCAATTCGCCGCGGGTGTTCTCCGCCGAGGCCTTCAGGGCGCGCTCGGTGGCCTCCAGCTTGAGGAGGTAGGCGTTCGTGCGCGCGATGTTGTTCTCGAGCTTGCGCAGCTCCCCCACCGTCGCCGTCTTGCGCGACCGCAGCACGGAGAGCTCCTTCTGCTCCTTCTCCAGCCGCGCGCGCACCGCGTTCAGTTCCTTGCGCTGGGCGGCGAGTTCCTTGTCGGTGTCGGAGGACTGGGAGAATACAGGGGCTGCCAATGCGATCAGCAGCAGGAGAAACGCCCAGAGACAACGCATGGAAAGGGAATGGTGCAGGGACGGGGGTCGGGGGACGGGGGTATATTCCACCCCGTATCGCGTCTTGCTTTTATCCCCCATCCCCCGACCCCCGTCCTGTTCTTCCCTCACTCCAGCTTCCCCCGCAGGAAGGCGTACACGGTTTGCACGCTCGACAGCAGGGCGATCGCGACCGTGCCCGCGACGAGGTAGAAGCCGAGCCGCAGCTCGGGAATCCATTGCGGCAGCGAGGGAAGGATGAGCTTGCCGAGCTGGATCTGCCCCAGCAACGCCAAGGTGCCCAGCAGCCCGCCGCCGAGGCCGAGCAGCACCGCCTCGAGGGCGAAGGGCGCGAGGATGAAGAAGCCCGAGGCGCCGCAGTACTTCATGTTCTCGACCAGGCTGCGCCGCGCGTACAAACTGAGCTTGATCGCGTTGTGGACGATGAGCGCGAGCGCGCCGGCGA
Source organism: Fibrobacteria bacterium (assembly GCA_021155885.1). Classification (GTDB taxonomy): domain Bacteria; phylum Fibrobacterota; class Fibrobacteria; order UBA11236; family UBA11236; genus UBA11236. The sequence continues at coordinate 19,005 of JAJNBB010000007.1, read as the reverse complement.
CGAAGCACAGCAGCAGCAGGGAGCCGGTCTGCAGGGGCACCCGCCAGCGGTCGAGCCACTGCAGCTGGGTGAAGTTTCCCGAGACCTCCTCGACCTCCTTGAACCGCAGGAGCTTCTCGCGCAGAGCCTTCAGACGCGCCGCGGTGAGCGGCGTGCCGCTGGGATACAGCAGGTAGGAATGCGGCAGCGGGTTGACGTCGAGATACCGCGTCATCTCCTCGCCGAAATCTCGGCGGAACGCCTCCAGGGCCTCGGTTTTGCTGACGAAGGTGATCGAATCGAAATCCCCGGAGGCCTCGATTTTTTGCTCGAAGTTCCGCAGGTCGGCGCCGCGCTCGAACGCGGGGAGAATGTAGGCGGTCAGCGGCGCGGCCTCGCGCGAGTATTTCGCGTCGATGGCGGACATCAGCGACAGGCCCAGCAGCAGGAACGAAAGCACCGAGCCGCAAATGCCCAAGGTCATCACCGAAGTGATGGAAAGAAAACGATCGGAACCCAGGTTGCGAAAAGCCTCGCGGAACAAAAACTTCCATTGGTTGCGCATGGGGGAAAGATAAGCGTTGGGGGTTGGGAAGGAAGAGTTGTCGGTTGTTGGTTGCCGGTTGTTGGAAAACAAAAGACGAAACGCCGGCTGATGGATGTTCCTCGACAAAATGGGAATGCCACAATGGATTCACTTCAAGGTTGACGAACCAGAATAGGGAAGTCCTGCCAAGCCCAGGTATCGGACAACCGACAACCAACAACAAACAACGACAGAGAATGGCCTAAAACGTGTTTTTTACCCCCAAAATCCCCTTGACACACGCCACAACAATAGTCTATACTTAAACCGTATGGACAAGAACGGATGCACGGAACGGAACCGGCGCTATATGGATGCGTGGCTGCAGATGATCCGCAGCTACGACCATTTGCAAAGCCAGGTGGCGGCGCTTTTGCAAAGCCACGGCCTGACCGTGCCGCAGTTCGAAGTCCTGTCCACGCTGGCTACGGCGGATTGCACGAACCAGCAGGAGCTGGCCGATCGTCTGCAGGTGACCAAGGGCAACCTGGTCGGATTGATCGACCGGTTGACCGAGCGCAAGTGGGTCGAGCGCTTGCAGGTTCCGGAAGACCGGCGCGTCAACAAGGTGCGCATCACCGAGGCCGGCAAGACCCTGATTCATTCGGTGCTGCCCGAACAAGCGGGGATCGTCGAAAAGATGATGGCCGGCCTGGAAGAAACGGAACTGGAAACCTTGCGGGATTTGCTGAAGAAGTTGATCCCGCAACCCTGAGTTTTTTTTTGGAATAAACGTTTATATAAGAACGATTTATTCTGAAACGATCCTTCAGGACGATCGTAATGACGAAAACAAATAGTACGGGGGGTGCCTGCATCCCCCAACAACCAGACAGGGACGCACGCGCCCCAACAAACAGAAGGAAGACATCATGACCTCTCGCACCCACGCCCTCACCGCCCCCCGGCCCCTCGCCTGGCGCTCGCTGCTGACCTCGGCCTTCGCCACCGACGGCCGCTACACGACGCTGCTGCTGCGCCTCGCGCTCGCGATCACCATCCTTCCCCACGGGATCCAGAAGACTTTGGGATGGTGGGGCGGCTACGGCTTCTCGGGTACGATGGGAGCCTTTACGCAGATGATGGGCATTCCCGCCCCGCTGGCGCTCGCGGCGATTCTCGCCGAGTCGCTGGGCGCCCTGCTGTTGTTCTTCGGCCTGTTCACGCGCCTGTCGGCCCTCGCCATCGGCGTGACCATGGTCGTCGCGGCCTCGGTGCATTGGTCCGGCGGCTTCTTCATGCCCAAGGGCATCGAGTTCTTCATTCCCGTGACGGCCCTCGCGCTCTTCCTGGTCATTCAGGGAGGCGGCCAGTGGGCCCTCGACAAAATCGTGCACGACAAGCTTTCGAAGTAACCAAGCCGCGGCCCGCGCTTTAACCGACGGGGCGCAGAAGGAGACAAAATGAACACGCTACTGCATATCGACTCCAGCTTCACGCCGCGCGGCTCCGTCTCGCGCAAGCTGACCGCCGAGTTCGTCTCGGCCTGGCGCGCCGAGCGCGCGGGCGAGAAGGTCATCTACCGCGACCTCGACCGCGCGCCGGTCCCCGCCGTCGACCACGACCTGGTCGCCGCGACGGCCGCGGCTCCCGGCGCCCTGTTGCCCGACGGGCAGAAGCGCGCCCTGGCATTGTCGAATCATTTGATCGACGAGTTGTTCGAGGCGGGCGCGCTGGTGCTCGGCGTGCCCGTGACGGCCTTCTCCGTGCCCGCGACCTTCAAGGCCTGGCTCGACCAGGTGGCGCGCGACCGCGTGCTGCGGGGCGGCGGCGCGCTGAAAGGCCGCAAGGCGCTGGTGATCGCGACGCTGGGAGACTCCGACCCCTCCGGGAAGGCCGCCGCCCGTGCGTTCCACGAAGGTTACCTGCGCCAGGTCCTGGGCGCGTTCGGCATCACCGACGTGACCTGGGTTCTCGTGGCGCGCGCGCCGGCGCCCGAAGCCGCGGCCCTCGCGCTGGAGGAGGCGCGGCTGGCCCTGCGCGCCACGCTCGAGCGGTGGAACGCCGATGAGGAAGCCGCGGCCCGCGAGGTCCCCAACAAGGCCGCCGCCTGACGGCCGTAGGGACAGGAATAGAACCGTAAGGGTGGACGGCCCCCGCCTTCGAGGAGGCAAGCTGTCCACCCCAACAAAAAGGAGAAACTCAATGATCGCCCTTAACTCAGAACACTCCGAAAATCTCCGCACCGCCGCCGCCGCGCTTTCCGCCGGATCCGAGGCCGAAAGCCTTCTCCGCGCCTTGAACTGGCGCTACGCGGTCAAACGCTTTGACCCGGCCCGGGCTATAGACGCCGGCACCTGGAACGCGCTGGAGGAGGCGCTGGTGCTCACCGCCTCCGGCATCGGGCTGCAGCCCTGGAAATTTCTAGTGATCGACGATCCCGCGGTGCGCGCGCGCCTGCGCGAGGCTTCGTACGGCCAGCCCCAGATCGTCGAGGCCGACAAGCTCGTGGTGTTCGCCGCCCGCACGGGATATTCCGCCGCGGACGTCGACCGCTTCATCGCGCGCGTGGCCGAAGTCCGCGGGCAGTCCCTGGAGTCGCTCGCGGGCCTGCGCAACGCGGCCCTTTCGGTCGTGCAGCGCCCCGAGGCCGAGCGAAACGCCTGGGCCGCGCGGCAGCCCTACATCGCCCTGGGAAATTTCCTGACCTCGGCGGCCCTCCTCGGGGTCGATGCCTGCCCCATGGAAGGCTTCGAACCCGCGAAGTACAACGAGATCCTGGGCCTGAACGAACAGGGATACACCGCCGTGGTCGTGGCCGCGGCCGGGTACCGTTCCCCGGAGGACCGCTTCGGAGGCCTCGCGAAGGTCCGCTTCCCGCGCGACACCGTCCTGACGCACGTCTAAGCTTCGGAGGACAAACGGAAACAGGCCCACGCGTTTCCTAACTTCTGCGACAAAGGCAATCACACCGTATTTCCACGGAGTGGGAAGCCTCACATCAGGACGCCGGAGCGAGAGCAAGCGGGACCAGGAGGCTGAGGAAGGCGTACCGGGAGTACGCCGACGGAAGCCGACGCCGTAACGCGCCGCTCGCAGCCCGGCCGCTTATTAATGGTAGTACTAGGCATAGAGACCTCCTGCGACGAGACGGGCTGCGGCCTCGTCGACGAGAACTACCGCGTGCTCGGAGAATCCCTGTACACGCAGGCCGCGACGCACGCGAAGTTCGGCGGCGTGGTCCCCGAGATCGCCGCGCGCGCGCACCTGGAAAAGATCCAGGCCGTGGTCGAGGCGGCGCTCGAGGACTCCGGCCTTTCCCTGGACGCCATCGACGTGATCGCCCACACGCGCGGCCCCGGCCTTCTCGGTCCCCTGCTGGTGGGTTCGTCCTTCGCTCAGGGGCTCGCCCGCGCGCTGGGAAAACCCGTGATGGGACTCAACCATCTCGAGGGCCACCTGGCTTCCGCCTACCTGACCGACCCGGCCTTCGAGCCCCCCTTCGTAGCCCTCCTCGTCTCGGGAGGTCATACCGAACTTTTGCACGTGGGCCCGAACCTCGAGTTCACCGTGCTGGGCGCGACGCGCGACGACGCGGCGGGCGAGGCCTTCGACAAAAGCGGCAAGCTCCTCGGCCTGGGTTACCCCGCGGGCGCCGAGGTGGGACGCCTTGCCGCGGAGGGCCGCCGCGATTTTCTGCCGCTGCCGCGCGCGCTGATGGAACGCGGCAACCTCGAGTTCTCCTTCAGCGGCCTGAAGACCGCGGTGGCGCGCGAGGCGCAGAAGCGCGGCGCGGACACGCTGCTCGCCGAGCGCGCGGACTTCTGCGCGAGCCTGGAGACCGCCATCGCCGACGTGCTGGTGAAGAAAACGCTGTGGGCCATGCGACAGCGGGACGAGACGAAGCTCATCCTGGGCGGCGGGGTGGCCGCGAACGCCTACCTGCGCGAGCGCATGACGGAGATGGCGCGGCGCGAAGGGTTCCGGCTGGTGCTCCCGGAGCGGCGCTTTTGCGGGGACAACGGGGTGATGATGGCCGCCGCCGCGCAAAAGCGCATCCAGCTCGGCCGGTGGCCGCAAACGGGCGTCGTGACCGCCGGCCTGCGCTGGGAATAAGCCCGGCCGAATTATTAGTCTTGTCGGGTCCTCTTTTCCGGAGACCCCGATGACCTTGCCTGCCATGAACTACTGGGTGATTCTTCTCGCCGCCGTCCTCGCCTTCGCCTTGGGCGGGCTTTGGTACTCTCCCCTGCTCTTTCTGAAAGCCTGGACGCGCGAGGCCCGGATGGACGAGGCGGGAAAAGGGCATCCCGCGAAAGTCTTCGGGACAAGCTTCGCGTTCGCCCTCATCGCCGCATTCTTCTTCGCGTTCCTTCTGGGTCCCAACCCCGGCATGGTGAACGCCCTGCCGCTCGGCCTCACCGTCGGCATCGGCTTCGTGGCCGCGACCTTCGGCATCAATTACCAGTTCGCGAACCGCGGGTGGAAGCTGTGGTGGATCGATGCAGGTTACAACGTGGCCTTGTTCGTGGTGTTCGGCCTGGTGTTTGGCTGGCTGGGATAACCTCCCTCCCGGAGATTCAAAACGGCACCCGCCGGCGGCCCAGTCTCCAGCGCAAGGAGCGCAGCGCGTACACGGTCAGCGATCCCCCCGTGAAAACGCGGGCCACCGCGAGGAGGTCGCGCAGGGATAATCCGCCCCCGCCCGATACGCAGTATAGGGGATGCCACGCGTCCGGCTTGAATTTGGCCTTGAAGGCCTCAAGGCCCGCGAAGGAATAGCCGGGAAGCTTCACCTCGTGCGCGATCTCGGCCACGCGGTCCATCCAATGCGAAGAGGAGAGGGCGGGAAGCGCGGCGCGGCGGGCCAACGGGGCCATCCCCAAGGTCGCCTGCCCCTGGCCCCGTTCCGCCGCGTAGCGAAAGGCCTCCGAAACCAGAAGCTCGACGCAGCCGTTCGGCGCCCGCCCGCACCGGCCGACGGCGTCGACGCGCCAAAGGTCGGGAAACAGCGCGCGCGATCCCACCAGGAATCCGACGACCTCCCCTTCGCGTTCCGCGAGAAACACGCCCTGTTCGGGCCACGGGTCGAACAGGTAAGGCGTGGTGACGAAGCCCAGCGGCGGCAGAGGCTTGTCGCGGACCCACGAGGCGACACAGGTGCGCAGCGAGGAAGGGACGGCTTCGCCCACCGCGACCCGCCGCACGGTAATGCCCTGATTACGGGCGCGGCGTGCCTGGGAGCGAATGTTCGGGGGGATCGTCGCATCGTCCCCCCAGCGATCCAGGGAGAAAACCGGCAGGTCCCCGGCATGCCACCGGCCGCGCGCGGGATCGAGCGCCGCCAAGGCGGGGGCGGCCAGGCCGAAATAAACGAGGCGCCGGCCGGCCAGCCGGCACTCTTCCTCGAACTCGCGAAAAAGCGGGGACAGACGTTCTAGCGGCGCGCGCGGCATGCCGGCGGCCACGCGATACCCCTTAACGTCCTGATAAAAGATCCGGCCCGCTCCCAAGGGGGAGATCCAAAGGCGCAGGCCGAGGTGCGCGCCGTCCGCGACTCCCGGCACGGCATTCACCTCAGGGATTCGCGGAGGCTTCCGCGCGCGCTTCCTCGCGCGCTTCCTCGAGAAGGATGTCCATGCGTCCGGCGGCGCGCAGCACGTCGAGCCGCGCGCGGAAGGCCTCGTAGTCGGTGTTTTCGGCGCGCGTGAACGCGTCGAGATACTTGACTTGGGCGAGGCGCGCCTCGAGGTACGAGAGGCCCCCCGTTTTCCAGCGCCTAAAGGTCAGGTCGAGGTTCTCCTTGGCATAGCCCAGGCCTTCGCGTTCCAGCGTCGCGGCCGAGTCGATCGCCGTCCAGGCCGCGTAGGCGCGATCGACTTCCGCGCGCGCGGAGAATTGCGCCTCGCGCAGGCGCTGCTCCGCGGCCGTGACGGCGTGGCGGCCCCGCGCGCGGACACGCCAGGGAAACTCGCCGTCGAAGAGGGGCACGGTCAGCTGCAGGCCCGCCGAAGGACCGATGGTGCGATTCTCCCGCAAGGTGCCCGCATCGTTGCTCGCCAGGGTGAGGTTGTAGCCGGCGTTCGCTTCCAGCCGCGGATACAGCGGCGCGAGGGCTTGGTTGAGATAAATCGATGCGAGGGTCTTTTCCGCCTCCGCGAGCTTCACCTCGGGCTGCCGGCCTTCGAGCCCGCCCCGCAGCGCGGCGAAATCCAGCGTGCCCGAGGGTAGCGCATCTTCTTCGGGGCGTCCCGCGACGGGCGTTTCGCGGCCCAGGGCGTTTGCCAGCGCGAGACGGGCGGCGTGCAGCGCGGCCTCCTGCTGCACGAGCGCGGCACGGTCGGCGTTGCGGTCCACCTGCCCCTCGAGCCATTCCGGACGCGCGGCGGATCCCGAAGCGATCCGGCTGTTCAGGATGCGGAACCGCTCGTCGGAAAGCCGGAGCAAGGTGTCCCGCACGTCGCGCAGGCGGGCCTGGCGGGCCAGATCGGCGTACGAAAGCGCCGCCCGGCGGAGCAGGTCTTCGCGGGTAAGGTTTTCCAGCGCGCGCGCCTGATCGCGTTCCAGGCGCAGGCGGCGCTGGTTCAAGGGACCCGCGAATCCCTCGAACAACGTCCAGTTCGCGTTGAGCCCCGCCGTGCGCGTCCTCGATTCCGCGCCGTCGACGCTTTCCGTGGTGCGAACCGGCGGCGCGCCCGTGACGCGTTCCTGGCGCGTGTCGAGCTTGCTCCAGCCCAGGCCGCCGCTGGCCGCGACGGAGGGAAGGTAGCCCGCCGTACCCTGCGAGGAATACGCATTCTCGGCGAAGCCCAGGTCGGAACGGGAGGCGAGGTAGCCGGGATTGTTCTGCAACGCCTCCCGCAGGACGGCGTCGAGCGTCAGCCCTTGGGCGAAAACGGAAGAGGCGGAGAGGCAGGACAGGAGGACGGCTTTAAGCATGTTCTTCGCGCTCTTTCTTCGTGGAGAACAGCAGGATCATGGCGGGAATCACGTACAGGGTCAGCACCATGCCGAAAAGGAGGCCGCCCACCACGGCAATGCCCATGGGGCGGCGGCTTTCGGAACCCGCGCCCAGCGCCAGGGCGATGGGAACCATGCCCAGCGCCGCCGTGAAGGTGGTCATGAGGATCGGCCGCAGGCGCGCCTGCGAGGCCTCCAGCACCGCGTCGGCGAGGGAGAGCCCCTTCGCGCGCTTCTGGTGGGTGAATTCCACGATCAGGATCCCGTTCTTGGTGACGAGGCCGATCAGCATCACGAGGCCGATCTGGCTGAAGATGTTCAGCGTCTGCCCCGCCGCGAACAGCGCCAGCAGCGCTCCGAACAGGGAAAGCGGCACGGTGATCAGGATGATCAGCGGGTCGCGGAAGCTTTCGAACTGCGCCGCCAGCACCAGGTAGATCAGGATGAGCGCGAGCACGAAGACGAACAGGATGCTGGAGGAGCTTTCGGAAAAGTCGCGCGACTCGCCGGCGAGGGCGGTATTGAAGGAGGGGTCGAGCGTCTCGGCGGCGATGCGGCGCATGGCGGCGATGCCGTCGGCCATGGCGACGCCCGGAGCCAGGCCCGCGGAAACCGTAGCCGACACCCAGCGGTTGTAGCGGAAGAGCTGCGGAGGTCCCGCCTGTTCGCGGATGTCGATGAGATTGCCCAGCGGAATAAGCTGGCCGCTGGTGTTCCGCACCTGCACTGCGCCGAGGTCGGCCGGCCGCAGTCGGTACCTTTCGTCCACCTGGCCAATCACCTGGTATTGGCGGCTGTCCTTCTGGAAATACCCCAGCCGGCTCTCGCCGAACCCGAGCTGAAGCGCCTGCGCGACTTCGGAGAACGGAACCCCCAGCGTGCGCAGCCGGTCGCGATTGACCGACACCTGCAGCTCGGGACGCGTGAACTTGAGGTTCTCGTCCACCACGACGAAGGCGGGATCTTTGCGGGCCGCCTCGAGAAAGCGCGGCAGCGCGGCGGACAGCTTCTCGAAGCTGGGGGCCTGGATGACGAACTGCACCGGCAGGCTGGAGCGGCTGCCCACCGAGATGGTCGGGTCCTGCACGACGACGATGCGGACGTCCGTGATGCCGCGCGTGGCGGGGGCGAGGGCCTCGGCGATCTCCTTCTGGGAGCGCTCCCGCCGGCCGGGTTCGGTGAGGAACAGGCGGAAGAAGCCGCTGTTGGCGCCGCCGCCGCTAAAGCCCGGGGCCGTCACGGAGAGGGCGCGGTCCGCCTCGGGCACCTCGCGGGCGACGACGTCGGAGAGGCGGTCCATCACCGCCGACATGGCCGGGTAGGAAAAGCCCTCGGGGCCGGTGACGAAAAGGTTGACTTGGCTGCGGTCCTCGCGCGGGGCCAGCTCCGACTTCAGGGTCAGCATGAACACGGCGCTGCCGGCGAGGCAGGCCGCCACCAGCGCGACCGCGGCGACGCGGCGGTGCAGGAAGGCGCGCAGCGAACGCGCATAGAACCCGTAGAACTTTTCGAAATAAGGTTCGGTGCGGTCGTACAGGCGCGAATGCTTTCTCTTCAGGAAACGCGTCGACATCATCGGCGTGAGCGTGAGCGACACGATCGCGGACAGGATCACCGCGCCGGCGACGGCCAGGCCGAACTCGCGGAAGAGGCGTCCCACGAAGCCCGAGATGAAGAACAGCGGCAGGAACACGACGGCCAGCACGGCGGTGGTCGAAATGACGGCGGTGAAGATCTCCTCGAGACCGGAATAGCCGGCCGCGCGCGGGTCCTCGCCCTCTTCGATCTTGCGGTAAATATTCTCCAGCACCACGATGGCGTCGTCGACGACCAGGCCGATCGCGAGCACCAGGCCCAGCAAGGTGAGCACGTTGACCGTGTACCCCGCGCTGTAGAGCAGGAACAGCGCGCCGATCAGCGAGACCGGGATGGCGATGGCGGGAAGCAGCGCCGAACGCCAGTCGCGCAGGAAGAAGAAGAGCACCAGCAGCACCAGCGCGAAGGCGATGGCCAAGGTTTCGGCCACCTCGAGCAGGGAGCGGCGCACGTACTGCGTGCCGTCGAAGCCGATGCCCGCCTTGAGGTCCTTGGGCAAGTCCTTCCGGATCTGCGCATAGCGCTTGTAGAACTCATTCCCTATGGCGATGCTGTTCGCGCCGGGCTGCGCGATCAGGCCGAGCCCGATCATCGACTTGCCGTTGAGCTTGAGCTGGGTGCGCTCGTTCTCGGCGCCCAAGGTGGCGCGGCCCACGTCCTCGAGGCGGACCAGGCCCTCGGGGGAGGCGCGGACGACCAGGCGGTTGAACTCCTCGGCGCTGCGCAAAAGGCCGCTGGTCTTCACCGTAAGCTCCATCGAGGTCCCCTCGATGCGGCCCGAGGGAAGCTCGACGTTCTCGGCGCTGAGCGCGGAACGCACTTCGGCGAGGGTGAGGTTGTGGGCGGCCAGCCGCTCGGGGTCGAAGCGCAGCCGCATGGCGTAGCGCTTCTCGCCCCAGATGCGCACCTCGGCCACGCCGGGAATGGTCTGCAGCCGTTCCTTGAGGCGCGTGCCGGCGTCGGTCACGTCGAGGATGTCGCGCGTGTCGCTTTGCAGCGTCATGAGCAGGATGGGGAACGAATTCGCGTCGGCCTTGGCCACGGTCGGCGGGTCGGCGTCGGCGGGAAGGCGGCGCAGCACGCGCGAGACCCGGTCGCGGACGTCGTTCGCGGCGGCGTCGAGGTCGGAGGAGAGGTTGAACTCCACGGTGATGGAACTGGCGCCCTCGCGGCTGGTGGAGGTGATCGAGCGGATGCCGTCGACGCCGTTCACCGATTCCTCGATGGGCTCGGTGATCTGCGACTCGATGACGTCGGCGCTTGCGCCCGCGTAGCTGGTCGACACGGTGATGGTCGGCGGGTCCACGGCGGGGAACTCGCGCACGCCGAGCTGCGGCAGGGCGATGAAGCCCAGCACCGCGATCAGCAGGGAAATGACGATGGTCGTGACCGGGCGGTCGATGCTGAAGTGCGAAAACTTCATGGCCCGTTACCGCGCCGCGCCCGAAGTGTCCGAGGCGGCGACCACCGGGATGACGGGCGCGCCGGGGCGCAGTTGCAGGAGCCCGGAAGTCAGCACGGTGTCGCCCGGCGACAGGCCCGAGACGGCCTCGACGCTTTGCGCGTCGCGGGTGCCGGGCCGGAAGACCTTCAGCACCGCCTGGCCGCCCTGCACCGTCCACACTTGCGATCCGCGCGCGCTCTGGACAACCGCCTGCGTGGGGATCCACAGGGACGAATCCGCCCGCGCGGGCAATTCGACGCGGGCGAAGGATCCCGGCAGCACGCGCGCGTCCTGGTTTTCGCAGCGCGCGCGCACGCGCAGGAGGCGCGTGTCGGGATCGATGCGGGATTCCACCGCGTAGACGGTGGCGGAAAGCGTATCTGGAGCGCTCGCGGCGGTGAAGCGCACGGTCATGCCCGGGCGGATCGCGCGCGCCAAGCCTTCGGGAACCGAGAAGTCGACGCGCAGGGACTTCAGGTTCTGCACGGTGGTGAGGCGCACGCCGGGCTGCACGAACGCGCCCAGGTCCACCTCGCGCAATCCCGCCGAGCCCGCGAAGGGCGCGCGCAAGAAGGTCTTTTCCCATTGCGCGCGCGCGAGCGCGGCCTCGGCGCGGGCGCTTTTCAGTTCGGCGGAAACCCGGTCGTACTCGCCCTGGCTCACCGCCTGCGCCTTGAAGTCCTGGCGCGCGCGCTCCTCGCTCGTGCGGGCCAGAAGCAGGCGGGCCTCGGCCTGCTGGGACCTGGCCTTGAGTTCCGCGTCCTCCAGGCGGATCAGGATCTGTCCCGCCCGGACCGGATGCCCTTCGCGGAAGCCGATCAAGGTGATCCTGCCCGCGATCTCGGCCTTGATGTCCACTTGTTGTTCGGCGAGTACGGTGCCCGGGGCGGAAACGCCCGACCCCTGGGAAGCGGAAGGGGCCAGCACGATGGCGGCGAGCCTCGCCGGGGGCGGAGCGCCCGCGGGGCCCGCGCCCTTCGGTTTTCCGGATTCATCGCCTCCGCAGGCGGACAAGCCCAGCGAGAGAAGCGCGCTACCCGCGAACAGGCGGAGAAAAACTGAGGATGTCGTCATGGTCCGTCCGGAAAAAATCTGTATAAAGCGCGAAACCGTAATACTCGAGAGGCCGAATTTAAAAAAGAATCCTCTGTAAACCCTTATGGTTACAAGACGTTACGCGGAAGCTTGTTGCAATGAGTAACCGCAACCGTGACAAAATTTCAAACGGCCCTTTATAGGAATTTCGAACGCGGCATCCTCCGGGTTTCGGCGCCTGGGCGACGCCTCAACCCCGGGATCGAACCTGTTTTTCGGGAGCAAACCCGCCGGGGTTGGCCCCCTAAAACGTTTCCGAGCCTAAAATCGCGTTTTGCTACCATTCGGGCCGTGGAAACTTCTTTTGCCTCCCCCGCCAAGCGCCCCGAATTAAGCGAAATTTCGCTACGGAACCTGCTCAATCCCTCCCAGCTGGAAGCCGTGATGCACGCTCCGGGGTCGCAGGTCGTGCTCGCGGGGGCCGGCAGCGGCAAAACCCGCGTGCTGACCTACAAGATCGCCTGGCTGATCCTGGAACACGGGTTCCGTCCGCACGAGATCCTGGCGGTGACCTTCACCAACAAGGCCGCGCGGGAGATGCGTGAGCGCGTCGCCCACCTCCTCGGCTACGACGCGCCCCTGCGGTGGATGGGAACCTTCCACTCCATTTGCGCGCGCCTGCTGCGCTTCCATGCCGACAAGCTCGGCTATACCTCGCACTTCACCATCTACGACACCGACGACCAGAAGCGTCATGTGAAGAAGCTGCTGCAGGCCGAGGGCCTCGAAAACGACTTGCGCTTCCCGCTGGACGCCGTGCGCCGCACCATCAGCAACTTCAAGAACCAGAACCTCGGCCCCGAGGACGCCGCCCGCATCGCGATCGACCCTTACGCGCAGCGCATGGCCTCCCTCTACGCCAAGTACCAGAACGACCTGCGCGGCCAGGACGCGATGGACTTCGACGACCTGATCTTCCTCTCGATCCGCCTGCTCAAGGGGTTCCCGGAAGTGCGCCGGAATTTCTCCGACTCGTTCCGCTACGTGCTCATCGACGAGTACCAGGACACCAACAAGGCCCAGTACCAGCTCATCCAGCTTCTGCTCGGCGAGCACCGCAACCTCGTCGCCGTGGGCGACGACGACCAGAGCATCTACGGCTGGCGCGGCGCCGACGTCGGCAACATCCTGCGCTTCCAGCAGGATTTTCCCGAGGCCAAGGTCACCAAGCTCGAGCAGAACTACCGCTCCACGGCCAACATCCTGGCGGTCGCGGGTTCGGTGATCCGGAACAACCGCGAGCGCATGGACAAGACCCTCTGGACCGAAAACGCCCCGGGCGAGAAGGTCACGCTGATGGAGCTCGACGACGAGATGTCCGAGGCCGTGTGGGTCGCGCGCAAGATCCACGGCGACGAGCAGTACGGCCCCGGCGGCACCGCGATCTTCTACCGCACCAACGCCCAGTCGCGCGTGTTCGAAGACGAGTTGCGCCGCCGCCAGATCCCCTACCTCATCGTGGGCGGCACGCGGTTCTACGAGCGCAAGGAGGTCAAGGACCTGCTCGCCTACCTGCGCCTCCTCGCCAACCCGCGCGACGACGTGTCCTTCATGCGCGTGCTCAACGTGCCCAAGCGCGGCCTGGGCGACACCTCGCTGAAACAGCTGCAGGAATTCGCCCTGAAGAACGACCTTCCCCTCTCGGAAGCGCTGCCCTTCGCGGGCGAGGCCGGCATCGCCACCGCAGCCACGCGCAAAATGCGCGAGTTCCACGAGCTGCTGCAGGGCCTGCGCGCCCTGGCGGAGCACAAGTCGCTGCCCGACCTCGTCCTGGAGGTCCTCGTGCGCTCCGGTTACAAGGCCGCGCTCGAGAACGAGGACACCGACGAGGCGGCCGACCGGCTTTCCAACCTCGAGGAGCTCATCTCGGCGGCGCAGGATTTCGTGGACCGCCTGGAGGAAAAGACCCTGGCCGAAAACGCCGGGGAGAACGAGGAAGGCGAACTCGGCGTGCTGGAGGGCACGCCCCTCGAATTGTTCCTGCAGGAGATTTCCCTGGTGTCCGACGCCGACGCGCTGAAGGCCAGCCAGGACGCGGTCACCTTGATGACCGTGCACAGCGCCAAAGGCCTGGAGTTCCCGCGCGTGTTCGTCACCGGCATGGAAGACGGCCTGTTCCCGCTCAAGCGCGAGGACGACGTCGACGCCGAGGAGGAACGCCGCCTGTTCTACGTGGCCGTCACGCGCGCGCGCCAGGACCTGTCGCTGACTTACGCGCGCCGTCGCCGCCGTTACGGCACCTATCAGGACTGCGTGGGCTCGCGCTTTTTGCGCGAGATCGACAAGGAATTCCTCGACATCCCCAAGTCCTACTCCGCCCCGAAGCCCTCGTTCCGCATGGGCATGGCCGTGGGGCGGGCGCTGGGGCGCCCGGACCCGATGCCGAAGTACGAGGACATGAGCCAGGACGAGGCGCCGTTCCGGCCCGGGAGCCGCGTGCGGCACCTCAAGTTCGGCGAGGGCAAGGTCATGCAGGTCTCGGGCAGCGGAGACTCCGCCAGCGCGGTCGTCCTGTTCGGCGACAAGGTGCCGCGCACGCTGATGCTCAAGTTCGCCAAGCTCGACGTGCTGGACGAATAAGCGCGCGGCCCTAGGCCCCTCTATTTCGCGGGCTCCGCGTACGCCCGGGCCATGAAGCCGTGGATGTACCGGGCGATTTCGACGGGTCGCTCCTCGAGGGCGAAGTGTCCGGCATCCAGAAGGTGCAACTCGGCCCCGGGGACGTCCCGTAAGTACGCCTGCGCGCCTTCCTCGATGAAGGCCTGATCCTTCCTTCCCCAAAGGATAAGCGTGGGCGGGCGGTGCGCGCGCAGGAAGGCCTGCCAACGCGGGTAAGCCAGCAGATTGTTGTAGTAATCCTGAAAAAGCTGGACCTGGATTTTCCGGTCCTTCTCCGTTTGAAGAAAAACCAGGTCGTGCGTCCAGCCGTCGGGGCTCATGACCTCTTCCCGCCCCTTCACGTCCCGAAGGTACTGCTTGTGGATCACGGCATCGCGTCCCACGAAATCGAAAAGCTTCCGGACGTTTTCCGGAGAGCGGTCCCGGTTGGCGTTTCGGAAAAAGGCCTGCCGCGCTTCCGTCAGGCCTTCGAGGTAGGCGTTCGCGTTCTGGACGATGAGCCCTTTCACTTTTCGCGGATCCCGCATCATCACCCGGTACCCCACGGGCGCGCCGAAATCCTGCATGTAAAGGACGTATTCCCGGATGCCCAGCGCTTCGACCAGACCGGAAACGTGTTCCGCCAGGCGATCGAAGGTGTACGGGATCGTATCGGGATCGGGCTTGTCGCTATAACCCGATCCGGGATAATCCGGGGCCACGACGTGGTACTTGCCCGACAACAGGGGAATCAACTCGCGATAGGTGTGCGAGGAGGCGGGAAAGCCGTGCAATAGCAGGAGGGTCGGCCGGGAGGAATCGCCCGCCTCCCGGTAGAAAATCCGTTTGCCCGAAACTTCCCGGTAGCGATAATGGGTTTTTGCCGGCCACGCAAGTTCCTGGGCGAAAGCCTCTCCCGTCCCGGCAAGCGTCAGGGCGAGAACGGCAAACCGGATCCATCCAAAAAAAGAATCGCGTTGCATCGGCCTAGAGATAGATGTTCAGCGTCAACGAGCTCGTTCCCAATCCGACCGAGTAACTCCGGGTATCGTACTTTTCCTCTTCGTCTTCCCGGCCCTTACCGAAGGACATGCTCCCGCTGAACATTTGCTGTCCCGAAAGCGAAAGCCGGCGCGCGAACCAGTATTCCAGCCCGAACCCCGCCTGAAGGCCCGCGTTGAAATTGTTTCCCCGGCTGGAACTGGTGTCAAAAGCGTACTCGTATCGGTCCCTGGAGCCGGAGAATCCGGCCGACCCCCCGAAGGTGAGATAGGGAGACAGCCCCGGGGACCAGTCGAAATGCTGCTGCAGGGCGACATTCACACCCAGCTGATAATTGGAGCCCGTTCGATCATAGTCCAGCGAGTCGGGAGTTTTCTCGGAGTATCCGGTACTGTTTCCGTGCAGGCCGAGCGCGAGGGCGCGGTTTCCCGGGAGCCAGATCTTTCCGCCGATGTTGCCCCCGTACGGACCGGAGAGACTCAGCTGGTTGAAGCCGAAGCTGAAGGCCTTGGTCTTCAACGGATCGGAATGCTGCGCCATCGCGGGAGCGGCCGCAAGCGCGGCGAGAAAAAGCAAACGGATCAAATTTTGCATGCGTGCCTTTCGGTCCGTGAACGGACGATGGGCGGCAATATCCAAGGCTCGCCGCCAACTTTCAACCGAAGCGAGACGGATTTTATTTTCGGGATCGCTTCCGGGATCGATCCGGCCCCCGCCGGGACGGCCGCGGGCCGGCGCATAAGTCCTTGAACGGCGGAGATTTAACTCCCAACATCCAACCCCCAGTCCTCCACGTTCTTTTATTATCTTCCTCTTCCGGGCAACAGGAATGCCTTCCGCCCGGAAAACCGCATTCATACCAGCGCGTCGTTTCCCGGCCGAAGACATGCCTCCCCCCCGAGGAGATAGCCGGTATGCGCGTTGAAAAAGCGGAAATCCTGAAATTGGCGAAGCTCGCCCGGCTGGAGTTCTCCGACGCCGAAATCGAGAAGCTGGGCGATTCGCTGGGCGATCTCGTCGGCATGCTCGACACCCTCAAGCAGCTCAAGCTCGACGACGTCGAGCCCATGACGGCCGTCGATTCCTCGCCCCGCCCCCTTCGCCCCGACGTGGAGCAGCCCATGCTGCCCAAGGAAAAGGCCCTGGCCAACGCGCCCGAGGTCAACCTCGAGCATTTCTCCATC
The DNA here is from genome assembly GCA_021155885.1 of Fibrobacteria bacterium. GTDB lineage: Bacteria > Fibrobacterota > Fibrobacteria > UBA11236 > UBA11236 > UBA11236. The sequence goes on along the minus strand of JAJNBB010000007.1, from coordinate 2,621 downwards.
CCCAAAGTCATCGGGGGCTGAAGGCGCATGGAATCCGGCGTCACATGCGTGGTTCCGGCCCGCCTTGGCTCGACCCGTTTTCCGGGGAAGCTGCTGCAGCCGCTGCGCGGCAAACCCGTGGTGGTGCACGCCCTTGAGCGCGCCGCGGCGGCGGGATGCTTCGACCGGATTTTCTGCTTCACCGACTCTCCCGAAATCGCGGCGGCGGTCGCCGCGCACGGTTTCGACCCGGTGCTTACGGGCGAGGCCTCCAACGGCACGGAGCGCATCGCCCGCCATCTCGACGCCCTGCCCGGGGCCGGACTGATCGTCAATCTGCAGGGCGACGAGCCCGCTTTTCCCGCCGAAGGCCTGCGCGTCCTGTGCGCGGCGCTGCGGAAGCATCCCGACCTCGTGCATCTTTTGGCCCACCAGGATCCCCCCTCGGCCGACGACCTGGCGAACCCGAACCGGGTCAAGGTCGCCGTGGACGCGCTCGGGTTCGTGCGGGGTTTCGTGCGCGCCGCGCCGGACACGGCGATGGGCGCGGGTGCCTCGCGAAGCGCCCCCACGACCTACCGGTTGCAACTGGGTGCCTACGGATACTCCCGCAAATACCTGGCCGGCTACGCGGCGCTGGCGCCGTCCGCGCAAGAGATCGAACTGTCCCATGAAATCCTGCGCGCGACCGACCATCAACCCGGCTGGGCCCCGCTGCGGGCCCACTTTTCGGCGCCCGGCTCCTCGGTGGACGTGCCCGCCGATCTCGCCTCGGCCCTGCAAGCCCTCGACAACATTCTGAACGCCCCGTCTCCCGACCCGCAGCCCGCGCTGCAAGGAAAGTTCCCATGAAAAGCCGCCCTCCCGCTGGATGCAAATACATCGTGGTCACCGGAGGCGTGCTCTCGGGCCTGGGCAAGGGCATCGCGGCGGCCTCGATCGGCAATCTGCTGGCCGGGCGCCTCAAGGTCGTGCCGGTGAAGTGCGACGGCTATCTCAACACCGACCCCGGCACGATGAACCCGATCGAGCACGGCGAAGTGTTCGTGCTCGACGACGGCGGCGAAGTCGACATGGACTTCGGCCACTATGAGCGTTTCATGGACGTGCACGCCAAGTTCCACTGGAACCTGACGATGGGCAAGGTCTTCAAGAACATCCTGGACAAGGAGCGCCGCGGCGACTACCTGGGCAAGACGGTGCAGTTCCTGCCGCACGTCACCGACCGCATCAAGGAATGGTTCCACGAAATCGCGGCCGAGGAGAAGGCGGACGTGCTGCTGATCGAAGTCGGCGGCACCGTGGGCGACCTCGAGAACCAGTTCTACCTCGAGGCCATCCGCCAGCTCAAGCGCGACGTGGGCCGCGAGAACATCATCTACATCCATCTGACCTACGTGCCGGTGCCCGAGGGCGTGAACGAGCAGAAAAGCAAGCCGACGCAGATGTCGGTGCGCCTGCTCAACGAAAAGGGAATCGAGCCCGACGTCATCATCGGCCGCTGCCCCGAGTTCCTGACCCCTTCCATCAAGGAAAAGATCGGGTCTTACTGCAACATCCCCGCCACGCACGTGATTTCCGGCCCCGACGTGAAGTCCGTGTACGAGATCCCCCTGATCTACGAGAAGGAAGGCCTGCCGGCCATCCTGCACGCGCAGCTGGGCATTTACTCGCCGCCGGACCTGCGCCAGTGGGAAACGTGGGTGAGCAACATCCGGCGCAACCGCGAGAACCCGTCCCGCACGGTGACCATCGCCCTGTGCGGCAAGTACACCTCGCTGGAGGACTCGTACGCCTCGGTGGTGGAGGCCCTGACGCACGCGGGCGCGCACCACGACGTGCGCGTGGAGCTCCGCTGGGTGGACACCTCCAAGGTGGAGTCCGCGCGGGACGCGGGCGCGGTGCTGGCCGGCGTCCAGGGCGTGATCGTGCCGGGCGGCTTCGGCAAGCGCGGCATCGAGGGCAAGATGCACGTCATCCGCTACTGCCGCGAGAACGACCTTCCCTACCTCGGCATTTGCTACGGCATGCAGCTCGCGGTGGTGGAGTTCGCGCGCAACGTGGTCGGCCTCAAGAACGCGAACACCTCCGAGGTGCGCGACGAGGGCGTGGTCGTGGACCACCCGGTGATCGACATCCTCCCGGGACAGAAGAACGTGTCGGAAAAGGGCGGCACGATGCGCCTCGGCGGGCACGACGTGGAGATCAAGCCGGGCAGCCGCGCGCAGTCGATCTACGGCGGCCAGACCAGCATCCGCGAACGCTTCCGCCACCGTTACGAGGTGAACCCCGAATACATCGAGCGGCTGGAGGCCAAGGGCCTGGTATTCTCGGGCAAGCATCCCGAGGAAAACATCATGCAGGTGATGGAGCTGCCGGGTCACCGCTTCTTCCTGGCGTGCCAGTTCCACCCGGAGCTCACGAGCAACCTGAAGCACCCCGCGCCGTTGTTTCATAAGTTGGTTGAGGCGGCGCTGACGGTATAGGAAGACGTTGGGGGTTGGACCCGGCACGTGTCCATACCCACTTGTTGTTGGTTGTTGGTTGTTAGCGAACACAAAAAAATTCGGGTTGCGCATTTTTTCCAACAACCCAGAACCAACAACCAACAACTTTTCTTCCTTCCCCGTGACCACGGTCAC
>JAJNBB010000062.1 GCA_021155885.1 Fibrobacteria bacterium | reverse complement strand
TACGCCCTGAAATCCGCCGCGGGGCTTTTGGGCTGGGACCAGGAAACCTTCATGCCCCCGAAGGGCGGGGCCGCCCGGGCCGAAAGCCAAGCCGTCCTGGGCACGCTATTGCATCAAAAGCAAACCTCCGAAACGATGCGGAAGTTGCTGGAGTCGGCCGAGGCCGGCCCGCTTTCGGCCCGGGACGCGGCACTGGCGCGGGAGCTGCGCCGGGATCATGAAATGGCCCGCAAGATTCCCGAGGAGCTCGCGACGGAACTCGCGCGCGCGACGTCCCTCTCGCAACAGGCATGGGCCAAGGCCCGCGCCCAGAACGCCCCGGGGGATTTCTTTCCCTGGTTGCAGAAGATGGTGGAACTGAAGCGGCGCGAAGCCGATTGCCTGGGCTATGTGGACACGCCTTACGATGCCCTGCTGGACCAGTTCGAGCCCGGGTCGCGCGCCGCGGTGATCCGCCCCGTTCTGAAAAAGCTGCGCGAGGGCCTGGTCCCGCTGCTGGGACGCATTCTGGACAAGCACGCCTCGGCGTCGGGCCTCAAGCCTTCGTGGGGCGGCCGAACCGTCCCCGTCGATCAACAGAAGGCCTTTAACGAAAGGCTGCTGCGCGACATGGGCTTCGACCTGGAGGCCGGCCGCCTGGACGCCAGCGCGCATCCCTTTACGCAGGGCATGGCTCCGGGCGACGTGCGGCTCACCACCCGCTACCGCGAGGACGATTGGCTGAACGCGGTGTTCAGCACGCTCCACGAAGGCGGCCATGGTTTGTACGAGCAGGGGCTTCCCGAGGCGGAGTGGGGAAATCCCCTCGGCGAGGCCGCGTCCCTTTCGATCCATGAGTCGCAGTCCCGCTTTTGGGAGAATCGGGTGGGCCGCTCGCGCGCCTACTGGGAGCGGTATCTTCCCGTGGCGCAGGAGTATTTCGGCGCCGCGCTCGCGGGCGCGGGCGTCGACGAGGTGCTGCGCGAGGTCAACGCGGTGCGCCCCTCGTTCATACGCGTCGAGGCCGACGAGGCCACCTACAACCTCCACATCCTCTTGCGCTTCCAATTGGAGGAGGCGTTGTTCTCGGGAGCGCTTGAGGTCGACGGGCTCTCGGAGGCCTGGAACGACGGCATGGAAAAAATGCTGGGCATCCGGCCGCCCGACGCGGCGCGCGGGTTTCTGCAGGATGTTCATTGGAGCTGCGGGTTGTTCGGGTATTTCCCGACCTACACCATGGGGAACCTCTATGCGGCCCAGCTGGGCGTGGCCCTCGAGCGCGAGCAGGGTTCCATCGACGCCAAGGTGCGCGCGGGGGATCTCGCCTCGATGCGGGAGTGGCTGCGGGAAAAGATCCATCGCCACGGCCGCGAATTTCCCGCCGCCGAACTGGCGAAGCGCGCGACGGGGGAGGAGTTGAACCCGGAGTATTTCCTGAAGTATCTGGAGGGAAAATATTTATAAGGGTTGTTAGTTGTCGGTTGTTAGTTGTTGGAGAGCGACAGGTTAAATTGAGTCAAGGGCGATGTTTCTGATAACCAACAACTAACAACCAACAACTTTTTTCTTCCTCTTCAAGGTCGGCACCGCCGCGAGCAACGTCCGCGTGTATTCGTCCCGCGGGTTCGCGAACAATTCCGCGGTAGGCCCTTCCTCCACGACCTTGCCCGCGTTCATGACAAGCACCCTGTCGGCGATCGAACGGACAAGGGACAAGTCGTGCGTGATGAACAATAACGCCAAGCCGTGATCGCGCCGCAAATCGAGGAGCAGGTTCACGATCTGGGCCTGCACCGACACGTCTAGGGCCGAGACGACTTCGTCGCAGACCAGCAGCTTGGGACGGACGCCCAGCGCGCGCGCGATGCACAGGCGCTGGCGCTGCCCGCCGGAGAAGGCGTGCGGGAACCGTTGCAGTGAATCCTCCGGGAGCCCTACCTGCCTCAGCAATTCCACCACGGCGTCCTTCAGGCCCGCGCTCGGAACGAGCCCGTGGGTTTTCAGGGGCTCGGCCAGGAGCTCGAACACGGTCAGGCGCGGGTTCAGCGCGGTATAAGGATCCTGGAAAACGATTTGAAAGTCGCGCCGGTGTTTTTTCCACGAGACCGCGTCCCGGATGTCGATCGGTTCCCCCAGCAATTCGATTTCGCCGGAGGTCGGCAAGGTAAGGCCCAGCAGGGAGAACCCGAGCGTGCTTTTGCCGCAGCCGGATTCGCCCACCAGCGCGACGATCTCTCCCGCGCGGATCTCCAGCGAAACGCCGTCCACCGCGCGGACCTGGCTCACGGTCTTTTTCCAGAACCCGCCGGTCACGGGGTAGAAGGTGCGCAGATCGCGGGCGGACAACAAGGGCGTGGCGTGCATTTTACGGGGTTCCGGTTGTAGGGGCTCGATTAAATCGAACCCCTACGGATTCCGTGGATTCATACAAATGACACGCCACGCCATGGCCCGGTTCCACGTGCGTCCAGGCGGGGTCGCGGGTGCAGGGTTCGAAGACGCGGGGACAACGGTCGTGAAAGCGGCAGCCCGCGGGGTATTTGTCCGGCGCCGGCACCGACCCGGGGATGGGGAGGGGGACGCGCGCGGTCTCGAGGTTCGGGAGCGCGTCCAGCAGCCCGCGCGCATAGGGGTGGCGCGGGTCGTTCAGCAGGGCCCCCGCGGGTCCCTGCTCCACCACGCGGCCGGCATACATCACAGCGGCACGGTCGGCGTATTGCGCCACCAAGTTCAGATTGTGGGTGATGAGCAGGATCCCCACGCCGGTTTCCCGTTGAAGATCGGCGAGCAGGTCGAGGATCTGCGCCTGGATCGTCACGTCGAGGGCGGTGGTGGGTTCGTCCGCCAGGATCAGGCGGGGTTCGAGCAGCAGGGCGTGCGCGATCATCACGCGCTGGAGCATGCCTCCCGAAAGCTCGTGCGGGTAGGAGCGCAGAACGCGGTCGGGGTCGGCGAAGCCGACGCGCGCGAGCAGGTCGCGGATGCGTGCGTCCGGGTCTCCCGGCCAGGCATGATGCCGAAAGGGCAGGCGCAGTTGCGCGCGCACCGGCAGCAGGGGGTTCAGGGCCGCCGACGGCTCCTGGAAAATCATGGAGATCTCCGCGCCGCGCACGGCGCGCATTTCCTCCGCGGACATTTGCAGCAGATCCCGGCCGTGGTACCAGGCGCGGCCCGAGAGCACCACCGCGGAGGCCGCGGGCAGAAGCCGCAGCAGGCCCAGGCAGGTCACCGTCTTGCCGCAGCCGGACTCTCCCACCAGTCCGAACACTTCCCCGGCGCCGATCTCGAAGGACACCGCGTCGGTGACGGGTACGACGCGCCCGCCCTGCCGAAATCCCAGCGAGAGATTCTCGACGCGCAGCAGAGGTTCGGAGGGGGAGGGCATGGGGGAAATTTACTCTACGGGGGCGGTCCTTCGCCGTTGGTAGTTGTCGGTTGTCAGTTAAGAATCACGGCGGGCCGGTGCCCGCCGGTAGTGAACGGTTCTTCCTGTCCTCTAACCAACAACCGACAACCGACAACCTTTTTACCTTCTTCCTTATGTCCCCATCCCCCGATACCTCCGTCTTCCTCCAGGCCGCCATCGACGCCGTTCGCGCCGCCGGCGCCGTCGCCTTGAGCCGTCAGAAAACTTTGGGTCCTTCCCGTTTCAAGGGGGCGAAGGACGTCGTCACCGAGGCCGATATCGAGTGCGACCGCCTGATCCGCGACCGTCTGCTGAAGGATTTTCCCGATTTCGATTTGCTCACCGAAGAGGAAGGCGCCCTGAGCCAGGGAAGCGATTATTGCTGGATCGTGGACCCCATCGACGGGACCATCAACTACGCGCACGGCATCCCGTTATGGGGCGTGTCCGTGGGACTGAGTCACAAGGGTTCGATGCTTTGCGGCGCCGTCTACCTTCCGGTGTACGACGAGCTCTATACCGCCGTGGCGGGCGGCGGGGCCTTCCTGAACGGGGAACCGATCCGCGTGGGCCCGTGCGCCGACCTCGCGGAGGCAATCGTATCGCACGGCGACTTCAACGTGGGCGCCGACGACGCGGAACGCCGCGAGTTGAATGCCGAAAACTTTTGGGGGCGCATGCGCACGGTGGCCGGCGTGCAGCGGGTGAAGTGCCTCGGCTCCGCCGTGGTGGAGGGCGCCTACGTCGCCATGGGCCGCCTGGACGGCTATTGGATGGGTTACTTCAAGCCCTGGGACGTCGCGGTGACGACCTTGCTGGTGACCGAGGCGGGGGGGCGGGTCACCGACCTCCAGGGCCGTCCCTGGACGCTGGAGGCGCGCACGGCTCTTTTCTCCAACGGCGCCCTGCATGAAGCCCTGCTCGAGGCGCTGGACTGGGACAGCAAGCGCGTCCCGCACCCCCCCGGGACATGACCGCCTTCGCGTTCGCAAGCGTCTCGCCGGTCCTGCGTGAATTCCTGGCGCGGCAGGGGATCGAAAGGGGAGAGCTTACCCTCGCCGGCATCGCCGGCTCCCGCCGCGCGTATTACCGGCTTCGTCTTCCCCGCGCAGGCGGGGACGAACCTTCTTCGTACATCGTGCTGGTCGCGCCGGGAGACGATCTCGACTTCGGCCGCTTCCTGCGCATCACCCAGTTCTACCGCATGCTCCGGTTTCCGGTTCCGCGGGTGTACTGCATCGACGACGCCGCGCGCCAGGTGCTGCTGGAGGACCTGGGTCCCGTGCGCCTGTACGACGCGCTGCGGGAGGACCGCGCCCGCGGGAGGGCGGGTTATCGCAAGACCCTGGAATTGCTGGCCGATCTGCAAACGCGCTGCGGGCCCTTTCACCGGGAATGTCCCGACATCCATTCCCGGGTGTTCGACAAAACGCAGCTGTTGTGGGAAACGGGTTACTATCGGGAAAACTATCTGGAGGGGCATCGCGGGCTGCGCGGCCTCGGCCCCGACTCCGCGCTGCAGCCGGTGTTCGAAGCCCTCGCCGCCCGCGTGGACGCGCACCCGAAGACCATTCTGCACCGCGATTTTCAGTCGCAGAACCTCATGGTGAAGCCCGACGGGTCGGTGCATGTGATCGATTATCAGGGAAGCCGGCTGGGTTCCCATGCCTATGACCTGGCCTCGCTGCTGTTGGATCCCTACGTGATGCTCCCCGACGCGGACATCGCGGAATTGTTGGCCTACTTCCACTCCCTGCTCGACGGCGCGCCCCCGTTCGAGGCGTTCCGGGCCGCCTTTTGGGAGGCCGGAATGCAGCGCATCATGCAGGCGCTCGGGGCCTATTGCTTCCTGTCGCGGGTCAAGGGCATCGCCGAATTCGAGGCCCATATCCCGGCAGGGGAGGCCCGGCTGCGGTGGCTGATCGAACGCGCCGGCAGGCCCGAATGGAAGGCGATTCTGCCGGATTGATTTCCGATTGCAGGGCTCGGTACGGGCGCAGCATGCTGCGCCCCTAACTACATTTTCCGATATGACCGACAAATTGGATCAATTATTCGCCCTGCAATCGGAACTCAACGACCGGATCTTCGTCAAGAAGGACATCCGGGATCGCGACGGGAAGACCCTGACCATGGCGGCCCTGCGCGCCGAGGCGCGCGGCGAGGCCCCGCTGGGGCCGAACACCTTGGTGAACGACTGGCTCGGCAAGTACCTCACCGCGCTCGACGACGAATCACGCGAACTGCGCGAGGAGCTGCTTTGGAAATGGTGGTCGAAGGATCATCTCGACATGCAGAACATTCGCGTCGAGATCGTGGACCAGCTTCATTTTTTGATTTCGCTGGCGCTGACCGCCGGGCTCTCGGCGGAAGAGGTCTTCGACGCCTACCTGCAGAAGAACGCCATCAACCACGGGCGGCAGGAAAAGGACTATTCGCGCGCCTCGAAGAACGAGGACGACAACAAGTCCATCAAGCTTTAGTCGGGTTTTAACGAGCCGGGCGCGGCCTAGAACGGGCAGCCGGATTCGAGGCCGATGTCGTCCACGCGAATGTCGGACTGAACGGAATCCTGGGCCACGACCGTGTTAAAGGTCGAGACGTTCCCGGAGGCTACGCAGGCGACCGGAATCACGACCTTTTGCGTGCCCTTCGACGAGAGGCCGTGGAGGCGGCGGTATTCCATCTGCAGAAGCGCCCCGTCCGGCAGGACGAAATCTCCGCGATCCTTCTTCGTGTTCCCGTCCGCGGCGGTTTCTTCCACCTTCACCTGTGCTCCGACCTTGTCGGAGCATGCATAGCCGGCGGCGATGCGGACGTCCAGGGTGTTGGCCAGCGACCCGCGCAGGGAAATCCCCGGGACCACGTTGAGCCGGCTGTCGGCGTCGAGGCAGACGTCCGTGGCCGACTGGTTGGCCTTGAACAGGGTAAGGTTGGCTTTGCCGCTGAGCGGGGTCAGCGTCTCGTCTAGCGCGAAGCGCGCGTCCACGACCGGGGTGGACCCGGCATCGGCGACCTTCACGTAAACCTGGCCGGTCGGCTTGGCCTTGTACTGCGCGCCCACGGCTATCGCTCCCGCGGAGGCGGGGACGTAACCGAAGTCGTATTCGCCCTCGCGGTTCACGGAGGCGGTGATGCTGGAGCCGCGCACGAAGACCATGCCCGTGTCGACCCGGTAGCCGGAATACAGGCGGACCCTTCCGCGCAGCCGCTGGACGCCGGCGGTCTGGAAGGTCTGGGGTATCGCCGTGTCGCTCTTCCAGACCGTCAGGGTGTCGAGCAGGAGCACGCTGTCGCCGCGCAGGCCCTCGGCCATATAGTTTCCGGCCCGCTTCACGGTGAAGTGTACGTAGCCCTCGTCGTCGGTTCGCAGGGTGCCAACCGGATCTTTCAGCGGGTCCTCCGAAGCTTCGGGACCGGCGTCGAGCGCGTGCACCCGGACTTCGACGTTGGCCATGGGAGCGCCCTGGGGGCTCAGGACGCGCGCCGAAACGTCGATGCCGTTCTCGGTATCAGTGCCGGTGCCCAGGCAGGCCGCCAGCCACAACGACGCGGTCAAGGCCGCTATCTTCCGGGCGGTCATTTCTTTTTCCTGCCGCGTTTGCGCGGTCCCGTGGTCAACGGGAACAGCTGCATGTTCAGATGATAGACCTGCTCCGGCTCCTCGCCGGAGGCGACGTAGTCGAGGATGTCGGCGCGCAGGGCGCGGATTTTCTCGATGATCGCGTCGTACATCTTCGGCGACACGCTCAGGGTGCTGCCGCTGAAGTAGCGCTCGTCCTTGGGATAGCGCTCGATGGCGTCCAGGGCGAGGCGTGCCATGGACTGATGGAAACGCGGGATCATCAGCGACTGAATGCTGGGATCCGTCTTGAGAATGGAGGCGGAGGCCCGCCAGGCGCCGTCGGGACCCTGCGTCACCAAGCCCAGGCGCTGGAGCAACTCGATGGCCTTCTTCACTTTTCCGGGGGAAACCTCGGGCGTCAGGTGCCGGGAGATTTCCTCCGCGTTGTTCTTGTAGGGAATGAAGGCCAGGATTTCACGAATCGCGACGTTGTACCAGTCCTTGTAATACTCATATTGGCCCGGCTCCAGGATCGCGGTCCGGTGCGGGCTCTTGACGTCCATCAGGCGCTTGAAGAAGCGGTCCTTGTCGGCCAGCGTCTGCGCCTGGTTGAAGTTCACCAGGGATTCGAAGAACAGTTTTTCTTGGGACGTAAGGTCCAGCGCCTTGGCGAATTTGGCGATGCTGTCGGAAGTCAGGTCGTGCTGGCCTTCCATGACCCGCTTGAGGTACGCGGATCCGGCCATGCCGGCGTTGCCGAGGAAGGCGCGGTGGGAAAACCCCTTCTTATGGACTTTTGCCCACGCATAAAAATCGCGCAAATAGCGGCGATAATCGGTGTACTCAAAAATCGAAGGCGTTGACCCGCTCATACTCGGACGAAGCTTTTGGAAAAGGTTGTATGGACCTAGTCAGCCAGAGAGAAAATTTCCCTCATGACACAGAGCGCATAAGTAGAAATTTGTCAGTGCGGCAAAGCGGAATGATACGGAGAAAATCAGAAAATCCGACATGACCGTTTTTTGCGGGATTTGGAGGATTTTTTTACAAGCTATGACTAAAATCGCATTTCCACGCCTTTCGGCCCCGGTGTCAGGGGCCGCTGGCGTGACGAATCTCGAAAAGCGGCCCGGTGGCCACGACTGTCCCGCCCGTATTCTTCAAACGCAGCCGTGCCGTGCTCGTGGTGTCTACGGGCCTCCAGTCAATGTTGTTGATCCCCTGCTTGGAAGGAAGGAAGAAAAAGAGCGGGTACCAGTCGGTCCCCCCGTCGGGAGAGAATTCCAGGTGGAGCGTATCCTTTTTCGGCCCCTCCCACACGATCGTTACGAATTGCCAGGCATAGATCCGGGAACCCATGGACGGAGCCTTGAAAACGGGGTTTTCCTGGGGCGCCTCGATCACGATCAACACCGTGTCCGCCACCTTCTGCGGTAGCAGGTGGGCCGTGAGGACGAACTGGTAGGCGCCGGGCTGCGGGAAGGTCACGCGCGTGTTCAGCAAGGTCGGGCGCTCGATGTTGGCCTTGGGGCCCGGTCCCTGGGATAGCTGGCGCCATTTCACGCCCAGTCGCGGATCCTGGGGGTCGGCGCCTTGCACCGTGCCGTAGAGCGAGTAACTGGTGGGCCCGCCCCCGCCCGCGGAAGAGGGAAGGCTGACGTCGTAACCCGCGAACACGGTCAGGTTCTGCGAGGGCGGGGGCGGGGGCGGCCGGTCGATGGGCGGCTTCGAGGAATCGATTTCATGGTGCTGGTCGGATCCGGCCGGCTTGAGGAGGCGCTCGGACCCGTCGCCGCCGAGGACGCGCAGGGAGAAGGTCCCCCGCGGAATGGCGTCGAAGGTGAAACCGCTGTCCACCACCACGCACTGGAACGGCGTTCCGGGAATGAACACCCGGGCGAGTCCCGTGTCGCCGCCGCCGAGGGAACCCTCGTAACCGACGAGCGGCGCCACCGTCGTTTTGATCTCGGAGACCTTTGCCGCGGCGAAGGTGTAGAGGCCGGTGGAAGGATCGTACGTGACGCTTTGCAGCAGGGCGCCCACCGAATCGTCGCCGAGGAACAGGATGTTGTAGGCAATCGCGCTGTCTCCGCCCGCTTCCCCGACGAAGTCGCGCGCCGTTAGCTTGACGGACGCTACGTTCGCCACCTGTTTGGTCAGCAGGGGGTAGGGGTCCAGCGCGGGGTTCTGTCCGGCCAGGTAAATGCTCACCGTTCCCGAGGCGCTGAAGTCGGAGCCCGTGCTGTCCACGAAGGCTACTAAGATGGGGTTGTCCACCTCGGAGCTTCCGCCCGCGATCTTGTCCTGGAAGCATCCGGCCAGGCAGGCGGAGAGGGCGGCGAAGGCAAGGAAGCGTGCTTTCATGCTTTGCCCCGTCCCTTGGTCCCCGGCGCGGGCTTCTTCGCGGCATCGGCCGCGGGGTCGGGGAGACGGCTGTTCGGAAACAATTGCAAGGTCAGGCTATAGATGCGATCCTCGTCCTGGTCGCGGTCGAGGATTTCGCGCAACTCTTCCAGGAAGGAGCGGATGCGCTCCTTGACGGTTTCGAAGCCCTGCGGGGACACGGTGAACATCAGCGCGTTGTACTGCCGCAGCGCCGCCGGAGTCTTGTCGAGGATCTCCATCGACATGCGTGTGAGTTCGAGCATATGTTCCCGCGCGGTTCTTGCCTGCACGTCCTTGGGTGTGGAAATATGCTTTTCGGTGACCGCATACCCGTTGGCGGTTTTCTTGATCAGCTCGAGGCTCAGCAGCAGGCGGATCGCGTCCTCGACCTGCGCGGGGGTCACTTCGGGAAAAAGCCGCGCGGCGATGGCGACGGGATTCCGCTCGCCGGTCTCCATGCTGAAAAAGCTGCGGATCGCGCTGTAGTACCACTTCGAAAAGAACTCGAACTGGGTTTCGTTCAGGACGTGCGCGCGCGAGGTCCGGAACTTCGAGAGCTGCGTGAAGAAGAAGTTCTTCTCGGACATGCCCTTGGCCTGGTTGAACTGCACCAGCACGTCGAAGTAGTTCGCGTCGCGTTCGGCGAGCTTCAGGGCCTTCGAGAACTTGACGCGCAGGTTCTGGCTGAGATTGCGGCGGCCCTTCAGCACGGCGGGAAGCAGGCTGGAGCTGGAGGCGGGCAAATCCGCCTCCTTGGCGAACACGCGCTGAGAAAAACCGGGGTCCGCCAGCCGGCGCCACTCGCAGTAATCGGCCAGGAACGCCCGGTAATCCAGGTATTGTAACAGGCGCGGGGGTTTGTCTTTTTCGATCGCTCCCATAGGTAGATGATACTTCTTGTCGGTCCGAAAATCTTCAAGTGGGGACTTTTCGCTGGGGACAAAATGCTCCCGGCTTAAAATACCCAAAAACGGCCATTTTTGAATGGTAAAGATGAGGACAAATACTTGGGGACAAAAACACCCCGACTTTTTTTCTCCGGCCCGGGGTTCGTTCCCGGGTCCCGGGTAAGTTGGAGTCAGCGTGGTAAAACCAAACACAAAGGAGGGCCCCATGCTTACAAAGAAACGACTTCTCCTCGGTCTTGCGGCCTTGACCGCCGCGGGACTGGCGGGATGCCTCAATTCGACAGATCCCACGTCCTCTCAGTTCGCACCCGTCACGGAGGCTGAAATCCAGGCGGCGCTCAGGGTAGACTCGCTAGACTCGCTGGCCCCTCGACCCCGTCCGATCGTTTGCGATACGCTGAAGGCCCGGCTCGCGGCCATGGATACGGCGGCGCCGCAGTATTTCGGATTCAGCACCGCGGTGGCGCATGTCTGCCGCATTCGCCCGCCGCGTCCGGATTCGCTCCGTCCCGACACGCTGCGTCCCGATTCCCTGCGTCCGGACTCGCTCCGTCCGCGGCCCGTGAAGCCCGATAGTCTGCGTCCGGACACTTCACGGCCGAAGCCCGACACGCTGCGTCCGCAGCCGCCGGTGAAGGACACGGTCCGCCCGCAGCCCGATTCCCTTCGTCCGGTTCCTCCGGGGAAGCCCGACTCGGGCATGGTTCCTCCGCGGACTCCGGTGAAGCCCGTGCCTCCGAAGCGGCCCGTCAAGGACACCGCCTCCGACACCAGCTCCGCGGAGTAGTTCGCCAGGGAAAGCGCTGACGGCAGGGGTTCGCCGTCTCGCCTCGAACCCGGCCTCCGAAAAGGGGCCGGGTTTTTTGTGGTCCTTGTGCTCTTTGCGGCTATTCCGCGCTATTCCCGATCGCCGAGCTTGGTTTCGGGCCGGATGATGTTGTTCGTCCCGCCTTCCTCGATGCTTTGCTCCGACACCAAGGTCAGCACCGCCTCGCGGTTGAACTGAGGCAGGCTCAGCGCGCCCAGGTTGCACATTGTCGCGCGGAGCTTCGCCAAAGTGACGCCCAGGACCTCCGACACCGAGCCGACGACGGGCACGTAACCGTCCACGCCTTCCTCGAACTTGAGCTTGCCGTCGCCCCCGCCCTCTTCGGCGTAACGCTGCCAGTTGCGGGCGCGGTTCGAGCCTTCGCCCCAATAGGGCTTGTAGATGCGGTTGCCGATCGAAACCTTCGGCGTGGGGCTCTCGCTCGTCATCGCGAAGTAGCGGCCCATCATCACGAAGTCGGCCCCCATGGCGAGCGCGATGATGATCTGCGTGTCGTTGGCGAGGCCCCCGTCGGAGCAGATCGGCACGTAGCGGCCGGTCCGTTCGTAATAGGCGTCGCGCGCCTTCACCACGTCCATCAGCGCCGAAGCCTGGCCGCGGCCGATGCCCTTCTGCTCGCGGGTGATGCAGATCGACCCGCCTCCGATGCCCACCTTGACGAAGTCAAGTTGCCCTTCTTCGGCGAGGTAATGGAAGCCCTCGGCGGAAACCACGTTGCCGCCGCCCACCACCACCTTGTCGCCGTATTCCTCGCGGATCCAGAGGGCGGCTTCCTTCTGGTACTCCGAGTAGCCGTCCGAGGAGTCGAAGGCCAGCACGTCGGCACCCGCCGCGACCAGGGCCGGAACGCGCTCCTTGTAATCGTGGGTGTTGATGCCCGCGCCCACCGCCAGGCGCTTGTCCCCGTCGAGAATCTCGTCGGGGTTGTTCATGTGGTCGATGTAATCTTTTTTAAAGACGAGGGAGTTCAGGCGGCCGTCGTCCTCGAGCACGGGCAGACATTCCTTCTTGTGCCGGTGCAGCAGGCGGTTCGCCTCGGTGAGGCTGATGCCCACGCGCCCGAAAATCACCTTCTCCAGCGGGGTCATGTGCTCCGATACCGGGGTATCGAGGTTGTCCTCGAACTCCCAGAAATCCTTGTCGGTGATGATCCCGACGAATTTTCCCGCGTTCGTGCCGTCGTCGGTGACCGCGGCGGTGGAGTGGCCCGTGCGCCGGCGGATGGCCAGCAGCTCGCGGAGGGTCGAGGTGGGGTGGATGGTGGTGTCGCTGCGCACGAAGCCGGCCTTGTGGCCCTTGACCTTCGCGATCATGGCGGCCTGGTTTTCGATGGATTGGGAGCAAAAAACGAAGGCCAAACCGCCCTGGCGGGCCAGCGCGGTGGCCATTTCAGACCCGGAAACCGCCTGCATGCTGGCGGAAACCACCGGGATGTTCAACTCGAAGCGGCTGGGAGTTCCGCGCTGGAACGCGGCCACGGGGGCTTTGAGGGAGACGTTGCGGGGGATATGCTCGCGCCGGGTGAGACCGGGAAGGAGCAGGTATTCGGCGAAGGTACGGGAAACGTCGGGAAGTATTCGGGCCATGGCTCAATTTAGATAACCTGAAATCGGGTTGTAAAGTCGGGAGAAAATCGGCTTCGAATTCATTTTTTTTCTGAAAAAGCACTATTTTACAGAGATTTAACCATCCTCGCCTATAACTTATCACAAACCGAAGCAGGGCGTTTCGTTCTCCAAATACGTCTATCAGAGAAGGGTCCAAAGAATGCACAAGGAAACCATCAGAATACTGAAAGTTTCTGTCCTGACGGGGCTTTTGGCCGCCGTTTCGGCCCAGGCCGAACTAGTCAGAAACCCCACCCAATTGGGCACGAACATCGACGTCGGACAAATTGTGAAGGGGCGTATTTGGAAGGAAGCCGAGGACAAGGGCGAGGCCGATCGGCAGGTAATCACCCGCACCGGCGTGTTCCTGACCGAGTCGGGCGTCATCAACGAGCGGCTTACGATCCAACTGACCATCGGCGGGTTGTTCTGGTTTGCCTTGCCCGAAGAGTCCGCTCCCGAAACCCGCCGTGTTCTGTTTGGACCCGGCGTGGGCCAGGCCCAGGGCATTTATGCCTTCGGCGCCGATCCCGAGAAGCCGGCGGCGACGCTCCGGTTCGGCCTTTTCCCCCATAAATACTCGGAGTCCGTGAACCTCGGCGAGTACCTCTACCGCAGCGGCACCTACCCCGGATACCTCATCACCGGCGGATGGTCCTACGTGAATTCCTCCAGCTACCTGGCCCAGGGCGTGCACCTGTCGGTGCCCATGCTGAACGGCATGCTCACTCACGACGTGACCCTGTTCATGGAGCGCGACATCGAGCCCACCCATGACATCTCCCCGGCTCACGTACAAGCCGGTTCCGGGCGTCAAGGTCGGCGCCGGCGCGGTGTGGGCCCACGGCATTCCCTTGAAGTCCGACAAGTACCTGACTCCCAAGCGCCTGGCGAACGCCTACAGCAAGTCCACCGGCCGCCCCGCCAACAACGACACGGCCGTGGTGAACCCCTGCCGCGACGGCGTCGCCTCCGACTGTGGATACTACACCTATCGGGGCTTCAAGCTGGCCGGCCACGCCTCGGTGGACGTGGGTTCGCTCGTGGAAATCCCCGGTATTCGCCCCAATGATTTCAAGCTCTACGGCGAGGTGGCCTTGCTGGGAGTCGAGGATCATCCCTATGTGTACGACGACAAGACGGAGCGCATGCCGATCACCCTCGGCCTGAATCTTCCGACCTTCACGCTGCTCGACCAGCTCAGCTTCGAAACCGAATACCGCAAATCGCGTTTCCCCAACAATATTGGCTCCACGTCCGCCGACCAGAACCCCCTGCCGGTCGGCACGGGTGAAAGCGTGTACGCCTACACGGATCCCAAAACCTCCTGGAAATGGACGGCCTACGCGCGCCGCCAGGTCGTCAACGGAGTCACCCTGCACGCGCAGGCCGCGAACGACCACCTGCGTCACTTCGCCACCATTTTCGCGCTTCCCGCACACCGCCCCTCCACCGAGCGCAACAGCGACTGGTACTACGTC
>JAJNBB010000061.1 GCA_021155885.1 Fibrobacteria bacterium | reverse complement strand
GCGAGCGGCACGCCGTCCGCGTGGAGATTGCGCGCCCATTCCGCGCCGATGATGCCGAGTCCGAGTACCGCCGTCTTCATGTCGAATTCCTCCGGGAGAACCCCGGAATCTAGAAGAAAGTCAGGGAGGAGTCGATGGCCCCGAAGTCGGCATCAGAGGCGGAGGTCGCGCCTTCGCTGGTAAACCGGATCGTGACCATCTTCCCCACGCGGACGAAATAGAGGGTCCGTTCCCGTTGGTAGGAGTCGAGAACCCCGGCGGATTCTTCCGAATCCCACTCCGAATAGGCGTCCCAGGTGTCCACCGCGATCACCGCCACGCCTTTCCACGGGCCGCACCACCTCCGAATCGGCCAGGCTCCACTCTCCGGTGCGATGGGCCACGTAGGCTTCGAGGGGCTCGAGGGGATCCAGATCGAAGTACCAGCCGGTGATGGTGGTGCCCTGGCGGGCGAACTCGAAATTGAACAGGGCGTTGGCGTTCGAATCCACCCGTACCTTCCAGCCGGCGGGAACGCGGAGGGAATACCCGAGTTCGGTATCGGTGTATATCCCGTTCTCGAAGAACCGGACATCGCCGCCGATCCTGTCCGGCTCTCCGCCGGTAAGGCATCCCGTGAGGAGAAGCGCCGCCGCCGGAAGGAGGGTGCGAAAGCGTTTGATGCGGGGGAAGGTTCGCATGATCAGAAGAAGGTGAGCGAGGAGTCCACGAAGCGGAGCTGGGAGCTGGTGTCGAAGTTGGCGGAGGCGTGCGTCAAATGGATCCTTACCATGTGGCCCCGGCGCTCGAAATACAGGATGCGCGTCTTGTGGGTGAGATAGTCCAGGTAATACCACTCATCCACGGGGGTCACCTCGACGCCGCCTCGCATCTCCGCGGGCCGAATGACGGCGGAATCCCGAAAGGCATACTCGGGATCATGGCGCGATTCGATTTCTTCCCGCAGGATTTCGTCCGGGTAGAGCGAGTCGCGCCAGATGGTCACCTGGGGCGGATACTTGGAGCCCGATGCATAGCCGACCCCGGACAGGTCGAAGCCCTCATACCCGGTGGGGGCGCTGACGGACCATTGCGGC
Source organism: Fibrobacteria bacterium (assembly GCA_021155885.1). Lineage (GTDB taxonomy): Bacteria > Fibrobacterota > Fibrobacteria > UBA11236 > UBA11236 > UBA11236. The sequence goes on along the minus strand of JAJNBB010000061.1, from coordinate 22,390 downwards.
GGGAACGCGACGCGGTAGCCGAGTTCCCGGTCCGTGTAGACCCCGTTCTTGAAGGCGCGCAGCGGCGCCTCCGCCTTCTCGTCTTCCCCGAGAAGGCACCCCGTGAAAATCACGGCCATACACATTCCGGATAGCACGGGCTTCAGGTCGCGGAGTTCCATGAACGCAAAGTTATAACCGCCGGCCGCGGGCGGCGCGGGGCCAATGAAAAAGCGTTCTCAGCAAGAGAACGCTTCCCCCGGGCGGCCGGTCCGGCTCAGCCCCGCGTCAGCGGCTTGTAATGGATGCGGTGCGGGGTATCGGCGTCGATGCCGAGGCGCTTCTTGCGGTTCTCCTCGTATGCCGCGTAGTTGCCCTCGAAGTACACCACCTGCGAGTCGCCCTCGAAGGCGAGGATGTGGGTGGCGAGCCGGTCGAGGAACCAGCGATCATGGGAGATGATCACGGCGCAGCCGGAGAACTCGGCGATAGCGTTCTCGAGGCCCTGCAAGGTTTCGACGTCGAGGTCGTTGGTGGGCTCGTCGAGCAGGAGCACGTTGCCGCCGGTCTGCAGGAGCTTGGCCAGGTGCACGCGGTTGCGCTCGCCGCCGGAGAGGTCCTTGACCTTTTTCTGCTGGTCGCTGCCGCCGAAGTTGAACTTCGCCACGTAGGCGCGCGCCGCGACTTCCACCCCGTTCGGGCCGCCGAGCCGGATCAGGTCGACGTCGCCCCCGGCGATCTCCTCGAACACCGACTTTTCGCCGTTCAACGTGTCGCGGCTTTGGTCCACGTAGCTCAGCACCACGCTCTCGCCCAGCCGCACCGTTCCCGCGTCGGGCTTCTCCTGACCGGTGATGAGCTTGAACAGCGTCGTCTTGCCGGCGCCGTTCGGCCCGATCACGCCCACGATGCCGGCCTTGGGCAGGCTGAACTCCAGGTTTTCGAACAGCAGCTTGTCGCCGAAGGCCTTGCGCACGCCCTTCACCTCGATCACCGTGTCGCCCAGGCGCGGACCCGGCGGGATCGAGATCTGCGCGCCCTTGAGCTTTTCGGGCGTAGCGGCCTGCAACAATTCCTCATACGAGGCAAGACGTGCTTTGCCCTTGGACTGGCGCGCCTTGGGAGACATGCGCACCCACTCCAGCTCGGCCTTGAGCACCCGCTGGCGGTTGCTCTCTTCCTTCTCTTCCTGCTTGAGACGCGCGCCCTTTTGTTCGAGCCAGGCGCTGTAGTTGCCCTCGTAGGGGTGGCCGCGGCCGCGATCGAGTTCGAGGATCCAGCCGACGACGCTGTCGAGGAAGTAACGGTCATGCGTGACGAGGATGACGGAACCCTTGTAGGCCGCGAGGTGGGTTTGCAGCCAGGCGACCGACTCGGCGTCGAGATGGTTGGTGGGTTCGTCGAGCAGAAGCAGGTCGGGTTTCTCGAGCAGCAGCTTGCACAGGGCCACGCGCCGCTTCTCGCCGCCGGAGAGATGCGTCACCGCGGAATCGCCGGGAGGCAGGCGCAGGGCGTCCATCGCGATCTCGAGGTGGCGGTCGAGGTCCCACGCGTCCGCCGCGTCGATCTGGTCCTGCAGTTTGGACTGCTTCTCGAGCAGCTTCTCCATCGCCTCGTCGCTCATCTCCTCGCCGAACTTGAGCGAAATTTCCTCGAAATCCTTCAGCAGCTTCTTGGTTCCCGCCACCGCGAGCTCCACGTTTTCCTTCACCGTGAGGTTCGGATCCAGCTGGGGCTCCTGGGACAAATACCCCACCGTGCGGCCGGACTCGATCCAGGCCTCGCCGTCGAAGTCCTTGTCCATGCCGGCCATGATTTTCATCAAGGTCGACTTGCCCGCGCCGTTGTAGCCGATGATGCCAATCTTGGCGCCGTAATAGAACGACAGCGAGACATTGTCCAGCACCTTCTTCGCGGGAGGGTAGGTCTTGGACAGGCGGTGCATGTAATAGATGAATTTTTCGGCCATTTTTCAGGAATCCCGGGGCGGAAAGAAGGTTTTGGAAGGGGTTAAAAATGCAAAAAAACGGGGCGCCTGGGGCCGCGCGTTCCGTTGGGTCGCCGGCGCTTCCAAGGGCCCTGTTCGGGTCAGAAACCCCCTTTCCGCCCTGGAAAAACCGAATGGGATAAATTGTCCCCAACCCGCGGGCTTCCGGGTTTTTCTTCCCCCGGATACACCGTAAATTAAGGGCAGGAGCTTTCCCCGGAACTTGTCCCAAGATGTCCGGCCGGTTCCGGGGCGTGCTCCGACCTGAGAAAGGAGCCCGTCATGCAATCCCCGTCCCTCACCCGAAGCCTCTTGCTTGTTCTCGCGCTGGGCGCCTCCGCGTTCGCGCAGGGAAACGACGACCGCGCGCCCTACATCTTGAACCCCGACTCCGTCGCCGCGGGAAAATCCTTCGACCTGCAATTGCTCAGCTACCGCTTCAATTGCGCCACCACCTATAGCCACCAGTCCGTCAAGATCGAAGGCAAAAAGCTCACCCTGAGCTTCCTGGCCACCGAACACCCCGAAGCCCTTTGTCCCGCCGTGTACATGCCGTACGGGCCCACGTTCGTGATGGCCCCGCTGGGGGCGGGCTACTATGACGTGTATGTCGTCAAGCGGGACTGTCTCCCCTGCGCCTATGAACCCATGCCTGAGTTCGCGGGGGTCCTGTCCGTGGGCATCACGACGCGGCGGGGCTGGTTCCTGCAGCCGGGGCAGGTCCCGCCGAACCAGGATTTCACCCTGCGCCTGTTGAACGATGCCTACGGCAACTGCCAGACGTCCTTCTCGCGCGAGGTGATCGAGCTGCGCAACGGGGCGCTCCACGCCTCCTTCGTGATCGAGCAGCATCCGGAGCGCGTGTGCATCACCGACATCCGGCCGCACGGACCGTCGTTTGCGGTGAAAGGGTTGCCCGCGGGCAAGTACCCCGTGTACGCGAACCCGCAGAACCCCTGCCGGTTCGACGTCGAAAAGCCCTGCCTGACGGCCTCGTCCCCGGATCGCTTCCTCTTCGTGGACACCCTGCGGGTCAGCGTTCCCTCGGGAATTCGTCCGGTCCCCGGTTCGCATGCGCCCGCGAAGGCCGGGATTCCCGGAACCCTCCGCGGCTATCGCGCGGACGGGCGCAAGCCCAGCCCCGCGTTCCGGCCCGCGGCGCGCTAGCCGCGGGGCCCGCCCGGTTTCGGGTTTCGGGGAGGCCGGGGGCGGGCGGCCCCCAAACGCTCTGTGCCCCTTGACCCCACGCCTTCGCGGGGGTAAAATTTCGTATATTTACTGCACAAATTGTCAGTAATGTTTAAGCCTTTTTACCCCCAATTGGTAAGCTGATTTCATGAGCGACAACCACATTCGCGTGCGCGGAGCCCGCGCGCACAACCTGAAAAACATCGACGTCGACATCCCCAAGGACAAGCTGGTGGTCATCACCGGCCTGTCCGGTTCGGGCAAGTCCTCGCTGGCCTTCGACACGATTTACGCCGAGGGCCAGCGCCGCTACGTCGAGTCGCTTTCGTCCTACGCGCGGCAGTTCCTCGGCCTGATGGAGAAGCCCGACGTCGACATGATCGAGGGCCTATCGCCCGCGATCTCCATCGACCAGAAAAGCGCCGGCCACAACCCGCGCTCGACGGTGGGCACGATCACCGAGATCTACGACTACCTGCGCCTGCTTTACGCGCGGGTGGGGCACGCGCGCAGCCCCGTGTCGGGAAAGCGCCTGAAGAACCAGACGGTGCAGGAAGTGGTGGACGCGATCGCCTCCATGCCCGCCACGCGGAAGTCCGCCGAAGTGAAAGTCCTCCTCCTCGCGCCGCTGGTGAAGGACCGCAAGGGGACCTACGAGGAGATCTTCCAGCGCTACCTGCAGCAGGGATTCGTGCGCGCGCGCGTGGACGGCCAAGTCTACCAGCTTGAGGAAAAAATCAAGCTCGACCGCTACGTCAAGCACAACATCGACCTGGTGGTGGACCGCCTTTCGATCAAAGCCGATTCCGCCGCGTCCGCGGAATTCAAGAAGCGGCTGACCGATTCGGTCGAGCTGGCGCTGAAGCACGGCGACGGCGAGATGCTGGTGAACATCGCCGACACGAAAGAGGACGTGTTCTTCTCCGAGAAGCTGGTGGATCCGGCCACCGGACAGTCCTTCGCCGAGATCGAGCCGCATAGCTTCTCGTTCAACTCCCCGCACGGCGCCTGCCCGGCCTGCAACGGCCTCGGCTTCATCAAGGAGGTCGACGTGCGCTCGGTGCTCGACCTGGAGCTTTCGATCAACGAGGGCGGCATCCTTCCCTGGGCGGGCACGGCCGACAACGCCGAGGGCTGGAGCACCCAGCTGCTTTCGCAGATCGCCAAAAAGGAGGGGTTTTCCCTCACCGTCCCCCTGAAGAAGCTACCGAAGAAGCATATCGACCTCATCTTGTACGGCACGGGCGAGGAGCGCTACAAGGTCAAGTGGGGCGCCTCCTCGGGCCATACGAACACCTGGCACGCGCGCTACGACGGGGTGATCCCGTCGATCAAGCGGCGCCACGAGCAGACCGAGAGCGAGAGCGTGCGCCGCGACCTCGAGGCCTACATGGACGACAAGCCCTGCACGACGTGCAAGGGATTGCGCCTGAAGACGGACGTGCTCGCGGTCACCATCCGCGGCCTCAACATCATGGACGTATGCGGCCTGTCCATCGGCAAGGCTTTCGAGTGGACCCGCGCCCTCGAGGAGGACAAGCCGTGGGAAAACCCCGTCGAATCCAACCTGTACCAGTTCTTCAAGTTCCCGAAGATCAAGGCCGCCGAGGACGACCTCTCCGAACAGGAGCGCGCGATCGCCAAGCAGGTTTTCAAGGAAATCCTGGGACGCCTGAACTTCCTCGTCAGCGTGGGGCTGACCTACCTGAACCTGGGCCGCACGGCGCGCACGCTTTCGGGCGGCGAGGCGCAGCGCATCCGGCTGGCCTCGCAGATCGGCACCGGCCTGACCGGGGTGCTGTACGTCCTGGACGAACCGTCGATCGGCCTGCACCAGCGGGACAACGACCGCCTGCTGCACACCTTGCGCCGGCTGCGCGACCTGGGCAACACCGTGCTCGTCGTCGAGCATGACGCCGACACGATCCGCCTCGCCGACTGGGTGATCGACGTGGGGCCCGGCGCCGGCGCGCACGGGGGCCGCATCCAGTTCACGGGCACTCCGGAGCAGCTGATCGACACGGCGCGCACCGACACGGGCGACTACCTGAGCGGGCGCAAGCGCATCGACCGGGTGTCGATTCAGGCGGGCGCGCAGGAGCTGAACCGCAAGGGCGCCAAGCTCGAGAACGTGGGCAAGACCCTGCGGATCACGGGCGTGACCCACAACAACCTCAAGAACGTCGAGGCGGAGTTCCCCCTCGGGAAGTTCATTTCGGTGACCGGCGTCTCCGGCAGCGGAAAGTCCTCGCTGATCAACGACGTGCTCGCGCGCGTGCTGGCCCAGAAACTGCACGGGTCGCGCGAGAAGCCGGGCCCGTACAAGGCGATCCACGGCCTCGATTATCTCGACAAGGCCATCGTCATCGACCAGAGCCCGATCGGGCGCACGCCGCGTTCCAACCCCGCGACCTACACGGGGCTATTCACCGAGATCCGCAACATTTTCTCGATGACCCCGGAGTCGAAGGTGCGGGGCTATAAGCCCGGCCGTTTCAGCTTCAACGTCAAGGGCGGCCGGTGCGAAAACTGCGAGGGTGACGGCCTGATCAAGATCGAGATGCAGTTCCTGCCCGACGTGTACGTGCCCTGCGAGGTGTGCAAGGGCAACCGCTACAACCGGGACACCCTGCAGGTCCTCTATAAGGGAAAGTCCATCGCCGAGGTCCTGAACCTGACGGTGGAAGACGCCTTCGAATTCTTCGGAAGCATCCCGCCCATCGCCTCGAAGCTGCGAACCTTGCTGGACGTGGGACTGGGGTACATCACGCTGGGCCAGTCGGCCACGACGCTTTCGGGCGGCGAGGCGCAGCGCATGAAACTGGCGGCGGAACTTTCGCGCCGCGCGACGGGCCGCAGCTTCTACATCCTCGACGAGCCCTCGACGGGCCTGCACTTCGAGGACGTGCGCAAGCTCCTGGTGGTGCTGCACTCGCTGGTCGCGCAGGGCAACACCGTGTTGGTGATCGAGCATAACCTGGACATCGTGCGCAATTCGGACTACGTCCTCGACATCGGCCCCGAAGGCGGCGACGCCGGCGGCCGCATTATCGCCCGGGGGACGGTGGAGGAAGTGTCCGCCACCCCGGGATCCCACACCGGCGAATGGCTGGTGAAGATGATGGAGGAAGAGCGGCGGCTGGCCAAGCGGAAGAAGTAGGGCGGCGTGGAAGGCGTAAACCGGAGGCGCGTTAACCCGGGTTATTGGGGTTCCTTAAAATTCGTTATAAATTGAATAAATGCGATTTCTCATTCCGGCCTTCCTCTGCCTGACCGCCTCGACGTTCGCCCAGGGCGGTGCCGCCATCCTCCCGCTCGGCATGCCGCCTCCGGGCGGCGAGGGATATAGTGCCCTGCAATCCGGGGGGGCTTTCCCCACGGGCGCCACGAGCCTTTACTACAACCCTGCGCTGCTGGCCGAGCTGGAGCGTTCCACCGGTTCGCAACTCCACGCGGCCTTTTCGCGCCAAACCTGGCCGGAGGGCCTCGGCGGGATCTCCTCCCAAAACTTTTCCGGAGTCTCGGGGTCGATTCCGGGTTCGGACGGTCTTGACATGGGAATCGGCTTCTTCCGGAATCAAATCGATTTCGGGACGGTTCTCACCTCCTCGGGCCAGTCCTCCAGCTACCACGCGGTGGAGAACGTTTACGGCCTCGGCGCGGCCGTACGGCTGGGTTTTCCGGTCAGCGTGGGAGGCGCGGTCAAGTACTACGACGCGCAATACAGCCAAAGCCGGGTCTCGGGTTGGGCCTTCGATCTGGGAGCCAGCGCGAACCCCCATTTTCATCCGGCGGCTAGCGTCGGCGTCCTCTCCCTGGAAACCCGGCCCGCGGCAGGCGTCGCGCTGCAGAACATGGGGCCCGACGTAAGGTACTCCAATCCCGAGGTGCGGGATCCGCTGCCGCGGGTCTTGCGGGCCGCCTTGGGCTTGGAGGCGGAGTTCGCCGACCTGGTGGAAGCCTCCGTCGCCCATGAATGGGAACGGGAGTGGCTGCAGGGACGTTCCTGGTCTTCCTCCTCCGCGACGCGCACCTACGGTGTCAGCCTCGCCGTCGCCGGATTCCGCTATGGATGGGCCTGGCTTGAGGACCCCGCGGGAGGACGTTCCGAGTCCTACGAGGCCTATCAATATGAATTCGAGGCCTTGCAGGCCTATCGCCTGTGGCGGCGGATCCTGCGCTGGGACTTCGTTTCCGCCCCGGAAGCCTTCGAGACGGGTTACCCGCTCAAGGCCTTCCGCGTGCTGGGAGTTTCCTTTCGGCCCAACCCGCGCTTCGTGATCTTCCACACGCCCAGGATCGCCCCCATCAACAGCAGCGAGACCAAAGGGTACCCCGCGTTGATGAGGAAGAACGAGAACGGGTAGGCCTGGAAGGCATAGTAGGGGCCCAGCACCGCGGCGATAAAGCCCAGCCAGGCGAGCGCGCCGACCTTGATCCCCTCCATGGCCGTGTTCGCGTTGAGGCGCGCGATGAACCACGCCAGCACGAATGCCATGACCAGGTTCCCGGCGAACTGCAGCAACAGGGAAGGCACGGCCGTGGGCCCCTTGGCGAGTTCCTCGGCGGTCTTGTTCAGCCCGCGAATGTAGGGTTCCTTGAACAGGATCATGAACCAGGCCCAGCCGATCAAAAAGCTGGCGGCTGCGGATACTAGAATGGCGAGGTAATTCATGGGATCCTCCTTGCGAAGTGTTCTATTAGTCTACCGATTCGATCCGCTGATTTCCACCACCACCGGCCAATGGTCCGAAACGGATCCATCCTGCGATTTGTGCAAAATTTCCGATTTCATCAGCTTGCCGGCTAGCGCCTTGTCCAGCAGGATATGGTCGATGAGGGAAACCGGTTCCGTCGAATCCCGGCGGTCGTTTTTGTTCTTGTCCCAGTAGGCGGAGTAGCGATTTTCCACCGGGATCCTTTCCGCGAAATTGAACATCTCCACTCCCCGGCGCGCCGGGTCGAAATCCTTCAGGATGCCCAGCACCCGGCTCTTCCCCTTGTAGGCCGGAGGGAGTGCGATCTCCGGATCGAAATCGTTGAGGTCTCCCAGCACGATCGGCAGGTACCCCTTCGCGACGATCTCGGTGCGGATCAGCCCGGCCGCGATGCGGGCCTGGATCTCGCGCCGGGCCGTGCGACCCTTGTCGTCCGGATGGGCCAGCAGATGCAGTCCCATCACGCAGACCTTGAGGTCCGCGGCAGTCAGGCACACCACGGCGTGCTTGGTGAGGCGGGCCCGGGGCCGCTTCTTCCCGCGCGGAGCTTGCGCAAGCGTGTCCGCGAAGCGGCGCATCTCGGTCCCCGCGAACCTGTCCAGCGGGACGCGCACCAGGAACGCCACGTCCTGCCCCGTGCCCGTGTCGCCCGACTCCAGGTGCAGCGCGCGGTACCCGGACTTCCGCAGGGCGGGCTCCGCGGCCAGCTTGTCGAGCGCCGTGCGCGAGGTCACCTCGAGCACGCAGACGATGTCCGCGCGGACGTCCTCGGCGAGGATGCGGGCGAGATCGCGCCGGTGGTCCCGCAGCCGGGCTTCGCTCTTCCAGGGGGCCATGCGGGTCTCGTCCGCGGTGGCGGTAAGCCATTCGAGATTGAAGGAGGCGATGCGCAGGGTTCGCGCCGCCGCCGCGGGCAGCGCGAGCCCCAGGCCCAGGATGGCCGCGGCCAGCCAAGCGCGGGCGCGCGTCACGCGTCCAGCGTTTCGAAGAAGGTGATGATCTCCTCCGCCTGCACGGCGCGAAGAGGCGCATCGTTTTTCCGGTCGCCGTTCAGAGCGTTCTTCACGGCCGCCGAAAACCCGGCGGGGCTCCACCGTCCGTACGGAACGATGGCCGCGCGCAGCGGGTCCTCGAGCGTCAATTTGGCCAGGCGCCCGCCCAGGACATCGAACGCGGCGTTCCGCCCGGCGCTGCGGAACCAGTACTCCGCGTTGGAGAAGTCCTTTTCGCGGCGGTGCAGAATCGCGTGCAGCAAATCATGATGGGCCTCGCCCTCATCGGCCTGCGCGATGCGGTGCGCCTCGTCCCAATGATCGTGCCACAGGTACAGAAGCCCCAGCGCGACGCGCCCGCGGACGCCCGCGAAGCGATCCGCATGCTCTTTCTCCAGCGCGCGGATCGCCTGCGCCGACAAGGTCCCGGACCGTTCCTGCATGTCGAGGCGCGGCGGGTTGTCGCGATCGAACCAGTCCGGCCGTGAAGTTTCCGATGCTTTTTTCATTGAGGAAAAGTTATTCTTTATTATGTTCATTGCAGTTATAATTTAGTAGTGTGATACAAAGTGAAACATCGGGATGCCTTTTTGTTCCCGCTTTTGAAAGGATGACGCATTGGCAAAAGTCGAACGCAAAAAAGGGAATACCGGGAAGCGCTACTCCGAACCGGAACGCCGCAAGATTCTCGCCTTCGTGGAAAAGTACGGCCGCGGCGGCATTACCGCCGCGTCGCGCCAGTACGGCGTATCCTACATCGCCCTGCGCCGCTGGATGAAGAACGGCCCCGCGGGCCTTCCCCGCGGCGCCCGCGCGAAGGCGGAGATCGACGGCCGCAAGGTGCGGCGCATCAAGACCGCCCTCGCCACCGTGAAGGCGGTGCGCGGCCAGCTGACCAAGCTCCAGGCCTCCCTCCGGCAGCTGCTGCGCTGAGCGGGTATCCGGCATGAATTCCATCCTCATTCGGGGCGGCGAAGTCGTCTCTTCCGCCGGCGCGGCGCGCGCCGACATCCGCGTTGAAAACGGCAAGATCCTCGAAGTGGCGCCGGAGCTTCCGCCCCGCGCGGGGGAGGAGATCCTCGACGCCTCGGGGCTGAAGGTGATGCCCGGGGTGATCGACCCCCAGTGCCACTTTCGCGAACCGGGCAACACCCACAAGGAAGACCTGGAATCCGGTTCCCGCTCGGCGGCGGCCGGAGGCGTGACCTCCTTTTTGGACATGCCCAACACCAACCCTCCCGCGACCACGGCGCAGGCCATTCGCGACAAGATCGCCCTGGCCGGGACCAAATGCCACGTCGATTTCGGGTTCTTCATCGGGGCGACGCCCGACAATCTCGAGGAATTGAACTCCATCCCCGAAGCCTGCGGCATCAAGATTTTCATGGGGTCGTCCACCGGCACCCTGCTCGTGAGCGAGCGGCCCGATCTCGACCGCATTTTCGGCAACGGGCGCAAGCTCATCGCCGTGCACGCCGAGGACGACGCGATGATCAAGGCCAATGCCGCGCGCCTGGGCGACAAGGCGACCCTGCAGGATCATCCCTTCATCCGCTCGCCCGAGGCCGCGCTGAAGGCCAGCACGCTCGCGGTGGAGCTCTCGAAGAAGTACAATCGCCGGCTGCACATCCTCCACCTCACCACCGAGGAAGAGGCCGATTTCCTGCGCCGCGAGAAAGTGGACGGCCTGATCTCGGTGGAGGTGTGCCCGCAGCACTTTCTCCTCATCGCCCCGGAGGTTTACGAGAAGCTGGGAACCTACGGCCAGATGAACCCGCCGCTGCGCGAAGCGCGCCACGGCAAGGCCCTGTGGCAGGCGCTCAAGGACGGCGTGATCGACTGCACGGCCACGGACCACGCCCCGCACACGAAGGAAGAAAAGGACCGGGGCTATCCGCTCGCGCCCGCGGGCATGCCGGGCGTCGAGACCCTGTTCCCGCTGATGCTGGACCGCGTCAGCCAGGGCCTGTGCACGCTGCCGGACCTGGCCCGGTGGATGAGCGAAGGCCCGGCCCGCCTGTATGGCATGGTCGGCAAGGGGCATCTCAAGCCGGGCTACGACGCCGACATCGTCTTCGTCGACATGAACAAGACGCGCACGTTCCGCAACGAGGAAATGCAGACCAAGGTGAAGTGGACCCCCTACGACGGCTGGACCGTGAAGGGCGTGCCCGTGATGACCATGGTGCGCGGCCGCTTCGTGTTCAAGGACGGGAAGTTCAACGAGCCGGGATGGGGCGAGCCGATCCGTTTCGATCCCGAGTGGGAGCGGTAAGGGAGCGGCGGATCCTCAGCCGCGGCGAAGCGACCGGGTCAGGCCGCGCAGGCGGCGCAGGACCTTCCGAAGCGCCTTCGCGAAAAGGTCGGGCGTCGTCTCGCTGTACACGAGGGTGTAGGTCTTGTCGCCGCCGCCGGTTTTCCGGGCCAACGCCCAGTCGTTTCTTTCCATGCGCAGGAAATCCCCGTAGTCGGGGTGCTGCCGCACCAGCAACTCGAACACCTCGCGGATATGCGGGGTTTCCAGTTCCTCGCGCGATAGCGAACGCTGCGTGATCCCGTCGATGTTGTCCTCGACGCAATCCCATCGATAGGTCCAGTCGTAGTCGTCGAAAATCATCCACCCGCCTCGCCGCAGGAGCTTGTCGGCCATGAAGAAGGCCGCCCCGTCGATGGTCCAGTTCTTGGGGCCGTCGATCACGCACAGGTCGTACTCGGGCTCGCAGGCTCCGTCACGGGTCCGGCGGGCGATCTCGTCGTGCAGGAACCAGGTGTAGCCCGTTTGCATGCGCACCACGCGCGCGAACTTCGACAGGCCGGTTCGTTCCAGCTGCTCCTCGGCGGATGGCTGGAACGTCGCGGCGGTCTCGAGCAGGTCCACCGCGGTGATCAGGCCCCCGCCGGCCTCCTCGAGGGCGGCGGCCATGTAACAGGTGGCCGTGCCGTGGGCGATGCCCAGTTCCAGGATACGCGCGGGACGCTCCCGGAGAATCAGGTCGTAGAGGATGCGGGCGTTCTCCTTGGCGATGAACGGAACGTGGCCGACCCGGGCGTGGATGTCCTCGAATTTCATGGGCCTAAGATAGACAAGTGATCCCGCGCGGCGCACGGTGCGGATGCGGGGAACGGAGCCGGGCTAGGCCTTGGCGGGAAGGGTGAGGCGAAAGGTCGAGCCTTTTCCTTCCTCGGATTCGACGGTCACGGTGCCGCCGTGGGCTTCCGTGAAAAGCTGAACGATGGCGAGTCCCAGGCCCGTGCTGTTGTTCGTGGAAGCGTCGGTTTCTCCCTTTGCGAAAATGCTGCCGAGGATTTCCGCCGGAATTCCGGAGCCGTTGTCGGTGACCCAGCATTCCACGTCGCCCGACGCATTCGACTTCGCTCCCACCACGACTTTCCCGTGCGGCGCATAGCGGATGGCGTTGGTGACAAGGTTTTGCAAGACGCGCCGGAGGAGGCCGGCATCGGCGAACACGACCAGGTCGTGGGGCATTTGGTTGGCCAGCCGCGTGCCGGAAGCCTCGGCGACGGTCAAAAGGTCTTCCTGAAGGGCCTCCACCAAGGGCCATAAGTCGAACTCCCGTCTCACGGGCTTGATGCCGGTCTCCGTTTGGAGATGCATGTTTTCCTCGAGGATTTTGCGGACCAACGCCTCGAGCTGCTGCACGCTGCGGGCGAGCGTGTTCAGCATCTGGGCCGAATCCGGACCGTAGCCGCCCACGGGAAGGGTTTTTTCCAGCAGCCTTCCCGCGAGCGAAATCGCGAACACGGGCGTTTGCAGGTCATGCGCCACGAAGGCCAGATAGTCCTCGCGGCGCTGCTGCACGTCGCGGGCGCGTTGGGCGGTATAGGTTTTCAGGGCCAGCCCGATGGCATGGTCGAACACCTGGTTGAGAATGTGGAAAGGCAAGCCCTGCAGGGTGAAACCGTTGTCGTGGGCCATGTCGTGAACGCACCCGCGAAGGATGTTGTATTCCGCGACGACCTCCTCGATGTCGAAATCGTCCTTGAGGCGCTGCAGGCCGTGGATGGGCGCGCTTTCCTCCGCGAGCCCGTCCGGAATGGTTTGGGCGACCCCGGTTTCAAAGGCGGCGGCCAGTTCGTGGATCAGGCCGGGAATGTGATCGTTGAGGGTGGGGATGTCGAGAAGCCTGGCGGAAGGCAGATTCCGGACTTCCTGGCGCCAGCGGGACAATAAATCCTGGCGTCCGCTTCTCAGGAGCCCCGCGAGTTCGTTCAGATTCATAAGGGGGCCGTTCCGGTCGGGTTGAAAAACCGCACTATCCGAGAAGGCTAAAGCTAGGTATCGCGATTCCTCGCGAAGCGGCGATTTCTGTGCGCGAACGTCAAGCCCTCGGCTCGACCCCCGCGGCGACCGTGTCCCCGTCGTCTTTTCCGCCGCGAATCTTCTTGGGCACCGCCAGCAAGGTGCTTTGGGACTTCGTGTCCCACCACACGCTCGTGTCCCAGGTCTTGCCGTCCACCGTGGCCCGCACCGGCGTGCGGCCCCAGGGCCCGCCCGGCGGAGGCGCGTGCCGCGCCGGAACGGTCAGGAACACCCAGCCGCCGGGGCCGGGAATCCGGAAGAGTTTGGCGCGAAAGTCCGGCATCAAAATCCCTTGGGCATGCCGAAAAAATAATTCGGAACGATGTTTCACCGCGAGAGCAGGATCGCGCAGCGGTCGCGGAGCGGCCCGAGCGTATAGGCCTTCGCGGACGATTGCTCAAGCCACCCGCGCCGCACGCGCAGGTTGGGCTTCTCGGGCGTCGCCGGCCGCAGCGTTTCGGCGTTGCGCGTCGAACGGATGGCGCGCGGGCGATAGCGGGGATCCCAGCAGTACATCCAATCCCGTTCCATGCCCAGGGCCAGCACCGAATGGCGGGCGCCGCTGGCGCTGTAGGTGTCGTACACGGCCACGCCTCCCCCGGCGAGGTGGCGCGCGATCCTGCCGCGCGGCTTCAGGTCCACGTCGCGCCCCTCGAGGAACTCGGCCTCGATCTTGAATCCCTTGCGGCGGAAGCGGCTGAGCCAGGTCGCGAGGAACTTTCCGGCCTCGTCGCTGGTGCCTCCCGTGCGGGAGTCGTCGTCCAGAGCGTAGAGATAGACGTGCTGGATCACGGCGGAGGGGATGTCATAGAACGGGTAAAGCGCGGTGAGGCCGTTCACCACCGAGGTGGGAAAGCAGTCGCCGGCGGCGGCCTGGTAACGAAAAGGACCCTTCATGAGGATCAAAATCCTTTTCCGGCGGGCGCGGATCAACAGGCCCAAAACCCCTAAAACCAGGGCATAAGGCGAGTTTTGGCTGATTTTCAGGGGGCCCGTCAGGCCGGGTGGGGAACGTGCGCGAAGGTTTCTTCGACCACCTGGCGGTCCCCGGGTTCGGCCACGGCCGCGAGGGCGGCCTCGGCGTCGCGGTACGCGCGCCGGTGGCCGTCGTCGTCGCCCGCGACGCGGGCGGCATGGGCCAGGATCGCGTGGGCCAGGGCGATTTCCCAATCGGGCGTTTCGTCGCGGCGCAGGAAGTAGGCGTGCATTTCGCGCGCGTAGGCGAGCGCGGTCGAGCCGAGGCCGCACAGGGCATGCGCCTCCGCCAGCAGCATCGTCGCGCGCTGGCGGTTTAGCTCGGTCCCGATTTTTCCCCAGTGCCACGCGGCGGCGTGCGCGGCGTCCAGCATTTCACGGTCTTCTTGCGGGGTACGGGCCGCCGTCGAAAGTTCCCAGGCGCGGTTGTTGCTCTCGGCCGCAGCGCGGCGATGCCGCTCTTGCACGTCGTCGGAAAGGGTGTTGTCCATGGCGTCGTCCTTAAGATGCCCCGCCGAAGCGCAGCGCGGATCTGGCCTTGGCGCGGGCGGCTTCGACCTCGCGGTCGCGCGGGAGCGAATAGGTCGTCAGGGAGTCGATCAACGTGCGCGCGGTGGCCGCGACTTCCTCCACGGCCCGGTTGAAGGCCGCCTCGTTGGCCTTCGACGGCGCCGTGAACCCGCTCAGCTTGCGCACGAACTGCAGCGCGGCGTCGCGGATCTCGAGGTCGGTGGCGGGCGGGCTGAAGTTAAACAGGGTTTTGATGTTGCGGCACATACTATAGTCCCACGCCGCCCACGGGCTCGGTTTCCTGCGGCGACTCGAAGCCCGCGATCAGCGGCATGGCCTTGGCGATCACGGCCTTCACCCCGGGGATTTGGAGCGAGGCCTTGTGATTCAGGGCGCTGTCCCAGACTTCGGTGATCCATACGGCGTCGGGATCCTTGGGATCCCGCGCGACTACGTAGGAAAGGCATCCCAGCATTTCCGGGGTCTCGCCGAGCATGAGCGCGATGAGATCGTCGCGCTTGCCCGGATGGGCCTTGAACTTTCCGATCAATCCGTACATGCCGTCTCCTGCGTTCGAAACCCCTCAAAATAAAAAGAGGCGCGCCCTCCGTTCAGGAGGGGCCGCGCCCCTTCGTCGACCGGATCAAGAAGGCCTAAGCCAGCCGCCCCATCTTGCCGCTCTGGAAATCCCGCATGGCCTGGTAGATCTCCTCGTTCGTGTTCATCACGAAGGGACCGTAGCCCGCGATAGGTTCGTTCAGCGGCTCCCCGGAGAGGAACAGGATCTTGGCCTCCTCCGTGCCCGTGTTCTCCACCGTGAAGTCGGACCCGGCCTGGTCGAACAGCCCCGCTTCGGCGGTGCCGATCGTTCCCTCGCCGTTGACGCGCACCGCGCCCGCGAACACGGGCAGGATCACCGTGTCTCCATCGGTCACCGTGAACGTAGCGATTCGTCCCGGTTTCAGCCGCACGTCCCAGACGTTGAGGCGCGAATAGGTCTTCGCCGCTCCCTTGTGGCCCGCATACTCTCCCGCAATCACGCGTACCGTGCCCGCGCCGTCGGGAAGCTCCGCGGCGGGGATGTGGGCGTCCAGCACCTCCTGGTAGCGCGGGGAGCTCATCTTGTCCTTCGCGGGCAGGTTTACCCAGAGCTGCGCCATCTCAAAGGCGCCGCCTTTCTGCGCGAACTCGCGGCCGTGAAACTCCTCGTGCACCACGCCCGAGGCCGCGGTCATCCACTGCACGTCGCCGCGGCCGATCTTGCCGCCGCCGCCGCCCGAGTCGCGGTGCTCCACCGACCCCTCGTAGACGATGGTCACGGTTTCAAAGCCCCGGTGCGGGTGCTCGCCCACGCCGCGACGCTCTTCGGTCGGGGGAAACTCCCCCAGGCCGTAGTCGAGCATCAGGAACGGGCTGATCTTGTTGCCGTGCCCGTTGTAGGAAAACAGGGTACGCACGGGAAAGCCGTCGCCGACCCAGTGCTGGTGGTTGTTGCGGAGGACTTCGGCGAGTTTTTTGGTCGTGTTCATGATTATCAATTTAGATGCGAAAACGGTGCCAGAAATAAGGCCGTTTCGGTCGAAATCCTCGAAAAATCGTCGCATTCGGGCAGGGGACGCGCTCCAGATTGGAACGGCGAAGAAAGCGGGGCAATACCCTGCTTCGGTTTGGCAAACGTTTGCGGACGGCAAACGTTTTTTATCTCCCGTGGGGCCCCCCGACGCCCTCCGGCGTCTAAACTAAGGACAGGACGAGCCCATGCTGCGCGCGAAACCGACATCCCTTTCCGTTTTCCAGTTCCTGGACGCGCGGGATTTTCTCCGGGAAGCCTACCGGCTCGCCAAGCGCGAGAACCCCGCTTTTTCCCAGCGCTATATCGCGCAGGTCCTGAAGGCGTCCTCGTCGAGCTTCTTCCGCGACGTGCTCAGCGGCAAGTCGAAGCTCACCCCCGCCCGCGTGCTGGGCTTCGCGCGCTTGTTCAAGCTGGCGAAGGCCGAGACGGCCTACTTCGAGAACCTGGTGGCCTATACGCAAGCGGACACCCCCGAGGAAAAAAGCCACGCGCTGGAGAAGCTCAAGGCCGCCGTCCCCTCAGGCAACCACGCCTTGCTGGAGGCCTCCCAAAAGGAATACTTCAGCAAGTGGCATTACGCCGCCGTACGCGAGCTGGTGCGCGTGTACGATTTCCGCGGCGACTGCGACGAGCTCGGCGCGCTGCTGAATCCCCCGATCACGGAGGCCGAAGCCCGCGACGCGATCGACCTGCTGCTGCGGCTCAAGCTGATCCGCAAGGCCGCGCACGGCCGCTACGAGGCCGCCGAGCGCGTGGTGCTCTCGGGCCCACAGGTTTCTCCCGCGCAGGTGCGGCCGGCGCTCGAAGGCCATCTCGACCTCGCGCGGCGAGCGCTTGAGGTGTTCCCCCCCGCCAAGCGGCCCTTTCACTACGTCACGGTGAGCGTCTCCGAGAACTCCGCCAATGAGATTCGGGGGATGATCCGCGAGTTCAAGCAAAGCGTGTTGAATCTTGTCACGCGGGACCCCGAGGTGGACCGCCTCTACCAGATGAACTTTCAGTTTTTTCCGGTTTCCGAAACCATCAAGCGGAGGAAAAAATGACCACCCGAATTCCGTTCCGGATCGCGGCACTTTTGGGCGCCGCCGCGGCTGCGTCCTCGGCGGCGCCCGTGCGCGTGGGGATTTTCACGGGCTTCGGCGCGACTTACGGGCACACCCACATCCATACCGCCGCGAACGCGCTGCGCGACATCCTCGTGAATCCCGCCGGCTCCGGCCTGGGCTCCGGCCTAGTCATGGCCTCGGCAGGCTTCCAAGTCACGCGCCTGGGCTTGCCGGATTCCAGTTCGTGCAGGATCCTCAATTGCCCGCCGGACGCCGACCGCAAGGCCGAGTTCCTGGCGGCGCTCGATAGCCTGGACGTCCTGGTCCTGAACAACAACTCCCTTCTGGAGCACATCTTCGACGGCGCGGGCCGGGAAAAGATCGAGGCGTTCGCGCGGCGCAAGGGCGTCGTCAGCCTTCATGCGACGCTGCACATGGTCGGGGCCTGGCCGTCTCTGGACAGTCTGCACGGCACGACCTTCAACAATCATCCCGTGGAACAATCCGGCACAGTCCGCCTGGATCCGGCCTCGTCGGGCGATGCTTCCTGGCGTTTTTTGAACCGCGGGCTTCCCGACACGGCGCGCTTCATGGACGAATGGCTGTTCTATACGAGCACCGGAGCCCAACTTCGCGCGCGGAGCGGCCTGAAGGTTTCGTTGAACTTGAAGGAAGACGGCATCAACCCGGGAGGCCTGGCGCCGATGGGAGACCATCCTCTGGCCTGGTATCGCGCGTTCCCCCAAGGGGGACGATTCTTCTACACGGCGCTCGGGCATCGGGCGCAGAATTTCACCGGCACCGGCTCCGCCGCCACTCCCGAAGGGACGCAGTTCACCCGGCGCCACATCTACAATGCCATCCTGTGGGCGGCGGGGGTGGATTCGAACGGCGTGGTCTCGGTGCAGCCGGCCGCGCGCGCGCCGGATTTCGGCTTCACGGCGCGTCCCGATGCGGGCGGGTTGCGCGTGCGTTTCGAGGACGCGGTCCCGCGCGCGGTGGTCGTGCGGGCCTTGGACGGGCGCCGCGCCGCGCGCGCCGTGGTCCGCGGAGAGGGCCTGCTCGCGGTGCCGCGCGGCGTTTATGGGGTGTCGGTCGAAGGTTCCGAGGAAGCGGGCGCGCGTCGCGTCGCGGTTCCGTGAAGAGGGTAGGGAGAGGGATATGCGTTCATCGTGGAAAGTGAACCTTGCGGCCGCGCCCGCGTTCGCGACGCTGATCCTTCTGGCCGCGTGCCAGTTCGGCGTGGCACCCGGCGGCGGCGGAACGGGTGGAGAAGGACTCAGCGGAATCCTGGTGGATTCCAAGGGTGATGGCATGTCGGGCGCGAAGGTCCGCGCGTATCCGGTCGTCCCGTTGGCCAAACGCGCGGCCGCGGCGCGGGCGGACTCCACGACGACGGACGCCGGCGGCCGCTTCCGTTTCGCGGATCTTCCCGCCGGGCAATACAACCTGATGGCTTCCCATGCGCGCGGAGACAGTTTGTTCACGATCTTCATCCCGAACATCGACTTCAAAGGTTCGCTGGACCTGGGTTCCAGGACCTTGCTTCCGGCGGCCACCCTGTGGGTGTACGTGAACGGCGCGGACGACAGGCCCGTGGAGGGCGCGACGTGCGAGATCCCGGGAAGCCCCTGGCGCGCGGTCAGCGATTCCATCGGCACCTGCGTGCTCGAAGGGATGGCGGTGGGCGTTTATTCGGTGCTGGTAACGGCCGGAGGCCGAAGCGTCGTCTCGGACCCCGTGGAATTGACCGCGGGCCAATGGCTCACCGGCTGCCAGGTCACCTTTGCGGAAAACGAGGCCGCCTCGCTTGCGTCCGTTCCCGCTCTTGCGTTGCCGGAGCCGAACGAGAGCGGGATCAGCAATACTCCCGTTTTCCGCTGGTCCCATGCGGATACGAACCTCACAAAGTCCTGGCGCCTTGAAATTTTCCCGTGACAGCCTGTTTGCTTCGAGCTTCCTCGACACCCTGCTAGGGAAACTGCAGGTCGTGGGGACGGACTACTGGGTCTCGCTCCAGGGTTTTGAATTCGCCACGCGTTCGAAACCCTCGTGGCCCAGGACACGGGATGGGTGGATTATCCCCTTGTGACGGGCGGCGACTTCACGCGCGGGGGTTTACGACCCGCTTGTAGGACCTCCCGATTCGGAGAACGTTCTCCAATGGAGAACGTTTTCTGCCCTCCGGGAATGCAGGATCGACCTCCGGGCGGTTAAAATGAGGGTATGCAAAAGGCCGCGTCCTCCCTTTCCGTCTACCGCTTCCTGGATGCCCGGGAATTCTTGAAGCAGGCCTATCTCCACGAAAAGCGGGCCAACCCCGCCTTTTC
Source organism: Fibrobacteria bacterium (assembly GCA_021155885.1). GTDB lineage: Bacteria > Fibrobacterota > Fibrobacteria > UBA11236 > UBA11236 > UBA11236. The sequence goes on along the minus strand of JAJNBB010000061.1, from coordinate 2,771 downwards.
CCAGCGCTACATCGCGCAGGTGGTGAAGGCGAACTCCTCGAGCTTCTTCCGGCAGGTACTCGCGGGGAAGTCGCGCCTGACCCGCGCCCGGGTGGCCGCGCTGGCGCGGCTCTTCCGTCTCTCGCGCGCCGAGACGGCCTATTTCGAGGATCTGGTCGCCTACTCCGAGGCCGGCACCGAGGCCGAGAAACGCCTGGTGCTGGAAAAACTGAAGGCGGCCGACCCAGGCGGAAAGCACGCGCTGCTTGAGGCCTCCCAGATGGAATATCTCAGCAAGTGGCATTACGCCGCCATACGCGAGCTTTTCGCGATTCATGACTTCCGGGGAGATCATGCGGCGCTGGGGCGGCTGCTTGTTCCCGAGATTTCGGAGCAGGAGGCGCGCAACGCCGTCGACTTGCTTTTGCGGCTGAAGCTGATCCGCAAGAACGCCCAGGGCGGCTATGACGTCACGGATCGCGTCGTCCTTTCCGGACCAAAGGCCTCTCCGGACCAGGTGCGGCCCATGCTGCTCGGCCACCTCGATCTCGCGCGCCGGGCGCTCGATACCTTTCCCGCGCCGGTGAGACCGTTCTCCCATGCCACGCTCAGCGTGTCGGCGGATACCGTTCGGCTGATCCACGAACGGTTCCTGGCGTTTCGGCGCGAGGCCTTCGCGCTTGCGACGCGCGACGCCGCCGTCGACCGGCTTTACCAGCTTAACTTCCAGTTTTTTCCCCTGACCGGGGTCGTCCAACGGAGGAAGAAATGAATCGCCGAATCTTGTGGCTGGCCGCCGTCCTTCTGGGGGTTTTCTACGGGTGCGACTTCGGCAGCTCGCCGGGCGGCGGCACCGGCGTCGACGGCCTGACGGGCATCTTGGTGGATTCCAAGGGCAACGGGATCGCGGGCGCGAAGGTCCGCGTGTACCCGGCGGAGGCCCTGGCGAAGGGTGCGGCAACGGCCGCGGCGAAGGCGGATTCCACGACGACGGATACGAAGGGCGCCTTCCGGTTCCGGGACCTTCCCGACGGGAAGTACAACCTTGAAGCCTCGATCACGCGACAGGACACCGTGTATTCGCTGTTCATCCGCGGCATCGACTTCGTGAAGAGGCTCGACCTGGGCCGCGATACGTTGCAGGCGGCGGGAAGCCTTCATTTGCTGGTACGCAATTCATCCGGAGCGGTGGCCGGCGCCGTTTGTTCCATCGGGGGAAGCCCCTGGTCGGCAGTGAGCGATGCGGCGGGGAAGTGCACCCTCACGGGGATAGCGCCAGGGACTTACTCCGTGACGGTGACCTTCCTGGGCGTAACCCGGGTGGCTGAGAACCTGACGCTCACGGCGGGAGCTTCCGCCCAAGGCGCGGTGAGCTTTGTGACCACGGGCGGAGGCTTGCAAATACCTTCGAACTGGCTCTTGATCAGTGCGCAGGAATATGTCTTCTACATCCCGCCGGATCTGGAAGTGCGGTACGAGGGCTATGGAGTGGACTCCTGGGATGCCGGACTCGTTTCATTGCTGTCTCGTCCGGACACCCTCCCCGGATACCGGGCGGACACGGTTTCCCTCGACTCTAACGTTCGCGCCATTTACATCGCCTACCGGAGTTCGTCTTCCGGATTCAAGGTGGGCTTGCAGGTTGAAAAGCAAGGTTCGCCGGCGACGGCGTACGTTGTGTTCGACGGCGCCGCGCCTTCGGCGGCGGATAGCGCGGTCCTGGCCACCATGCTGCGAAGCGTCCGGGTATGGAAGGGCCCGGGATCCATTCCCCTGGCGCCCCCGCCCACGCCCCAATTGCTGGTTCCAGCGGAAGGAGCCGCCGGAATCGGGACCACGCCGTCGCTTTCCTGGGCCACTCCGGTCGGGTGGTCGAACAATTCGTTCCTGTTAACCGCGTACCGGCTTCAGGTGTCTACGACCCATACGTTTGCAACCTTGATCGTCAACGACTCCGTGCCGAAATCCGCCGGCCAAGCCACGTCCGGCATCGGTTATGTCCGGTACGAAAAATTCACGGCGCCCTTGCTTCAGAATACGACTTATTTCTGGCGCGTGATCGCCGAGGGGCCCGGTGGAGCGGCTTACTCCGAGGTCCGCTCCTTTGCCACCGGCACCGCCACGCCGCCCATCGTTCCGCCCCTGCAGTCGCCCGCGCCGAACGCCACCGGCCTTTCGGTGACCCCGACGCTGAGCTGGACTTATTGGACCGGCGTAGCCACCACTGAATATTATCGCGTGCAGGTTTCCGCGGACAGCCTTTTCGGCGCCTTGATCGTCAATGATTCCGTGAAATCCCCGGTCCGGCAGACGGGATTGACGAGTTGGGTCGTGATGACCCAGCTCACCGTCGGCCGGCGCTATTTCTGGCGCGTGATCGGCATCGGACCCGGCGGGGCCACGGCTTCGGAGACGCGCAGTTTCGAGACCACGCCGACGGGGTTCGCGGCGGTCCCGATCTATCCGCTTCAAGGAGCGACGGGGGTCGAATGGTCTCCCGCCCTTACCTGGAGCCCCTACTACGCCAGCAACGGGACAACTCATCGCGTACAGGTTTCCCGGGACAGCCTTTTCACGGTCTTCGTCGTGAACGATTCCATCGGGACCCCGTCGTGGAACAGCGATCCCGGAGGTCCCGGCCGGATCGTCGGCCCGCTGTCTCCCGCGACGAAGTATTACTGGCGGGTGATCACCTACGCCTCGGTAGGAGCCACCTACGGCAGGGTCCAGTCCTTCACCACGGCCGCGGCCTCGGGCGAGGTGCCTAGCGTTCCCCTGCTGGCGTCGCCCAC
>JAJNBB010000091.1 GCA_021155885.1 Fibrobacteria bacterium | reverse complement strand
GCCTACGGAAAGGTCGGCTACAGCCCGATCGCCTTCGAGGAAAAGCGGCTGTTCGCCCAGCCCTCGCGCATGGCCATGTACACCGAGGAAGACGCGCTCGACCACCTGCCGCTGAAGACCTGGAAAAGCAACAAGTACACCGCGGGCAAGGTGCTGGTGATCTCGGGCTCCCGCGGCATGCACGGGGCCGCCGCCCTTTCCGCCAACGCCGCGCTCCGTGCGGGCGGGGGCCTCGTCCGCGCCGCGGTCCCCGCGGGCATTTACCGCGACCTCGCCGCGCACCTGCTCGAAATCATCGGCACGCCCATCGGCGACGACGATGCCCGGCACTTTTCGCCCGCGCATGTCGCCGAGCTCGCTCCCTGGATCGAATGGGCGGACTCCATCGTGATCGGCCCCGGCCTCGGCAAGCATCCCGACACGCGCCTCTTCCTCGAACAGGTCATGCCCTTGCTGAAGGGCCGCCGCGTCGTCGTGGACGGCGACGCCCTGGCGTGGTTCGACGAGGCTCCGGCCTCACCGGCGGGGCATGAAAACTTCGTGCTCACCCCCCACGCGGGCGAATACCGGCGCATGGGCGGCGTCTACGGCAACGCCGGCGACGCGACCGCCTCGCTCGAGGTGCTGGGAAACGCGCGCGCCTTCACGGGCGAACGCGGCGTCTACCTGATCCTCAAGGGTTCGACCACCTTGGTCGCGCATCCCGGAGGCCTCGTGACGGTCACCGCGTCGGGAAATCCCGGCATGGCCACGGCGGGATCGGGAGACGTGCTGGCGGGCATCCTGGGCACGTTGCTCACGCAGCTCGGCCCCGAGGAAGCTTCCCCCCTGGCCGTGTTCCTGCACGGGCGCGCGGGCGAGGCGGCGCGGCGCGACCGCGGCACGATCGGCATGACCGCCTCGGACCTGATCCTGTACCTGCCCTTGGCTCTCAAGGAGCTGGAGGACGTGTTGCGGGAGGCGGGAGAAGAGGATGAGGACGGGGAAGCGTAAAAGTTGTTGGTTGTTGGTACTTGGTTGTTGGTTGTTGGAAAACACAACACTGGAACACTATTGAACAGGCTAATGCGCTCCTGCTTTAACCAACAACCAAGTACCAACAACTAACAACCGTTCCCGCCTCTCACACCGGATCCGCCGTCAGGCCCGCGGTCACGACGTCGTGCAGCAGGCCGTTCGACGACAGGCCCGAACGGTTATGGATGCCGGGCGTGCCGAGCAGTCCCGTGAAGCGCCCTCCCGCCTCGGGGAGGATCACCGCCATGGGCGCGATGTCCCAGATCTCCACCACCGGGTCGGCCATCACCTCGGCGGCGCCCGTCGCCACCAGAAAGTGGCCGTAGCAATCGCCCCAGCCCCGGTGCAGGCGCGCCTTGCGCCGCAGCTCCGCCCACGCGAGTCCATGGCCCAGCCGCTCCATCGTCGTGACGCTGCCGTCCAGGATCAACGCCTCCTCGAGCCGCGCCACCTTCGAAACTCCGCAGGGGTTCCCGTTCAAAAAACACCCGCCGCCGCGCGTCGCATACACCCTTTGGCCCAACGCCGGCAAGTCGATGAGGCCGACGACCGGCTCCCCTTTTTCCAGCAAGGCGATCAAGGTCCCGAACAACGGAACCCCGTGGATGAAGGCCTTGGTCCCGTCGATCGGGTCGATCACCCACTCCCGGTCCACGCTGCCCGCCTCGCTGCCGAACTCCTCGCCGATGATGCCGTATCCGGGCGTGGCCTTGGCGATGCGGTTCCGCAGCGCTTCCTCCGCGGCGCGGTCGGCCAAAGTAACCGGCGTGTTATCGCCCTTCCATTCCACCGCCATCCCGGTGCCGAAATGCTTGAGGAGGATGCCGCGGCTGTCGTCGGCCAAGGACAGGGCGAAGGCGAGTTCTTCGTGGAGGGTCGTCATCCCGCGAAAGATAGCAGGGCCGGGACGCCTCTCCGGTGCCCGCGCTTGCCTTTTCGTGCTGTCCATGGTAACTTCTGATACACAAAAAGCCGGATCGCACGGCCTAAAAAACGAAGGATTCGTTCATGGCCCTAATGAAAAAACCTGCCACTGTCCTGGGCTTCCTGACGCTCGGCTTGGCGGCCTTCTCCCTGTCCGGCTGCTTCGGCGAGGAGTACCAGGGTCCGCCGACTCCTCCTCCCGTGGTGGTCTCCAATCCCTGCGGCGACAACGACACCCTATGCATCCCCCGTGCCGTTTTGCGTGACACCGGGGAAGTCATCTTCCAGAACTGCTCGGGATGCCATGGAACGGAAGGCGAGGGCGGCCGCGGCCCGCAACTGGCCAACTCGGATTTCTTCATGAACAACCGGCTGCGCGTCATCAACCTGGTCCTGCGCGGCAACTCTGGCGATCCGCCATATATCGACACGCTGGTGGTCAATGGAGTGGTCTGGCTCGGCGGGGGAATGCCAGCTCACCGCGATGTCCTGAGCGACCTTGAAATCGCGGGCGTGCTGACCTGGCTGCGCTCCGTCAAGAACGACTCCACGGTGACGAACTGCAACCCCGACGTCCTCGACGGGAACGGCATGCCGACTTGCACGAAAACGGCCCGCGCCCCTTCGGAAATGGAGCTCGACACCGTGGCGGTCTGGGAAGTCAAGGCGGTCCGCGACACCTTGCCCCCGGCCATGTAGTCCTGGTTTCCACGTTATTTTCCCCGCGATGCGCGGAGAGAAGGGCGGGGGCTTAGCGTGCCCTCGCCCCTTGTGCGTTTCGGGTCCGGCACCCGCAAAAAAATCACGAAATCTCACTCCACGGGCGTTTTTCCCGTGTTTTTTTTGCCCTTCGACCTTATATTTTTCCGGCAAACGGGCCGTGAAAGGCCGACGACCCCGCAAAGGACGCAACAATCATGCAGAAACCGAATTCCCTGCGCGCCGGCCTCTCCTTGGGCGCGGTCGTGTGCCTTCTGGGCGCCTCCTTCGCGTCCGCCAAAGAAGCCCCGGCGCCTTTCGCCGCCTCTTCCGCGCGCGGCCAGACCGTGTACCAGAAGGCCTGCGCGGCCTGCCACGGCGAAACCGGCGACGGCAAGGGCCAAGGCGCGATGCCGCTGGACCCCAAGCCGCGCGACTTCACCACCGGCCTCTACAAGTTCCGCTCCACCGGCCTGGGCGAGCTGCCGACCGATTCCGACCTGCTCAACACGGTGACCAACGGCCTGCCCGGCACCCAGATGCCCGGCTTCCGCCACCAGCTCACCGCGCAGGAACGCGCCGACGTGGTGGCCTACATCAAGAAATTCTCCGCCGATTTCGAGAACGCCGAGGAAGAGGCCGCGGTGCTCGTGATTCCCGATCCGCCCGCCGCCTCGCCCGCGTTCGTGGCCGAGGGCAAAAACATTTACAAGACTCTCGACTGCTACACCTGCCACGGCGCCACCGGCAAGGGCGACGGCAGCGCCTCCAAGGGATTGAAGGACGGCTGGGGCCATCCCATCAAGCCGCAGAATCTCACCCGCACGCATTACAAGGGCGGGTCGGACGCGCGCAGCGTATACCGCACCATCAACAACGGCCTGAACGGAACGCCCATGTCGTCGTTCTCGGGAGCCTTCCTCTTCGGCAGCGACAAGGAAATCAGCCGGGAGGCCCTGGCCGCCGCCTATTCGAAGGGCGAGGTCGAGACCTTGAAGGCGTACCTGGCGTCGCAACCGTCCGCCGCGAAGATCGCGGATATGAGCGACGAGGCGAAGGAAGCCCTTTCGCAGCGCCGCAAGTGGGCGCTCGTCCACTACGTGCGCTCGCTGCAAAAGAAGCCGGGCATTGTGGGATGGCTGTTCATCGACGACACCGAAGTGACCAAGTAGGAGCATCATGGAAACGCGTATGAAAAAGATTTTGGC
>JAJNBB010000006.1 GCA_021155885.1 Fibrobacteria bacterium | reverse complement strand
TCGTACTGCGCCACGTAACCGCCGTCGTCGGCGACCAAGGTCCACCCGTCTCCGGTTTCCTCGGCGAACCGGCCGCCCGTGGAGACGAAGGTCTCGATGGCCACCACCATCCCCTTGCCCAGGCGCCCCCGCTGGCGCGGGTCGTAATAGCTGAAAATGCTCGGCTCCTCGTGCAGCTTGCGCCCGATCCCGTGGCCGGTCAGGTTGCGGAGGACGTCGAACCCCGACTTGACCGCCTCCTGCTCGACCACCTCGCCGATGCGGTTCAGCTTTTCTCCCGCGCGCGCCGCGCCCAGGGCCTTTCCCAGGGCCCGCTTCGAACAGGCGCACAGATTCAGCAATTCCTGGTCGACGATTCCGAAGGGCACCGTAAAGCCCGTGTCGGCGTAGTAACCGTCCAATTCGGCCGATACGTCGATATTGATGAGGTCGCCGGTCCGGATCACCCGGTCCGAGGGAATGCCGTGGGCGACTTCGTGGTTGACGCTGATGCAGGTGGAGCCCGGGAAGCGGTACATTTTCATGGGGGCCGAGACGGCGCCGTGCTTTTTCAGCCTTTCGGCGCCGATTTGGTCGAGCTCCCGGGTGGTGATGCCGTCCCGGAGGGCGGATTTCATGGTTTCCAGCGTGTCGGCGACCGCGAAACCGGCCTTTTTAAGGCCGTCAATGTCCTTTTGTCCCTGAATGGTCATGCGCCCGTCTCCTTCTGGAAAATCTTGCCTCGCTGGGGCCCGAAAAAGCCCATCGAATGGCCGTTTTTCGTATAATACTAGCCCTTTTAACGAGGATCCGGCCGGGAATTTCAGGAATGATCTTTCACGGAGTCCCCTCCGAAAAAGCCGCGCACCAATAACGAAGGATCGGAAGGCTCCGGCAAAAGGTCGGTACAATAAATACTGTGTGTAACAAATGGTATCAAAATGCCCGCGTTTCCCGCGCGGGAAGGCTTCTTCGCGCCTTCCCGCTGCTTGGGCTGTGCGCGGGCCTGAATCTTTTGTTGCACCTTTCGGCGGGCGTCGCGCACGCGCAGGCGCCCACCTACCTCAAGAAGCCGCCCGAGGCGACGCCGATGTCGGGCCTGAAACCGGTGAACGGCACCTCGTCGCCGGTGGGGCTGCTGCAGATCAACAGCACGGCGCTGCAGCGCCAGTACAACGCCGACCCCGTCACGGGCAAGGTGGAAATCGTCGAGTACCTCGTTTTGGGAAACGACTCGACGCAGTTGTGGGCGGCCTACTACCCCACCATCAACACCTATTCCACCGACATGCGCGACCTTTTGCTGGAGCGGCGCTGGATGCTCGAGTTCTCGGGGAAGGAGGAGGGCGCGCCCGACGGCGAGTTCGGCACCTTCATCTTCGACCTGCCGTTCCGCATCCCCGACTGGGCCCGCCGCATCGGCGTGGACAAGCCCAAGCTGACCATCAACGGTTCCTACAAGCTGGTGACGGCGGGCAGCCGCAAGAGCGGCAGCGGCGTCCCTTACACCCAAAGCTGGTTCCCCAGCCTGACCCTCGACCAGCAGCCGGCCTTCGCGGTCAAGGGAACCATCGGGCGCCTGATCCAGGTGGAGATCAACAGCGAGGAAGGCCTCGGCAGCAACCTGCGCGACCAAATGAAGATCAGCTACCGCGGCGAGGGCGACGAGCTGGAGGACGACATCATTCAGGAAATCGAGGCGGGCAACACCTCGCTCAGCCTGACGGGAACGAACCTCACGGGCTATACCGAGAACCACCGGGGCCTGTTCGGCCTCAAGACGCGCATGAAAATCGGCAACCTCGAGATCACCACCATCGCGTCGCAGGAGGGCGGTTCGCAGGAGCGGCAGAAGCTCGGCGCCACGGCGGAGGCGCGCGAGTTCGGGATCGACGACAAGGCCATCGACTTCTACCGGCACTTCTGGCTTACGCTCAAGGACCGCGCCGACTACGCGAACCCGGCGAACTGGACGGGGACTCCCCCTGCCTACACCCAGCTGCGCAACCGCACCCCCGTCCGGGTTTTCCAGTTGCTGAACAGCACGGCGGACCCGACCGTCGACAAGGACTCGGCCCAGGCCTGCGCCTACGACGAGGCCGGCAACAAGACCACGGTGTGCGTCATCGGAAACTGGCGGCCCCTGTCGGAGGATGAATACACCTACGACGAGACCCTGCGCCTGCTCTCGGTCCCCGGCGGCTCCCGCGACGTCACGCTCGCGGTGCGCTACCAGGGAGACCCGATTCTCTCGCGCGACACCGACAACCATATCCTGATCTATGCGCGCAACTTCCAGGGCAATCCCGACCTCGAGCCCCTGATGTGGCGCAACGTCTACAACATCGGGAAGGTCGCCGCGCAGGATCGCGACAACTTCACCATCCGGGTCGTGGACAACAACGGGAGCGAAAGGCTTCAGGGCGACAGCCTGTACGTGAGAAGGCTCGGGATCATGAAGCGGTCCGAAGGCACGAAGCTCGACATCGACAACTCCCTGATCTTCAAGCTCGAGCAGGGCTACCTCGTGCTTCCCTGCCTCAGCAACGGCATTCCCGGTTTCGACACGGCCAATTGCCTCACCCCCATGAAGCGCGTGACCCCCGAAGCCGCGCTTTACAGCACCAGCATCGAGGAGGTCCAGAACGGGCCGGTGGCCACCCATTTCCTCGTGTTCGGGCGCCAGCGCAAGAGCTCGTTCGACGTGCGCGAGAACTCCTTCGCCGCCGGCGGCCAGCAATGCTACGACATCAACCCGGGCACCGAACGCATCGTCCTGAACGGCTCGACGGTGCTGAAGAAGGGCCTCGACTACGAGGTCGTCTACGAGACCGGGCAGATCACGCTGACCTCCGCGCGCGCGCGCGACCCCAACGCCGACCTCGACATCAGCTTCGAGTGCGACCCCCCCTTCCAGATCCAGGACAAGGTCCTGCTCGGCACGCGCATGGAGTACAAGCTCGACAAAATCTCCGACCAGAGCCTGATCGGGGCCACGGTGCTGTACAAGAGCCAGACCACCACGGAGAAGCAGCCCGAGCTGGGGTACGAGCCGTTCAGCCACCTGCTCCTGGGCATGAACACCCGCCTGGCCGGCGAACCCAAGTGGATGACCAAGTTCGCCAACATGTTCCCCTTCGTGCAAACCGAAAGGCGCTCGCTCGCCAACTTCGAGTTCGAAATCGCCCACAGCCTTTACAACCCCAACACGCGCAACAGCGCCTACGTCGACAATTTCGACTTCAGCCAGAACGTCTCGACGCTGCCGCTCACCCTCTATAGCTGGACGCAGGCCTCGCCCCCGGCGTTCGGCCCCGACGGGAGGGTGGACGAGACCCTCGACTACCGGCATCAGGGACAGCTGGTCTGGCACAGCAGCTCCACGATGAAGTACGACCAGATCTACGGCAACACCGGCAACAGCTACACCAACAGCCGCGAGCAGACCTTGCTCAAGCTTCGGTTCGTCCCCAACGACAACCTGGCGGGAACCTCATGGGGCGGCATCATGCGCGCCTTCCCGCAGGGACTTTCGGATCACAGCCGCAAGCGCACGCTCGAGATCGTGGTGCAGGGGCGCGAGGGCACGCTGCACGCCGACCTCGGCCGCATCTCCGAGGACCTCAGCATCCCCGGAATCGCGAACGGCGAGCCGGACGGGCAGCTGCAATCCGAGGTGAACGAGTTCCTGGGGCAGCTCACAAACAAGGAAGACGCCGGACTGGACGGGATCGCGAGCAAAAAGGGCGGGATCGAAAACGGCGTGCGCTGGGAATGCAAGCCCTCCTGCTATCCCCTCCCCTCGGGGGTCGACAACATCGATCCCGGCCTCGACGACTGGAAGGAACCCACCGCGGGGGCCACCGAGGAGACCTATCAGGTCAACGGCACCGAGGGCAACAACCAGGGAACGGGGGCCGTGGCGTACGACACGGAGGACCTCGACCGTTCCGGGACGCTGGACACCCTGAACCGGTACCTGCGCTTCACCATGCCCCTGGACTCTCTGTGCGAGGCGCGCTTTCACTGCGAGGAACTGCGCAACGGCTGGCGCAAGTACCGCATCCCGCTTTACGGCGGGGGGGTGCGCATCGACCCGAGCAACACCGAAAGCGAGCAGAGCATCCTCACCAACGGCAAGATGCTCCGCCTCTGGGTCGGCAACCTGCCCAAGCGCGTGTCGGAGGCGAACCTCCTGCTGGCGCGGGTGAACATCGTGGGCAACGCCTGGGAAGAGGGCGGCCGCAACACGGGCTACGAGATCATCGACAACCGCTTTTGCAGCGGCGACCTCGCCGACACCAACTGCGTCGATACGCCGCCCTCGGTGCGCGACAGCAATACCCTGCGCGTCGACGTGATCAACCGGCAGGAGGAACGCGGCTACCGGCAGTCCCCCAACACGCCCCAGGAGCGCGACACGCGCACCGACGAGCCGCTGCCCGAGCGCGCGCTGGTGCTGCGCTACGACAACCTGCACCCGGGCGAAGTCGTCGGGGCCACCCGCGTCCTTGCCAACGACCCCAAGGACTTCACCCGCTACGACCGCCTGAGCCTGGAGGTGCACGGCGACTCCTCGGCCGTGCCCGGCGGGGCGGCGGGCCAGGGCCGGGTGCGCTTCGGCCTGCGGCTCGGCAAGGATCTGGGCAACCGCGACTCGCGCGACTACTACGAGATACGGCTCCACATGGACACCACCGCCCCGCTCGACCCCGAGCACCGCGCCCTGTGGCAGCGCAACTCGTTCACCGTGCGCCTGTCGGACCTGACGGGCCTAAAGAACGACCCGCGGTACCAGGCCTTCGCCGGCCGCGAGGTGAGCCAGAAGGTGTGGCACCCGGGCCGCGCGGACTCCTCCCTCGAGATCTCCATCATCGGCAACCCGAACCTCGGCTCCATCAACTGGATGCGGCTCGTGATCTACGTGGACTCCGGCGCGGCCCAGAACCAGCGGGGGGAGATCTGGGTGAACGACCTGCGCCTCGAGGGCGTGGACCGCACCGCGGGCACCGCCATCCGCAGCCAGATCCAGCTGGAGTTCGCCGACTTCATCAACGTGTCCGCCAACATGCAGTACACCAACGGCAACTTCGCGACCATGAGCCAGACGAAGTCCACGCCCGCCAACTCCAGCACGACGGTCGACTACAACTCGACGCTCTCGGTCTTCGCCAACAAGTTCCTGCCCGACGAATGGGGCGTCAGCATTCCCGTCACCTTCACCTACCAGGGAGCGCTCAAGCGCCCCTTCACGCGGCCGTTCTCCGACCTGCAGTTGGGAGGCACGGGGCTCTTCGACATCTCGCGCGACCTGCTGGACGGACGGCTCTCCTCCATCCACGACGACGACGACAGCACGGCCGACGTGAACAACCGCTACGCGCGGGTCTACCAGACCGCCGACTACCGCGAGGGCTTCAACATCAGCTACCGGAAGGACATGCTCTCCAAAAGCTTCGTCACGCGCGCGCTGCTGGAGCGGCCCGCCATGGAATACCGCTACGCCGGCTCGGAGCACACCGAATACTACCGCAACGACGACACGCGGGACTACAAGTACCGCCTGACCTACAACCTGTCCCCCAAGACCGTCCCGTCCTACCGGCCCCTCGAGTCGGCCTCGCGCTCCAAATACGTGCCCGACGACTTCGCCGCGCTCAGCTTCAGCCCCCTGCCCGAGCGGGTCAACCTCGTGGTGGCCGACTACTCCTTCGTGCGCGCCTACACCGTGACGAAGCCGCGCGACGAACTCGAGGTGATCATCCCCACGCCGGCCGTCTACAACGTGGACCTGTCCCACGCCTTCGACCTCGAATGGAAGCTCTTCAGCTTTTTCAACTTCGGCTACCGCCTCGACATCAACCGCGACTTCGACCTGGACCGCCAGTGCTTCGACCGCGAGAGCTTCTTCGCGGCCAGCTGCGAGAACGGCCGCTCGGCGCGCAGCCTGATCTTCTCCTTCGACGACAGCCGCATGGGCGCGGGCATCGACCCGGTGTCGCGCGTCGACACCACCCACCGCGGCGACGTGTACGGCATCCTGGCGCGCGAGCGCAACCGCACCCAAAGCTTCCACGCCGACTTCACCGCGGCGCCCCTGTCCTGGCTGACCACCGGGGCCGGCTTCAACTCCGGCTACCGGCACACCTGGGTCAACTCCCAGCAGGAGGGCTTCGGCGGCACCGTCCGGCCCGCGCACTTCGAGGCCAACGCCGACCACGAGATCCGCTTCACCTCGGGGCTGAGCCCGGGACAGCTGATCGGAAGCGTGGGCTCCCTGGCCAAGGGACTGGAGGGCGGGGCCAACGCCGTGAAAAAGTTCATCGAGGATTACCGCGTGCGCAACCTCGACCTGACCTACACGGTCTCCAACCGCTACAACGCCGAGGCGTTCACCTACGACTACCTCGTCGACAAGGGCGTCACCCTCAGCGCGCTTTCCGCCTACCAGTTCGGCTTCGTGTACGGCCCCTCCGCCCTCGACAACATCTTCCGCGGCGTCCCCAACCCCGCGTTCTTCGATTACCTCTCCGAGCCCGATCCCGCCTTGGGGCAAAGCGCCACGGGAGGCACCGGCATGAACCACGTGGTGAACCGCGCGATCGACCTGCAAAGCGGGTTCTCCGTGCCGCCGCTCAACCTCGACCTCACCGGCGGCATGAAATATTCCAAGCAATACACGCTGTACCGCTACTTCATCCCCTCGGACACGGTGGTCGTCTGGCCGGAAATCTCGGTCGCCGGCAATTTCAACGACTTCGCCGCCAGCATCCCGTTCGTGCGCGACGGCCTGCGCTCCCTCACGGCCTACACCAATTACAACTACCGCGAGGAATCGCAATTCGGCGCCTTTTCCTCGGGCAACGACCGGGACACCTACAAGCACACGTTCGCCCCGCTGCTTCGCCTCACCGGCACCGCCAAGAACGACATGCGCATCGAGATCTCCTTCAACGCCTCCCACGCCACCGAGGTCCTGTACGGCAAGATCGCCGACTCCGTCGCCGTGCGGCCGCTCACCTACCTCGGGGACCGGCAGCCCCCCCAGCCCGTCTATGTGCGCGACCCCGCCAAGCAATCTCCCCGCCGGACCTTGGCCTGCGGCGTCGAGCCGACCCTGTCCTGGGACCTCGAAACCCAGAAGGGCATCCAGTTCTGGCGCTATTACGTGCGCCTCAAGAACAACCTGCGCCTGACGCTCAACGGCGCCGCCGACTACCTGCGCATCGAAAGCGAGCAAAACGGGAAAAAATACCGCGAAAAGGAGGAGGTATCCGCCCGCGTCAAACCCGAGGCCACTTACAACTTCACCAACAACGTCGACGCCAAATTCTTCGCTGAATACATCTATACCCAGCTTTTCCATACCCCCAACCACGAATACATCCACGAAGTCGCGCTGCACGGGGAGTTTACGATGCGGTTTTAGGGAACAGGGTACAGGTTACAGGGAACAGAGAGCGCAAAAGCATGGAATGGGCGCCTGGGTCGCAGGTTCCGCATGGGCCTAAGGCGCTTCTTCCAAGTCCCCCAAAAACAGCGAATTTACCGGCTTTCCCTGTTCCCTGTAACCTGTTACCTGTTACCTGTACCCTGTAACCTCGTTAGTTTCTACTTTTTCCCCTGAATTCAATTCGAATTCGCGAATTTTACCGGATATTGAGCCCTCTTTCACGGGGCTTCCGGAAAAAAAGGGAAGAATGCACTTCTTCTGGACCTTCATTAACGCCCTGTTCTTTCAGCTCCCGGAGCTGAAACGGGGTTCATATTTCAAGGAAAGAACACCATGGGAAATTCCCATCGCGGCGTTTCCCGCTCCAAGCGGGAAATCCTCATCAACGTACGGCCGTACGAAAAGCGCATCGCCATCCTCGAGGATGGGCGCCTCAGCGAAGTCTTCTATGAAAGGCCGGATTCCACCCGCCTCGTAGGCGACGTCTATAAAGGCGTGGTCAACGCGGTCCTCCCCGGACTGCAGGCCGCCTTCGTCGACATCGGCCTGGAGAAGGCCGGCTTCCTCCACGTCGAGGATGTGGAGAGCCGTTCCCTGCTCGACGACGCCCTCGGCGAGGACGACGACGAGGACGAGGGCCGCCCCCACGCGCATCGCGAGGACACGGCCGGAAAGCCCATCGACCAGCTTCTCAAGGTCGGCCAGGAAGTCCTGGTCCAGATCACCAAGGAGCCCATCGGCACCAAGGGCCCGCGCCTGACCACCCACCTGTCCTTCGCCGGACCGTTCCTGGTCTGCATGCCCGGCACCGACTTCATCGGCGTCAGCAAGAAGGCCCGCGAGCCGCAGCAGCGCCGGGCGCTCAAGCGCATGATCCGCGAACTCAAGTCCCCCGAGTGCGGCTACATCGTGCGCACCAACGGCCTGAACGAGAGCGAGGCGGAATTCGCCAAGCAGATGAAGATCCTCGAGGCGAAGTGGGAGGCCTGCAAGCAGGCCGCGGCGACGCTGTCCGCTCCCTCGCTGGTCCACAAGGAAAGCGACACCAGCGACACCACTTTGCGCGACTACTTCTCGGACGAGGTGGACGCGGTGTGGATCGACGACCGCGCGGAATGCGCCACGGTGGTCGGCAACCTGAAGGTCCTGTCCCCCGACAAGGTGGGCAAGGTCAAGCTGTACACCGGCGAGGAGTCGCTCTTCGACCACTTCGGCATCGAGGACGAGCTGGAGAAGAACTTCCACCGCCGCGTGCCGCTGCGCCGCGGGGGCTACCTGCTGATCGACCGCACCGAGGCCCTCACGGCCATCGACGTGAACACGGGCGGCAAGGTCAAGGGCCGCGACCAGGGCAAGAACATCCTCGAGACCAACCTGGACGCGGCCTGGGAGGTCGCGAAGCAAATGCGCCTGCGCGACATGGGCGGCCTGTTGGTGGTCGACTTCATCGACATGGATTCCGAGGAGGACAAGGAAGCCGTGGTGCGCGAGTTCAAGAAGGCCATCCGCCAGGACACGGCGCCGATCTCCTTCGCGCCCCTGTCGCAGTTCGGCCTGATGGAGATCACGCGCAAGCGCATCCGTCCCGACGCCGTGCAGGAACAGACCAACTCCTGCCCCACCTGCCACGGGGCCGGCTACGTGCCGTCGCGCGAGCTGGTGCTCGCGTCGGTGGACCGCTGGCTGCGCCGCTACCGCGCGAAGAAGGGCACGCCCGACATCACGCTGGCGCTGAGCCCGCACATGATCGAACTGCTCACCGACAACCGCGCCCAGGTCTTCAAGTACCTGGAGCAGTCGCACAAGGCCAACATCCAGCTGGTCGAGGACGACGAGGCCAACATCGACGAGTTCCGCGTGTTCGCGACCCGCTCCGGCGAGGAACTGACGGTTTCCAACAGCGCCGCCTAGGCGGCGCGTGCGAACACCGCGGCGTAAGCGCGCGGTTCAGGGATGAAAAAGGCTCCGGGCGACCGGGGCCTTTTTTTTCGCCCGGGCGGGAAGGAAGCGGCGCCGTCGATTATGCGGAACGGGAGGTTCAAGGCGCCCAAAAGCATCCTTCTAACTCCCTGATTTTCGGTGATTTGAGCCAATTCCGGCATTGCACCCGGCCCCTTCGGGGGTTATTTTTACCCCTCCCATTGCGAAGGTGGCGAAATTGGTAGACGCGCCAGATTTAGGATCTGGTACTTCGGTGTGGGGGTTCAAGTCCCCCCCTTTGCACCAAGACCCGCCGGCCGACCTGGGGCCGCGCCCATAAACGAGTTTTTGAAAGGCAATTCCGTGAAAGCAACCGTGACCTCCTCCAGCGCCACCGAGCGCGTCCTCGATCTCGAAATCCCGCGCGATCGTCTCGACAAGATCTTCGAGGACAAGGTCAAGAAGTACAGCAAGCAGATCAAGGTGAACGGTTTCCGTCCCGGGCAGGTGCCGAAGCACGTGGTCGCCGCCCGCTTCAAGGAGCCGATCGCGGCCGAGGCCCTCGAAACCTTGCTCGAGGACTCGATCCGCGAGGCCTGCAAGACGAACGCGATCGAGCCGATCGCGCCGGCGCGCGTGGAGAACCTGGAGAACGCCGACGGCAAGCCGATCACGGCGAAGGCCATCGTCGAGGTGGACCCCCCGGTCGAGCCGAAGGACTACAAGTACGACATCCCGCTGAAGACGGGCGCCGTGGACGACGCCCTGGTGAACGCGCGCGTGGAGGATATCCGCCGCCAGCTGGGACGCGAGATCGAGGCGCCGCGCGCGGCCAAGGTCGGCGACGTGGTGATGGCCCGTTATGAGAAGATCGAGGTCGAAGGCCAGGCGCAGGAACTGCCCCAGCACCCGGTGTTCCGCGTGGAGCTCGGCAAGGGCAGCGTGCCCGAGCTGGACAAGGCGCTCGAGGGCGTGAGCAAGGGCGACGTCAAGGACGTCTCGTTCACCTTCCCCGGCGACTACGCGAACCAGACCCTGGCCGGCAAGCACTCGGCCTACAAGCTCGCCATCGAGCAGGTGCTCGAGGTGGTGATGCCCGAGCTGGACGACGCCTTCGCGGCGAGCATCGGCTACGAGAACCTCGGGGACTTGCGCGCCCGCCTGAAGGCCCGCCTGGAGGAGAGCGCCCTGCGCGAGGCGCGCGAGAAGGCGTGGGACGAGGCCATCGGCCGCCTGCTGGCGAGCAACCCGGTCGAGGTGCCCAAGGCCCGCGTGCAGAACTACGTGCACCACCGCCTGCAGGAGATGGGCCACGTGCACGAGAACGACGACCACGGCCACGACCACAGCGACCTCGAGCAGGAGGCGGTGAACCAGATCCGCCGCTGGCGCCTGATCGACGCGATCGCGGCGAAGGAGAACGTGAAGCCCTCGCAGGAGGAGGTCGACGCCAAGATCCGGGACCTGGCGATGCGCTACGGCACCGACTTCGAGAGCCTGAAGGCCACGCTGCGCAAGAACGGCAAGATCGTCGACATCCGCGAAGAGGCGAAGGCCGAGAAAACGCTCGACCTGATCATCGGGTACAAGGGATAAAGCGAACCAGCGAACAGCGGACAGCGGGTAGCGAACGCAAGGGCGTTCCACCCCCGTCCGGCTGTCCGCTGTTCGCTGTCCGCTTGCGTTTCAAAACGCGACGAGGAGGGGATTCCAGGCCATTGGGCACTTATCGGCCCTCCCTCCGCTTTGGTATTATTAAGGTATAACCACGAGGCCTCATGTACATACCTACCGTCATTGAAACCACGGGCCGCTCCGAGCGGGTCTACGACATCTATTCGCGCCTGCTGAAGGAGCGCATCATTTTCCTCGGCACCGAGATCAACGACTACGTCGCCAACACCGTCGTCGCCCAGATGCTGTTCCTTGAGTACGAGGACCCCGACAAGGACATCCTGATCTACATCAACTCGCCCGGCGGGTCGGTGACCGCTGGGCTGGCGATCCTCGACGTGATGAAATACGTGCGTCCCGACGTGCAGACGATCTGCGTGGGCTCGGCCTACAGCATGGGCGCGTTGCTGCTCGCCGCGGGCACCAAGGGCAAGCGCTTCATCCTGCCGCACGGCAAGGTCATGCTGCACCAGCCCAGCGGCGGCGCGGGCGGGCAATCGAGCGACATCCAGATCCACGCCAAGGAAATCATCAAGACCAAGACCGAGCTGAACAAAATCCTCGCGGAATGCACCGGCAAGACCGTGGAGCAGATCCACAAGGACACCGACCGCGACCTGTACATGAGCGCGCTCGACGCGGTCGAGTACGGCGTGGTCGACGAGGTGTTCAACCCCGGAAACCGCAAGAAGAAGGCCGACTGACGTGAACCGCCCCACCGCCCCGTTCGCCGCGCCGCGCTGTTCCTTCTGCGGGAAGGGCGCCGAGCAGGTGCTGAAGCTCATCACCGGACCCTCGGTGCACATCTGCAACGAATGCGTGGGCATGTGCAACGAGATCCTCGCGGACGAGGGACGCAAGCAGGCGGGCGGAGCCTCCGCGGAGACGGCGCTGCCGCCGCCGTCGGAGATCAAGGGGCATCTCGATAATTTCGTGATCGGCCAGGACCGCGCCAAGATGGCGCTTTCGGTCGCCGTGTACAACCACTACAAGCGCGTCTCGCAGAAGAAGGATCCCGACGGCGTCGAGATCGACAAGTCGAACGTGCTCTTCCTCGGCCCCACGGGCTCGGGCAAGACCCTGCTCGCGCAGAGCATCGCGAAGTTCCTGAAAGTCCCCTTCACCATCGTCGACGCCACCATCCTCACCGAGGCCGGCTACGTGGGCGAGGACGTGGAGAACATCATCGTGCGCCTGCTCCAGGCCGCCGATTACGACGTGGACCTCGCCGAGCGCGGCATCGTCTACGTCGACGAGGTGGACAAGATCTCGCGCAAGAGCGCGAATCCCTCGATCACCCGCGACGTGTCGGGCGAGGGCGTGCAGCAGGGGTTGCTGAAGCTCCTGGAAGGCACGCTGGCCGCGGTGCCGCCCAAGGGCGGGCGCAAGCATCCCGAGCAGAACCTGATCCACATCAACACGCGCAACATCCTGTTCATCTGCGGCGGCGCCTTTGAGGGCCTCGACAAGGTGATCGAGCGCCGCACCCGCGAGAGCGGCATCGGCTTCACGGCTTCCATCGTCTCGAAGAAGGACCGCTCCGTGAGCGAGATCCTGGGGCAGGTGGAGCCCGACGATCTGGTGCAGTTCGGCCTCATCCCCGAGCTCGTCGGCCGGCTGCCGGTGCTGACGGTACTCGACGAGCTGGCCCCCGACGCGATGCTCAAGGTCCTGACGGAGCCGCGCAACGCGATCGTGAAGCAATACCAGAAGCTCTTCGACATGGACGGCATCGCCTTGAAGTTCCAGCCCGAAGCCCTCGAGGCCGTGGTGGGGCTGGCGATGAAGCGCAAGACGGGCGCCCGCGGCCTGCGCGCGGCGATGGAGCACGTCTTGCAACCGTACATGTACGCCCTGCCCTCGCGGGGAGACGTGGCCGAATGCCTCATCACGCGCGAGACCGTCGAAAAAGGCCAGGAGCCGCTGCTGGTACTGAAGAAGAAGGCCAAGAAGCAAACCGCTTGACGCCTCCCGGACTTTTGTAATTCCTTTTCATGAATAAAGCCCCCGGTTCTTCCTGGACGCTTTGGCCGCAGCCGGACACCGACGTGTTCGGCGACGACACCTACTCCGCCCGCTTCCTCTTCCGGGTCGATCTTCCCATCGTCCTCGGCATCCTCTTCTTCTTCCTCCTGCCGCCGGTGCGCGCCTGGACCGGCTGCGACCCCGCCCTCATCGCGGCCGGCCTCGCGGTACACCTCGCCGTGTTCGCGGCGATCGTGGCCATGGGCTACCGCCGCGTGCCTCCGGCGCCCCGCGAGTTGATCTCGCATGGGGCCAACCTCCTCGCCACGGTGTCCATTCCCTTTTCCACCCCGAAGATCGTGTACGCCCTGTGGATTCTCTACCTGCTGATCGTGCTGTTCGACGCCTTCGGCAATCCCAAATCGGTGGGCTCGTTGGCACTGTCGGTTCTCGCGCCGGTTTTGGGCGGCCTAGGGTACATGAACGGCCTGGAGGTCTCGGATAAATCGCTGGTGAGCTTTTTCATGGCGGGAATGGGGGCCGTGGTCTATCTCCTGACGGCTTACCTGGCCGACTGGACGCGCCAGGGCGCGTTCGCCAAGGCCGAACGGGCGCGCGTGAAAGGCACGCTGGATGAACGCGCCCGCATCGGCCGCACGCTCGACGGCACCTTGGGGTCGGCCCTTTCCGAAATCGCCCTGTGGCACGAGGTGGCGCGCGCGGGGGGCGCCGGAAACGCGCAGGCCGATCCCTTGCTGAGGGCCCAGAGGCGCGCCCGGGAGGCCCTGATCGAATTGCGCGAGCTGGTGGCGGGCATCGACGGCGAACCGGCCAGCATGGCCGGCCTGGCCGTCGAAGTCCGCCGCCAGGCCGGAAACCTGTGCGAGGCGGCGGGCGTGATGTTCGAGATCGAGGTTCGGGATAAGGCCCCCATCAGCCAGGGAGACGCCTACAACATGGCCAAGATCGCGATCGAGAGCGTGTCCAACGCCGTGCGTCACGGTCTTCCCCGCCGCGTCAACGTGACCTTGGCCGCGGCTCCCGTCAGCGTCACCGTGGAAGACGACGGCGCCGGCTTCGACACCGCCCATCCGGCGCCGGGGCGCGGCCTGAACAGCCTGCAGGAGCACGCCCACGCGCTGGACGCCGACCTGCGGATCGACTCCACGCCCGGAAAGGGAACGCGCGTCCAGGTTCGCGCGAGAAGCTAAGGCCGCGCGCGGCTTCCAACCCCGAAGGATTCATGACGGCCAAAAAAACACCCGCGCCTGCCGAGGAAGCCTTCACAGGCCATCCCCTCCCGGTGATCCCGCTGAGGGATATGGTGCTCTTTCCGGGCACCGTCTCGCCCCTGCTCCTGGGCCGCGCGCAATCCCTCAACGCCCTGGCCCGAGCGCTCGCCCACCCCGGGCAAACCGCCTTTTTCACCTTGCAGGAAAACGCGCGCGATGAAGAACCGCTTCCTTCCGACCTGAAGCCGGTCGGCGTGATCGGCCGGGTACTCTCGAGCACCGCGCTGCCCAACGGCCTTTCGAAGGTCCTCGTGGAGGGGCAGGCCGTCGGCGTCGTGCGCGACTGGAAAGCGGAGAACGATTTTCTCACGGCCCGGGGAAGCCTGCAACCTTCCGGATCGGCGAAGGCGCTGGCGAGCCTCGTCGCCGGCCTGGAATCCGACTTCGCGGAATATGTCGGCCAGCGCCCCGACGCCCCGCAGGCGCTGGCCGATCTGCTCGCCGCGCTTCCCGGCCCGCTGGAAAAGGCCTACGCCGCGGCGGGCCAGCTCAAATTGCCCACCGCCCTGCGCCAGGCGCTGATAGAAAACCCCGACCCCGCGGCGAAGCTACGGATGACGCGCGAATTCCTCTCCAACGAAATCGCCGCCAACTCCGACGCCCACCGGCTGGAACACGAGGTGCGCGCGGGCATCGCCCAGAGCCAAAAGGAATACTTCCTCTCCGAGCATTTACGCAAGATCCAGGCCGAGCTGGGCCAGGGAGCCCCCTCCGTGCACCCGGAGATCCGCAAGCTCGAGGCCGAGCTGCGCGCGCGGGGCCTTCCCGCGAAGGCGCTGGACCGCGCGCTCACCGAACTGCGCCGCCTGGACTACGTGCATTCCTCCTCGCCCGAGTACTCCGTGATCCGCGGCTACGTGGACTGGTTCCTGGCGCTCCCCTGGGACCGCGCGACCGAGGACCGCCTGGACCTGGGCCAGGTCAAGGCCCGCCTCGACCGCGACCATTTCGGGCTGAAGGACGTGAAGGACCGCATCCTGGAGCATGTCGCGGTCTTCAAGCTGACGCGCGAGCGGAAGAACGCGGGGGCCCCCATCCTCTGCCTGGTCGGCCCGCCGGGCACGGGTAAGACCTCGCTGGGACGTTCGGTGGCCACCGCGCTCGGCCGCGAGTTCGCGCGCGTCTCCCTGGGCGGCCTGCGGGACGAGGCCGAAATCCGCGGGCACCGCCGCACCTATATCGGGTCGATGCCCGGCCGCATCGTGCAGGCGCTGAAAAAGTGCCGGTCGATGAACCCCGTGATCCTGCTCGACGAGATCGACAAAATGGGCGGCGATTTCCGCGGGGATCCGGCCTCGGCCTTGCTCGAAGTCCTCGACCCCGAGCAGAACGGCGACTTCACCGACCACTTCCTCGAAACGGGCATTGACCTGTCGCGGGTGTTCTTCATTACCACGGCCAACGTGGAAGAGCGCATTCCCGGACCGCTGCACGATCGCCTGGAAGTGATCCGCCTGCCCGGATACTACGACTCGGAAAAACTGGAGATCGCGCGGCGGCACCTGTTGCCCCGGATCCGCGAGGCGGCCGGCCTGACCGAAAAGCAACTGGAAGTTTCGGACGCCGCGCTGGCCGCCGTCGCGCGGCGCTACACGCGCGAAGCGGGCGTGCGCCAGTTGCACCGCGAACTCTCGAAGCTGGCGCGCAAGCGCGCGCGCGAGGTCGCCTCCGGAAAACCCGCGGGCAAGGCGAAGCCCGCCGCCCTCCAGGTCGCGGACCTGCGCGCCTACCTGGGCCTGCCGGTAAGGCAGGAGAAGTCCGTGCCCGCCGCGCGCGAGCCCGGCATCGTCACCGGCCTGGCCTGGACGGCCGCGGGCGGCGAGACGTTGCGCGTGGAATGCACCTTGCTCTCCGGGCGCGGCAAGCTGACGCTGACCGGCAACCTCGGCGACGTGATGAAGGAGTCGGCGCACATCGCCCTGACCCTCGCGCGCCAGCGCGCCCAGCGCTACGGGATCGACCCCGCCCTGTTCCAGAAAACCGACGTGCACCTGCACGTGCCCGAGGGGGCGATCGCCAAGGACGGCCCGTCGGCCGGCATCGCGATGGTGCTGGCGCTCGTTTCGGCGATGACCCGCCGCCCCGTGGACCCGCGCCTGGCGTTCACCGGCGAAGTCTCGCTCGCCGGGCATCTCCATGCGATCGGTGGCCTGCCGGAAAAGGCCCTGGCCGCGCTGCAAGCCGGCGTGACGCGGCTGTGCATCCCGCACGAGAACGCGCCCGATGCCGGCGACCTTCCGAAGGAGGCGCGGAAGGGGCTTAAAATTTCCTTGTGTCATTCGATTGACGAGGTTCTTGCGCTCGTGTTCGGCAAGAAGCGAAAAAGCCTTGGCTAGGGCATTGAATATGCGCCTTTCTCCTTCTTGCTTTGCCCTTGTTTGGGTATTGGCCGCCGCGGGTTTGTCGCTGGGGGCGACGACCGACGCCCGCTTCGGCTTCGTCGGCACCGGCGGCAAGCCGATGGCGCAGAAGTTCGGCCTCCCCTACTACGCGCTCGAGGGCAACTACGCCGTCGGCCCGGTCTTCAGCTCGGTGGATTCGCTCAACGACCCTCCCCCGGGGCACAAGGTGCTGCGCAAGGTGGCCAAGCTCAACGTGCGCAACGACGGCCTCGGGCAGAGCAACGCCGAGTTCGAGGCGGCGCTGGGCGCCTATGCCGCCGCGCTGGCTACGTGGAACGCCAGCCTCCGGCTTACGTCCAAGCCCAAGTTCACCTGGTACGAACCCGACGCCCGCGCCCTCGCGGCGGCCGAGAGCCTGCACGTCATCGCGACGATTCGGCGCGAGAAGACCCGTAACCCCCAGGTTACAGGAACCGTGTGGGAGATCGGCAACGAGCCGAACCTCTTCCCGGCCATCTCCCCCGCCCGCTACGCCGAGGTCTACGCGCGCTACCATCGCTTCATCAAGCGCGAGGATCCCTCGGCCCGCGTCGCGATCGGGCCGTTCTTCGTGCGCGAAACCGGCATGGACCTCGTTCCCCTCCTGCGGGAGACGCTGGCCGCGCAGCTGGAGCTTCGGGTCCGCGCCCAGCTGACCGACGTGTCGACCTCGGTGGCCGACGTGCTGGCGGCCCTCGTGCACGCCGACCTCTGGGCCACGGTGTCGTCGCGCATCCTGGCGACCGGCACGGTCCATTACCTCGACTCCGTGCTCGCCGCGCTCGATCCTTCGATCCGGCCCGACGTGGTGAGCCTGCACGTTTATCCCTTCGATGATCGCGCGCCGGCCCAGACCCAGGCCGACGTGAAGCGCGTGCTCGACTCGCTCGCCCTGGCGATCCAGGGGCGCCTGCAGGCGCGCGGCGCGACCCCCCCGGTCTGGATCACCGAGTTCGGCAACATCGACCCCGCCTTAGGCGAGGACCAAGCGGCCGCTAAGGCCTCGGGACTGATCGACGTATTCGAGGCCAATTCCCGCTTCGGCATGTGGTTCTACTATAAGGGCACGGGCTTCGACATGCAATTGGCCGGCCTGCCGGGAATATCACCCCCGCTCACACGCCTCGCGCGCGACGCCGAATTCAACCCGCTCGACGGCGACTTCCCCTGCGGGCGGCTCAACGCCATCGGCAGGCTCTACTACCTGCGCGCCACGGGATCGCCCTGCGCCGAGAAGGCGGGCTTCGTCGGCGACAGCACACGCCACGCCCCGGGCGACGGGATGCTGCCCGTGACGCTGCGCGTGCGCCTCCGGCGCGCCGAGGTCGACACCGTCAAGCTAACCGTGGCCCGCAAGCACGGGACGATCGAGGCGGCCCAATACTCCGCCTTGCCACAGACCTTGGTATTCGCGCCGGGCGACACCGCGCGCGACGTGACGGTCACCTGGAAGGGCGCGAAGAGCGGCGACCTCACCTTCGTCCTGCGCGACGCCGTGAACGGAGGCCTCGGCCCCGACTCCCTGCACACCATCGTGGCCCGCTTCGACGAAGCCGATCCCAGCGCCCTGGCGGCGCGGCCCGGCGAGGCCCCAAAGTTCAAGCTCGCGGGCTCCACCCTTGAGATCCTCGCGCCCGAGACGATGGACTTCCGCGTTCGCGTATACGACCTTTCGGGCCATCTCCTGGGAACGGCGCGCAAGAGCGTCCCCGCCGGCGGGTCGCGCCTGTCTCTCGACGAGATCTTCCTCAAGGCAGCGCTACGCTCCGGCTTGCACTTCGTGGAGGTAAGCGTGCCCGCGTTTGACCATGCCACGTTTCATTCCTGGATGCGCAAGTGAGCCTCGCCGAAAACCACGCCGCCATCCGCTCCCGCATCGAGGCCGCCTGCGCGCGCGCCGGCCGCGCGCCTTCCGAGGTCGAGTTGATCTGGGTGAGCAAAACCCACCCCGTCTCCCGCCTCCTCGAAGCCCGCGCCGCCGGGGCCCGGATCTTCGGCGAGAACCGCGTGCAGGAGGTGCTGGAGAAGTTTCCCCTGCCCGCCGACGCTTCCGGAAAAGCGCCGGATTACGCGCTGCATTTGATCGGGAGCCTGCAACGGAACAAGGTGCGCAAGGTGTTGCCGCTTTGCACCACCATCCATTCCGTCGACTCGCCCGCCCTGTGGGAAGCGCTCGACCGGGTGGCGGGGGAACTCGGGGTGCGACGCGACGTGCTGGTGCAGGTGAACACCTCCCGGGAGCCCTCCAAGTCGGGACTGGAGCCTTCGGAATTAATGGAGACGCTGGAAAAACTTGCGCCGGCGCCAAACCTGAATCTCATCGGCCTGATGACCTTGGGCCCGGTGGAGGGGGGCGCCGAGGCGGCGCGCGCCTGCTTCCGGGAACTGGCCTCCCTGCTGCGAAGCGCGCGGGAAAAGTTCCGGGACCGCCATCCCGGCCTGTCCAGGCTCTCGATGGGGATGTCCGGGGATTTCGAGACGGCCGTCGAGGAGGGAGCGCACTTCGTGCGCGTGGGCACCGCGCTTTTCGGGGGCCGTCCGGCGTTGTAGTGTTGTATATTAGGGCTCAGGGCGAAAGTCTTTTGTGCAGTACATCGCAAAAGACGCTTCGTCGGAGAGAGAGCAAGCATCATGAAAAACGTATTGGCGGCCCGCAAGGGAAAGGGATGGATCAAGATCCTCGGCATCATCACGGTGGTGGGCATTCTTCTCGCGGTGGCGCGCATCGTGCTCCGCGTGTTCCGGGAAAAGCCCCTGGATACCGATGAGGCGCACGGGGTCTGAGCCCCCGCTCCGGTGAAGTCCCCCGTGGCGCTTTGCCCCCTCCCGCTGTGGGAAGCCCTGGCCCGCCAGGATTCCTCGGCCACCTTTTTCCAGACCCCCGCCTGGCTTCGCCTCGCCGCCGCGCACGCGCGCGGTGCGGGCCGCTCCGCTGAAATCGCGCCATTGCTTTTCGAATTCACCCGCGCGGGTGAAACCGTCCAGGCCTGCCTGCCCCTGCTGCGGGACCGCCGCTGGGGGCGCCTCCGCTACTTCAGCCCCTTCGGGACCTACTCCGCGCTGGTGTGCCCGCGCGTCCTGGACGACGGCGAGCGCGCGCGGGTCGAGGCACGGCTTGCCTCCCTGAACCTGCACGCGGCCGGGTCGCCGTTCACGCGCAACCCCCTTCCCGGCGCGCGCTTGACCCGCCTCCCCGCGCGGACCCAGTGGATCGACCTCACCCCCGCGCACGCGGAGTCGCCCGCGCGGGACTGGGCTCCCGACCCGCGCCGGCGGCTGCGCATCGCCCGGGAAAACGGCGTGACCGTGCGCGCGGCCGGGTCCCCGGCGGACTGGGACGACTACCACGGATTGTACTTGAAATCGCTGCGACGCTGGGGGACCGGCGCGACCTCGGTCTACCCGCGCGCCCTGTTCGAAGCGCTCCGGGCCGCGGCCGAGGCCCCGGAAACACAGGGGAAGATCCGGCTCTGGCTGGCCGGGCACGAGGGCAAGGCCGCCGCGGGGTATATCGCCTTCTACCACAACGACCACGCCTGCATCTGGCACGGCGCGGCGGACGAAGCCTACTTCAAGCTCGGCGCGACCCAGTTGCTGTACCACGACATGATCGCCGACGCCGCGGGCCGCGGCTTCCCGGCGTTCGACCTGATGGGCAGCGGCGGCCTGGCCGCGCTGGAGGCCTTCAAGGCCAGCCTGGGCGCGCGGACGGTCGAGTATGACGGGGCGTTGAACCGCACGGGTCTCGTGGGGCTGCTGGCGGGCCTGCGAGACCGATTCTCACGCGGCCCTCACAATACGCGATAAATCTTGTAGCCGCCCGCAGCGGTTTCGAAAATCATTCCCGCGGGCGTGATTTTCCCCTCGAAAACCTCTGTGAGGGGCGCGGAAAGCCATGGGATTTCGGGCCCGAGGACGACGAACCGGACCCCGCGGGCACGGCAGGTCTCCACGAAAGCCGCCGGCGAATCGACCGGGAATTCTGGGTAGGTCTGGTTGTAGAGATAGGTTCCCAGGCGCGGCGCACCGCCATTGAAGTAGGGCACGGGGCCGGGAATCGTCCTGAAATAAAGGTCGTAGTCGCTGGTGAACGCCTGGGATGCGCGCGTCACTCCCGCATTCTTCAAGAAGGCCTCCACGGCAAGAGCCGAGTCGCGCGCGCGGGAGCGCTGGGCGAGCAGGGCCAGGTCGCGATAGAAGTGCAGGCCGAGCAAGGATGCGCCGAGCAGCAAAAGGCCCGCGGCCCGCAGGGAAGGGAAAGGACGCGAAGAGGGATAGCCGACAAGCCGGGTCCAGACGGCGTGCGCCGACATCCCGAGCGACAGGAAGGTCAACGGTACGGCCAGCAGGGCCTGGCGTCCGCTGGTGGTCGCGGAGAAAATCAGGAAGTAGGCGCCCGACCACAAGGCCAGGGCGCCCGCGACGCGGCGCGCGCGGGGATCCCGCTCGAGGGCCACCGCGAGGAGGGCGGGCAAATAGGCATGCTTGAACGACCAGAGAGCCGCCAGGTATTTCCGCAGGAAGAGGCCGGGATCCTCCGCGATGATTTGCCCAACGGATGCAGGAAATTCGACCTCGGTGATCCGGTACCAATTCAGGCCGTGCATGAGGTCGTAGACGTTCATGGGACCGAATTGTGTTTCCATCAGGCTGTGGCCCGAGGCGAGATTGACGGCCCACTGAGGGCTATAGGCCAATGCGGTCCCCGCCGCGACGAGGAAAGCGGACTTCCAATACCGGGGATAGACAGCCAGCAGCGCGAACCCCAGCAGGACCGCGGCCACCAAGGCATGGTACCGGAATAATGCCGAGACCCCGAAGAGAAGGCCCGCCCCGAAAAAGAGGACATGATTTTCACCGGGAGGCGGGGAACGGTGAAGCCGGGAAATCAACAAGGCCGCGCCCGCCACGAAGAAAAACACCGCCCCCGGGTCGCCGCCCCCGGCCGTAGCGTACTTGAAAACATCGGGGTATAAGCAGAGAGCCAGCAAGGCGAAAGCGGCAAAGGGTGGCGCCAGAAAGCCGGCATACAGGCGGGCGGCGATCCATACCGTCCCGGCGGTGAACGCGATGTTGGCGAGGATGGCGGGCACGGCGGGAGATCCGAAACCCAGGAGTCCCTTGAGCAGCAGCACGTAGCCTATGGGGTACTGCGGGTTGAACCAGCTCGCGCGGTCAGCCCATGAAAGGTGGCTTGCGATGAAGTGTACGTCCCAGTAATCGTTGTGAAGCTGCTGAAAGTCCAGACGGAATGCCAACGACAGGCACACGACCGCAAAAAGGAGAGGCAGGCCGCCGGGCCCGATTCTCTTCATGGCCCTTGCCGCCGCGCGAATAGTTCGGAATTCGACCAGCCCATCCTGCGAAGGAACCCCAGAAAGGAAGTGCCCAGAACCCCCAGGCCATACCGGACGCTACGGCGAAAGTTGATGGACGAGGCTTCGGGGAAATACTTCGTCGGGCAGGTCACCTCGGCGATGGCGAAGCCGCGCTCGAAGATTTGGACGATCATCTGGTTGTCGAATATGAAATCGTCGGAATTGGCCCGGTAGTTTACCGACTCCAGCACCTCGCGCGCATAAGCGCGATAGCCGGTATGGTACTCCGACAGTTTTTGCCCCAGCAGCAGGTTTTGCGCCAGCGTGAGCGTGCGATTGGCAACGTATTTATAAAGGGGCATTCCCCCGCGCAGGGCCCCTCCGCCCAGAATGCGGGAGCCGAACACCACCGGATAGACTCCTTGGGCGATAATGCTGCACATGGCGGTGATGAGGCGCGGAGTGTATTGGTAATCCGGATGCAGCATCACGACGATGTCGGCGCCCACGGCCAGGGCCTTGTCGTAACAGGTCTTCTGGTTGGCGCCGTAGCCGCCGCGCCGAGAATGGATCAGGACGTGATGGATGCCAAGGGCCTCCGCCAGCCGCGCCGTCGCGTCCTCGCTGGCGTCGTCGACCAGCACGATCTCGTCCACGATGTCGTGCGGCATCTCCGCGTAAGTTTTTTGGAGCGTGTTCTCGGCGTTGAGGGCCGGGAGAACCACGACGACTTTTTTTCCCTGTATCATTTGGGTCCAGTATATTGCCCGGCTCGTTCCGGACGAGGGATATTCTTAAGTCGCTCCATGAAAAACATTAATGTAATTCCAGGACGCGGCCGAGGTTTTTCCCGGGAGGACAGTCAGCCGTACCCTTTCGCGCTCAGCCACACGTTCCCCGCCCCCACGAATTCCTGCAGCTTGTCGAAGCATTCGGGGTCCGGGCTGACCTGGAAGGCGTCCGAAACGATGTCGAGCGGGTCGCGGTGCGGGTTTTCGAGGTGGAAAACCAGGCGGCAATCGCCGGGGAACCGGGTGCACACGGTCTGCATCTTTTCCAGCTGCTCGGGCTGGAGGCCGGCCGTGTGCAAGCGCACGTGCACGCTCTTGGCCAGCTTTTCGCGCGCCTCGGAGAGGTTGAGGACCTTCGTCGCCGTGAGCTTGTGCACGCGCCGCTCCTCGTCCCAGGTCAGGGCGCCGCGGATCAGCACCATGGAATCGACCTCGACCTGGTGGCGCACGCTCTCGAACACGTCGGACCAGATCGCCACGTCGACCTTGCCCACGAAGTCCTCCAGGTCGGCGAAGGCGAACGTGCGGTTGTCCTTGGGGCTGATGCGCTGCTTGAGCCGCGTGATCATGCCGCCCAGGATGACGTTCGACCCGTTGTGCTTGTGCAGCCGCTCCGGATCCAGGGGCGCGGTGGCGAAGCCCTCCAGCTCCATGCGGTAGGGCTCGAGCGGGTGGCCGGACAGATAGAGGCCGAGCACCTCCTTCTCCTTCTCGAGCAGCTCGTGGTAGGGCCACGGGTCCAGCTGCGGCATCGCCGGCTCGTGCGCGGCGTCGGCGCCGCCGTCCCCGCCCGCGTCGAACAAGCTGACCTGGCCCGCCAGGCGGTCGGCCTGCAGGTTCGCGGCCCAGGCCAGCGCGGTTTCCACCACGGCGAACTGCTCCGCGCGGTTGCCGGGGAAATCCACGGGAAGCGCGCCGGCCAGGATCAGCGACTCCAGGGCGCGCCGGTTCAGGGCCTGGCCGTCGACGCGCTTGCAGAGATCGAACAGCGAGGTGAAGGGGCCGTTCTTCCCGCGTTCCTCGACGAGCTTCTCGACCGCCTGGACGCCCACGTTCTTGATGCCCGCGAGCCCGTAGACGATCTTCCCGTTCTCCGCGCGAAAGGTCGCCTCGCTGCGGTTGATGTCGGGAAACAGCACTTCCACGCCCATCTGCTTGCATTCGTTGAGGAGCACGACCAGGCGCGACGTGTCCTGCATTTCGGAGTTCATGTTGGCCGCCATGAACTCGGCGGTGTAGTTCGCCTTGAGGTAGGCGGTCTGGTAGCCCACCAGGGCGTAGGCCGCGGAGTGGGACTTGTTGAACGCGTAGCTCGAGAACGGAACGAGGATCTCCCACAGGCGGAGCGCGAGGGCCGGGTCGTAGCCGCGGGCCTTCGCCCCGTCCACGAACTTGGGCTTGAGCTCCGCCATCTTCTTCTCGTCCTTTTTGCCCATGGCGCGGCGCAGCAGGTCCGCGCTGCCCAGGGAGAAGCCGGCCAGCACCTGCGCCAGCTGCATCACCTGCTCCTGGTACACGATCACGCCGTAGGTCTCGCTCAGGATCGGCTCCAGATCCTTGTGGTAGTAGTCCGGCTTTTCGGTGCCGCGCTTGCGGGCGATGTACTGCGGGATGAATTCCATGGGGCCCGGGCGGTAAAGCGCGTTCATCGCGATCAGGTCCTCGAGGCCGCCGGGGCGAAGCTTGCGCAGGTAGTCCTGCATGCCCCCGGATTCGAACTGGAACACGCCCACGGTCAGGCCCTTGCCCAGCATCTCCAGGGTTTTCGGGTCCTCCATGTCGAGCTTGAGCGGGTCGATGCGCACGCCGTGGTTGCGCTGGATCTGTTCGATGCAGTCCTGGATCACCGACAGGTTGCGCAGGCCCAGGAAGTCCATCTTGAGCAGGCCGATGTCCTCGGAGTAGCGCATGTCGTACTGGATCATCACCTGGTCGGAACCCGGCTGCTGGAACAGGGGGGCGAAGTTGACCACGGCGCGCGGCGCGATGATGACGGCGGCGGCGTGCATGCCCGCCTGGCGCACGATTCCCTCCAGGCTGAGCGCGTGCTCCCACAGCTTCGCGTACAGCTCGCCGCCGGCCGTGAGGGCGGTCATGACCTCCTGGATGTCGGAGGCGTACGTGACCTCGCGGTTCTTGTCGCCCTGGGGGCGCACGAGGCCGCGCGCGAGGGGCGGGATGAACTTGTTGAGGCGCTCGATCTCCTTGTGGTCGATGCCCAGGACGCGCGCCACGTCCTTCAGCACGGCCTTGGCCTTCAGGCGGCCGTACGTCACGATCTGCGCCACCGACTCCGTGCCGTACTTGTCCACCACGTACTGGATGACCTCCTGGCGGCCCCCGTCGGAGAAATCGGTGTCGATATCGGGCATGGACACGCGCTCGGGATTGAGGAAGCGCTCGAACAGCAGCTTGTAGCGCACCGGGTCGACGTCGGTGATGCCGATCGCGTAGCACACGAGCGAGCCCACGGCGGAGCCGCGGCCCGGGCCCACGGGGATCCCCCGTTCCTTCGCCGCGTTGATGAAGTCCTGCACGATGAGCATGTAGCCCGCGACCTTCATGTTCTTCATCACCGCGAGCTCGTATTCGAGGCGTTCGACCAGCTCCGGGGTAACCTCGGAGTACCGGGATTTCAGGCCCGCGCGCGCGAGGTGCGCGAGGAACGCGTCCGCGTCCCCGTGCTCCGGGGGAATCGGAAACTGCGGGTGATGCAGCGTTCCGAAGCTTATCTCCACGTTGCAGGCCTCGGCCAGCTTCACGGTGTTCTCCAGCGCGCCGGGGTAGCGGCCCAGCAGCGTTTGCATCTCCTCCCCGGAACGCAGGTAATACTGGTCCGAGGGGAAGCGGGGGCGCGACGGATCGTTCAGGCGCGTGTTGGCCTCGATGCACAGCACGATCTCGTGCGCGGCGGCCTCGCGGCGCTCCGTGTAATGCACGTCGTTCGCCGCGAGGAGGTTCCAGCCCGACTCCTCGTGCAGCCGCAAAAAGAACTTGTTGATCGTCCGCTCGTCCTCGACGCCGTGGTCCTGCACGACCAGGTAGACGCGGTCCCGGCCGAAGGCCGCGTAGAACTCCAGCGACTCCAGGGCCTTCTTCTCCTGGCCCTTGAGAAAACACGATCCCGCCTCGCTGTCGAGGTTGGGAATCAAAAAGAACAGGCCCTCGCCGAACTTCTCCAGCGCGGCCCGGTCCACGCGCGGCTTTTGATGGTAACCTTCCTGATACCCCACCGAGCATAGCTGCAGCAGGTTGCGGTACCCCGTCTCGTTCTCGGCCAGCACCACCACCTGGTGCCACGCCCGCTCGCCCGCCGCGTAATTCGTGTTGCGGCACGAGTCCGGGGCCACGTAGAGGTCGCACCCTATGATCGGCTTCAGCCCCGCCTTTTTCGCCCCCGTGAAAAACTCCAGCATCCCGAACATGTTGCCGTGGTCGGTCAGCGCCAGCGCCATCTGGCCCAGTTCCTGGGCCTTTTGGATCAGCTTCGGAACGCGGGAGGTGGCCCGGAGCATCGAATACTCCGAGTGCACGTGAAGATGGACGAAATCGGGGGAAGACATGAGAAGTTTGGGCCCAAAACTGTGGAAAAATCGCTGCTACGGTACCAACCTAGCATCCATTTAGGACGGCCTCAAGCGGCACAAAGTGACGTTTTTCAATAAATTTTAGCGCTCCGGTTTCAAATCCCGCCTCACCAAGCCGGTGCGAGAGCGAGCAAGGCCAGGCGCTCCGACACAGGCGTACCGGGAGTACGCCGAGGAGGAGCAACGCCGCATTGCGACGCTCGCAGCCCGGCGTTTATCCCATAAAAACATGGACCAGGACGGCGATTATCGCGGCCAGCCACCCGAACGGGATCGAGCCCGTGATGCCGATCCAATAGCCCAGATCATAGAACCAGCCGTTGTTCGGCACCGCGTACATCTTGATCTCGAAGAACAGGCGCAGGATCAAGGTCCAGGGGGCGATCATGCCGTGCCAGATCCCCATGAAGAATCCCGGAGGGTGCTCGGGAGAGATGGGCGTGGAACCGACGAAGCCGCACCCCCCCAGGCCCAGGGCGAGCAGGAGGAGGGTAACCAACGTCAGGACGAGGGCGGTTTTCTTCATGGGTTCTCCCGGGGGCGTTCGCACAGGAATATACACCCCGGGGGCGGACACGCCATGCGCATTCCTGACGAAAACTTGCCCCCGGATTACTTGCCCCTTTTCGCGGGCTTTGTAGCCTGCTTGTAAACAAAAACAAGGAGGTCCGCATGAAAGACGGGACCGGAAAAACCGCCCTGATAACGGGCGCCACCAGCGGCATCGGGTACGAGCTGGCCCGGGTGTTCGCGCAGGAAGGATTCGATCTCGTGCTCGTGGCTCGCAGCGAGGAGGACCTGGAACGCTGCGCTCGGGAGTTTCGCGACGAGGGCGCGCGCGTAAGCACCCTTCCCGTGAACCTGTCCATCGCGGACGCCGCGGAGGAAATCTATGCCTGGACGCTCTCCGAAAACGTGCGCGTCGACATCCTGGTCAACAACGCGGGGCAGGGAGAGTTCAGCGCGTTCCTCGACACCGACCTCGGCCGCCACCTGGAAATCATCCAGGTCAATCTGGTTTCGCTCACCGCGCTCAGCCATCTTTTCGGACGCGAAATGGTCGCGCGCGGCGACGGCCGTATCCTGCAACTGGCCTCCGTGGTCAGCAAGATGCCCTCGCCCCTGCTGGCCGTGTACGGGGCCACCAAGGCCTACGTCCACAGCCTCTCGCACGCCCTCGCCAACGAATGGAAAGGCACGGGCGTCACGGTAACCGCGCTGCTCCCGGGCGCGACCGACACGGGTTTTTTCGGAAACGCGGGCGACGCGCATTGGGAGGAGCACCGCGACGGGCTGGCCGACCCGGCCCAGGTCGCGCGCGACGGCTATGAGGCCCTGATGGCGGGCAAGACCTCGGTGGTCAGCGGGCTCGCCAACAAGGCGCGCGACGCGCTCACCCACGCCCTGCCGGACGACACCTTGGCCGAGATGATGCGCAAGCAGAACGCGCCGAGGGTGAGTTAGCTTACAGCGGACAGCTTACAGCGAATAGGGAATAGCGGAAAACAAAAAAGGCAGCCAGGGCGGCCGCCTTTTTTGCTGTTCGCTGTAAGCTGTAAGCTTCCGGCTACATCCCCTGCCAGAACTTGAAGTTCTTGGCTTCGATCTCCTGCGGCGAGGGCATGGGGAAAAATTTGTAGCGGTCCGGCGAGGCGAACATGAACCCGTGACGGATTTTCTTGAAGGAAATCTGGTCGAGGGGACAGAACAACGAGAGGCCCTTGGTGGACTTGGCGGGCTCGTCCCGCATTCCCAGGATCGCGTCGCGCAGCTTGGAGGGGTGCAGGAAGGAGAACGGCGCCTGGGCGAAGGGGTTCTTCTCGAAGGTCTCGAGGAACTCCTCGGTGTTCAAATCGATCTGCGCGTAGAACAGCTTGGGAGCGCCCTTGGGGTTGCCCGGCTCGGTGATGAAGGTGCCGAAGTCGGGCATGGACAACGGCGAAAGCACGAGCATCGACAGCGGGGCGATCTCGGCGTAAGTGCGCAGGAAACCCGGCTGGTGGGTCTTGTCGTACACGCCCGGGCTGAGCTCCAGGACGGCCCCCTCCGAGGTGGTCAGGTACAGCTTCAGGATGAAGTCGAAATCCATGTGCTCCATCACGCGGTAGGAGCAGATGAACTTGGTGCGCTTGGGGGTTCCGTCCGGATGCGGCTTCAGCTCGGCGAAGGCCTCGTCGATCTTGAAGTACGGGTGGCGGAAGCTGCCGTCGATCTCCGCGAAAGCCAGCTTGCCGCTGTAATGGCGGGTGGACCCCACCAGGTAGTGCTGGGCGAACTCCTCGGGGTTCAGTTGCGAGGCGATCAGGGCCTGGTTGGGAAACAGGATCTGGTAAAGTCGATTCTTGCGTTCCATGGTTCACCTCGGCGTAGTATGCCTAAAATAATGTTTTCAAAAAGAAAGGAGTAACGGATCGGTTTCCGGCGAGCGAGACCAAGGCCCGCAAGGCGCTCCGACGCAGTCGTACCGGGAGTACGACGAGGAGGAGCAACGTCGCGGGACGCCGGTCGCAGCCGTCGAAAACCGATCCGTTAATTTCCCCAATAGCGGCGCAGCATGGGAGCGATCACGACGGACATAACGCCCATGAGCTTGATCAGGATGTTCAGCGAAGGCCCCGCGGTGTCCTTGAACGGGTCGCCCACGGTGTCGCCGACCACGGCGGCCTTGTGCGACTCCGAACCCTTGCCGCCGCCCGCGCCGGCCTCGATGGTCTTCTTGGCGTTGTCCCAGGCGCCGCCCGCGTTGGACATGAAGATCGCGAGCGCCACGCCCGAGATGGTCACGCCCACCAGGAAGCCCGTCAGCATCGGCACGCCGCCCAGAAAGCCGACGGCCACCGGGGAAAGCACGGCGAGCAGGCCGGGCAGGATCATTTCGCGCAGCGCGGCCGAGGTGGAAATGTCGACGCAGCGCCCGTAGTCGGGCTCCGCCTTGCCGGCGAGCAGGCCGGGTATGGTGCGGAACTGGCGGCGGACTTCCTCCACCATCTTGAAGGCGGCGCGGCCCACCGACATCATGCACATCGAGGAGAACAGGTAGGGCACGACCGCGCCCAGCAGCAGGCCGATCAGCACCATGGGGTCGGTGATCTCGATCGTGCCCGCGCCGGACTCTTCCTTGAAGGCGGAGAACAGCACCACGGAGGTGAGGGCCGCCGAGGCGGTGGCGAAGCCCTTGCCCATGGCGGCCGTGGTGTTGCCGACGGCGTCGAGCTTGTCGGTATTGGCGCGCACGTGGGGGGGCTGCTCCGACATCTCGGCGAGGCCGCCCGCGTTGTCGGCGATGGGGCCGAAGGCGTCGACGGCGAGCTGGATGCCCAAGGTGAGCTGCACGCCCACGGTGGCGATGGCGACGCCGAACAGGCCGGCCTGCCAGTAGCCGAGGAGCACGGTCAGGGCCATGACGACCACGGGGAGCACGGTGGAGGCCATGCCCACGCCGAGGCCGGTAATCAAGGTGGTCGCCGGACCCGTTTCGGAGGCGCGCACGATGGAGTCGACGGGGCGCCGGCCCGTGCCGGTGTAGTATTCGGTGAGCAGGCCGATGGCCGTGCCGGCCACCACGCCGATGATGGTGCAGACGAAAAGATTGTTGGCGGTGAAGCCCTGCGCGAAGGTCATGCCCTTCAGGCCGTAATGGAAGATCGGCCAGCTGAACAGCGCCGCGAGGCCGGCGGCCACGAAGGAACCGCGGTTCAGGGCCGCCTGGGGCGAGCCGCCCTCGCGTACGCGCACCAGGGACATGCCGATGATGGAGGCGATCACGCCGGCGGCGCCGAGCACCAACGGCAGCAGGCACAGGCGCAGCTTCAGGTCGGGCGGCGCGTCGATGGCCAGGCCGAGGATCATGCAGCCGAGCACCGAGGCGACGAAGGACTCGTACAGGTCGGCGCCCATGCCCGCGACGTCGCCCACGTTGTCGCCCACGTTGTCGGCGATCGTGGCGGGGTTGCGCGGGTCGTCCTCGGGGATGCCGGCCTCGACCTTGCCGACGAGGTCGGCGCCGACGTCGGCGGCCTTGGTGTATATGCCGCCGCCCACGCGCGCGAACAACGCAATGCAGGAGGCGCCCAGCGCGAAGCCGGAAAGGATGGGGAGCGACCAGGACCCGAGCGCCTCGGCGTCGCGGCCGAAGGCGTGGATGGTGGCGTACAGGATGCTGGAAATGCCGATGAGCGCGAGGCCCGCCACGCTCATGCCCATCACCGAACCGCCGGCGAAGGAAACCTTGAGGGCTTCGTTGAGGCCGGTGCGCGCGGCCCAGGTGGTGCGCGAGTTGGCCTGCGTCGCGATGCGCATGCCGAAGTAGCCGGCGAGCGCGGAGCAGCCCGCGCCGAGCAGGAAGGTCAGGGCCTCCCACTTGAGATGGCTATGGCCGCCGAAGAACAGAAGCGCCGCGGCGATGAGGGCGATGGGAAGCAGGACCTTGTACTCGCGCGAGAGGAAAGCCATCGCGCCCTTGGCGACATAGCCCCCGATGCGGCGGAGCTTTTCATCGGGGACTTCGAGCCCCATGATCCAGCGCGACTTCCAGATCGCATAGGCCACGGCCGCGAGGCCTCCCGCGAAACCGAGGAACAGGGGCAGTTCGATATTGAGATCCATGGTTGCCTTCACGGCATCCGTATTCCGGACACCGTACGCCCTTCAATTTTTATCGTTGTTTTATCCTTGACGGTATCCGGAATCTTCCGGATACGGATTTCGTGTCAAGACCGGGGAAAATACAAATATCCTATGAATCTTCCCGAGTTTTCACCGCAGGTCCGTTTCCTTTTTAACGGCGACGCCGACGGCATCATCAGCCAGCATATCGCCGGGCTTTCGGGGATAAGGCCCGACGCGCGCATCACGGGCCTGAAACGCGAAATTGCCCTCCTGCAACGGGTTTCCGGCGATGACGGCCAGGACCTTTACGTTTTCGACATCAGCCTCGACAGCAACCGGCCCGCGCTGGAGCGCCTCCTCGAAAACCCGACGGTCCGGATATTCTGGTACGATCATCACGAGGCGGGAGCGATTCCTACCCGGTCCAATCTGAAAACTCGCATTCAAAATACCAGAGGGACCTGCACGGCCCTGCTGGCTCACGCCGCCTTTCCGGGGGCCGATCCGCGGTGGGCCGCCATGGCCGCGTTCGGCGACAACCTTCCCCAGGCCGCCGCCGCCCTCCTGGCCCCCCTCGGCCTCGGCGCGGGCGCGCTCGAAATCCTCCGCGAAGCCGGCGAACTCATCAATTACAACGCCCACGGCGAAACCCCCGCCGACGTGCTTTTTCATCCCCTCGAGGTGGCGGAGCGCATGGACGCCTACCGGGACCCGATGGCGTTCCTGGACGAATCGGGCCTGATCGAACCGCTAAGGCGCCAAATGCACGAAGACGAGGAGAGGTTGGGGGACCTGCGCCCCGAAAGGGCGCCCATGGGTAAGAACGGAGGCGCGCAGCTCTTCCGGCTTCCTCCCGAGGCGTGGGCGCGCCGTCTCGGCTCGACCTTCGCGAGCCGGATGGCCTTGCGCGAGCCGGACCGCGCGGTCGCCCTTTTGCAGACCCTGCACGACGGTTCCTTCCAGGTGTCGATCCGCGCGCCGCGCGCGCGGAAGGACGCGCCGGGTGCCTCCGATCTCGCCCGGGAGTTTCCCACCGGCGGCGGCCGCGCCCTCGCCGCGGGCATCAACCGGCTCCCGGCCGACCAGGCCGAGGCGTTCGCGCGGCGGTTTTTCGACGTATACGGGTGATTCCATGCAATCGTAGGGCAAATAATTATTTGCCCCTACGACCGCCCGTCGAAAAACCGCCGCGTCGACCCATCCCTGCGCGCGTTCGACCTTGCGGAACGTGTCCACCCACGCGCCCCAATGATTCGTCCGCAAGCGGCCTCATGGCACCATCCCTATCTGCCCCCTGTTTCTTACCTTTCGCCCACCATGAGCCGCATTACCAGCAAATTCGGGGGTTCCAGCGTCGCCGACTCCCGCCAGTTCCTCAAAATCCGGGATATTCTCGACCGCGACCCGCGCCGCCGCGTGATCGTGGTGTCGGCCCCGGGCAAGCGGCATTCCGGCGAGGCCAAGCTGACGGACCTGTTGTACATGTGCCACGAGGCCGTGCGCAAGAACATGCCGCTGGAGGCCCCGTTCGCGCTGATCCGCGACCGCTTTCTCGAAATCGAGAAGGAGCTGGGATTGAACGCGGGCATGGCGGCCGAGATGGAGGCCTTCCACAAGCAAATCGTGAACGGGGCCGACAGGAACTTCATCGCCGCGCGCGGCGAATATTTCTCCGGCAGGCTGATGGCCGCCTTCCTGGGCGCCGAATTCGTCGAGCCCGCCGAATGCATTTTCTTCGACAAGACCGGGCGGCTCGACCCGCGCAGTTACGAAACCCTCGGGGCGCGGCTGAAGGACGAATCGAAGCGCTACGTGATTCCCGGGTTCTACGGCGCGGACGCGCACGGGCAGGTGAAGACTTTCTCGCGCGGCGGGTCGGACATCTCGGGCGCCATCGCGGCGCGCGCGTCGAGGTCGGAGCTGTACGAGAACTGGACGGACGTATCGGGCCTGCTGATGGCCGACCCGCGCATCGTGGAGAACCCGCACCCGCTCGACCTGGTGAGCTACCGCGAGATCCGCGAGCTGTCGTACATGGGCGCGAGCGTGTTCCACGACGAGGCCATCGCGCCCGTGCGCGAGGCCGGGATCCCGATCAACATCCGCAACACCAACAAGCCCGACGACGCGGGCACACTGATCGTGGCGAAGCTGCCCGAGGTGACCCAGTATGACATCGCCGGCATCGCCGGCAAGAAGAACTTCTCGCTGTTCACGGTGGAAAAGAACATGATGAACAAGGAAGTCGGGTTCGCGCGCCGCTTCCTGGGACTGTTCGAGACGCACGGCGTGTCGATCGAGCATTGCCCCACCAGCATCGACAGCATGAGCGTGCTGATCGCGTCGGAGGAGATCGGGGACAAGTCCGAGGCCCTGCGCGAGGATGCCCAGCGCATTTTGCAGCCCGACAAGCTGGAGGTGGAAAGCGAGCTGTGCCTGATCGCCGTCGTGGGCGAGGGCATGGCCCGCCAGATCGGCATGGCCGCGAAGGTCTTCAAGGCCCTCGCCGAGGCCAAGGTCAACGTGCGCATCATCGACCAGGGCGCGTCGGAGCTGAACATCATTATCGGCGTGGCCAACGCCGATTACGAAAAGGCGATTCGCGCGTTATATGCGGAAATGACGCGTAGGTAGGGGTGGACGGCCGTCCGCCCCTACGCGCGATTCGCCTTCTCGCTCCGCGCCGTCCGTCTTAGTGGACCGTCTTAGTGGACCGTCTTAGTGGACCGGGATTTCGATCCTCGGGCTGGCGGATACGGCGGACTTTGGCAGTCTCACGGTCAGAACGCCATCCTTGAGAGAGGCGTCCGCGCGGCTCCAGTCCATGTGATCGCCGAGCTCCAGGGAATGCGAAAAAATTTCCGCCCAGTTTTCCCGGAAACGAAAGTGCCCGGCTACCCGCTTCTCGTTCATGTCGACCTTCCCGCCGGAAATGTACAGTACCCCCTCCTCGCACCGCACCGAGACTTCCGCGCCGGAGAGTCCCGGCAGGTCGGCGAAGACGTCCACTTCGTGCTCATCCTCGAAGACGGCGAAGAGAGGAGAGGCTCCGCGGGACGGTGCGGCAAGGTGAGACAATTGGCGATTAGGCATGGGAGACTCCTTCCATTCGAAAGCCGATCCTCAACATACACCTACGCGGAGGACGGTCAAGCGGAATCCGCGAAAGAAAAACCGTCTTCTCAAGGATTCGTGATTTTCAATACGTTCGATACATTTTGTGACTCATGGACAGGCGCGGGAAACAAAAAAAGTGCGTACCTTATCAAATAATGGGAAGATCGGATGAAGCCGATCCCGTTTGAAGAGCGGGCCTTCGGTGGACTCACCGACCCGGGCGCGCGGCCGCGGCCCTGCGGAACAGCAGCGCCGCGGCGAGCCAGAGCGCGACGAAGAAGGCCGTAAGGACCACGATTTTTAGAACCGGCACGGGGGTCAGGCCCGTTCCCCAGGCGATCAGCCCGACGATCCCCTGGGCGACGGCCGTCGCCGTCAGCGCGCGGGCCATCCCGGCGGCCCTGAAGCCGGACAAAGCCGTTCCCAGCAAGCCGACGACGAACACACCGCCCAATAGCCAGTCGGCCCCATCGAGGATGCCCACGGCCGCGGCCATCCACATCAGCAGAAAGGTCGAGGCCAGGGCCACCCCCATCCCCAGCTGGTAAGTCCGGTCGGCCTTGTTTCTCACCGTGATCTCCAGGACGATTCCCGCGCCGACGAGAAGCGCCCCCCAAAAAACGAAATCGCCCACCCCCCAGCGCACTTCACCGGTGAAGAGCATTGCGATCCCCGGCAGGGCGATCAACACCACCGCCGCGCTCCAACCCGCGATCCTCACCTGCTTTCCGGTCATGCGCAATAAACTACCCGGGTGAGCCCGGTTAAATTCAAGAAATTTCGGCTTTTTTGGAGCATTCCAGGCCGCTTCGGCATTTCAATTTCATTTCCGTTTTGCTACAGGAAACCTACCTTTGCTCCGCGTTTCCCGTTCCCTGTGCCGAAGGCACGAAGCCGTTCACGGCTGAGTCACCCCGTCCGAGGACAAGCATGTTCAACAAGCTGATTCCCAACAACAACCAGTTTTACAAGCTGTTCGAGAAAAGCGCCGCTTTCCTCGAACAAGGGGCCGCGACCCTGACCGAGGCCGTCGCGCATCCGGAGAAGGCGGCGGAATGCGCGGCCCGACTGGAGCGCATCGAACATGACGCGGACGAACTCACCCACGACATCCTGGTGGCGTTGGACAAAAGCTTCATCACCCCCATCGACCGCGAGGACATCCACGAGCTGGTGCAGGCCCTCGACGACTGCCTCGACACCATCGAGTCGGTAACCGAGCGCATGCAATTGTACCGGCTCTCGGAGCCCACGGACGCGGTCAAGCAGCTCGCCAGCGTGATCCGCCAGCAGGCCATCCAGATCCAGGCCATGATGCCCCTCATCCCGGGATTCAAGTACGAGAAGGTGATCCCCTACTGCAAGGAGATCAGCCGCCTCGAGAGCGTGGCCGACGAAGTGGCGCGCGACGCCCTCGGCGCGCTGTTCTCGGGCTCGATCGATCCGCTGACGGTGATGAAGTGGAAGGACATTTACGACTACCTCGAGACCGCCACGGACAAATGCAAGACGGTCGCCGGCATCGTCGAACGCATCGTGCTGAAACATGGCTGAGGGAATCTGGATCATCGCGGCGGTGGTGGTCATCGCCCTCGCCTTCGACTACATCAACGGCATGCACGACGCCGCGAACGCCATCGCGACGGTGGTCTCGACCCGCGTGCTGTCGCCCCGCGTCGCCATCCTCATGGCGGCCGCGCTCAACTTCGGCGGCGCCTTCCTCTCCACCGCGGTGGCGAATACCATCGGCAAGGGCATCGTCGATCCCTCCCTGGTGACGAACGGCATCGTGGCGGCCGCGCTGCTGGGGGCCATTTTCTGGAACCTGCTGACCTGGTATTTCGGCATCCCCTCCTCGTCATCGCATGCGCTGATCGGGGGCGTGGTCGGGGGCGCCGCCTCCTATTACGGCTTCGGCGTGCTGAACGCGGGC
Organism: Fibrobacteria bacterium; assembly: GCA_021155885.1. Classification (GTDB taxonomy): domain Bacteria; phylum Fibrobacterota; class Fibrobacteria; order UBA11236; family UBA11236; genus UBA11236. The sequence continues at coordinate 20,371 of JAJNBB010000006.1, read as the reverse complement.
GGCCTGCTCAAGATCCTGAAGGCCCTGATTCTTTCGCCGATCTTCGGCCTGCTGGGCGGGTTCCTCATCATGGTGCTGATCATGTGGCTTTTCCGCAGGGCCCGCGCGGGCTTCGTGAACCACACCTTCAAGATCCTCCAGATCGGCTCGGCCGGCTTCATGGCGATCAGCCACGGGTCGAACGACGCGCAGAAAATCATGGGCGTGATCGCGATGGCCCTGTTCGGCGCCGGCTACATCGACACCTTTCACATCCCGTTCTGGGTGGTGTTCGCCTGCGCCACCGCGATGGCGGTCGGGACCGCGACCGGCGGCTGGCGCATCATCAAGACCATGGGCAACAAAATGATCAAGCTGCAGCCGGTGAACGGCTTCGCCGCCGAGACCGCCGCCTCCATCGTCATCCTCGGCGCGACCCACTTCGGCACGCCGGTCTCCACCACCCACGTCATCTCCAGTTCGATCATGGGCGTGGGCACCGCCAAGCGGGCCAGCGCGGTGCGCTGGGGCGTGGCGGGCAACATGGCCGTCGCGTGGGTGCTGACCATCCCGGCCTCGGGACTGGTCGCCTTCCTCATCGGCAAGGTGTTCCTGGCAATCCGGTAGAAACAAGCGCGAGGGGGCCGACCCGGTAGGGTTCCGCGGCCTCCCCCTCGGGCACCCTAGTGGACCGGGATTTCGATCCTCGGGTCGCCGGCGGTGGCGGACTTCCGCAACCTCACCGTCAAAACGCCGTCCTTGAGGGAAGCGCGCGCATGGCTCCAGCCCCTGCGGTTGCCGAGTTCCAGGGAGCGCGAAAAAATTTCCGCCCAGTTTTCCCGGGAACGAAAATGCCCGATCTTTTTCTCGTTCATCCCGATCTTCCCGCCCGAAACGTGCAGCACTCCATTCTCGCACCGCACCGAAACTTCCCTTCCGGAGAGTCCCGGAAGTTCCGTGCGAATCGCCACTTCGTCGTCGTTCTCGACGACGGCGAAGGCGGGATCGTTTTCGGACCACGCCGGTCTTGAATCCGAGGGGTCACGCGCAGGTCGTGTCTTGTGAAAAGACAATTCCCGGTTTAACATGGGGTTCCTTTCTTTCGGAAGCCAAAGGATTCCGTTCCGGAAACATACATGCCCGCGCGCGGCCGGCAAAACCGGTCAGTCAAGGGTAAAGCATTCGCCAAATTTGGATGAAAACGCGACAAACGAAGACAGCGGTTACGCCGGCTCCGGCGCCTTGACCGTCACTTGAACGTCCCGTTTTCCAGCATCGCCAGCAGGGCCGCGAAACGGCGCGCGCGCGTCTCGGGCTTTTTCGCCGTGTGCAGACGGAACGAAATCGCGAAGCGTCCCGCCGCCTTGAGGGCGTCGAAGGCGGCCCGCGCCTTTTTGCTTTTCTTCACGGCCTTCAGGAAGTCCTCCGGGACGGCCATCTCCTTCGAGGAGCCGTAGGCGGCGTCCCAGCGGCCGTCCTTCTTCGCTCGCTCCACCTCGGCCAGGCCCGCGGGGCGCATGCGCCCCTCCGTCGTCAACGCCTTCACCTTGGCGATGTTCCGCTTGGACCAAATGCTGCGGGACCGGCGCGGCGTGTACTTCTGCAGAAAGAATTTTTCGTCGAGGCCCAGGCGCTGGCCGTCGATCCAGCCGTGGCAGAGCGCGACGTCCACCGCTTCGTCCCAGGTGACCGAGGGAATGCCCGTGGCCTTCTTGGCCATCTTGATCCACACGCCCTTCGTGGCGTGATGCTTCGCCAGCCATTTGTCCCACGCCGCGACGGAAGCAAACGCCAGCACGGGGAGTTCCGGGGCCGCGAGGTATTCCGACGGCGTGTCGGCCACGATGTTCTTCATATTCATGCCGCTCGAAAATTTAATGCGTCGGGTTGACAATGGCTTAGGCGGCCCGGTCCAGGGCGACCAGAAGCGCCGTCACCGCGGCGCCCAGCAAGGCGAGCAACAGGGCCTTGCCTTCGCGGCGGGCCAGGTTCACGGTCCACCCACCCCCGGGTCTGCGCTTCGGCACCAGCAGGCGCGCGTCGCGCTTGCCGAAGTACAAGCCGAGCCAGCCCCCGCGCCAGCTGGCCGGGTCGCGCCATTCCGCCTCGTTGACCTCTTCCTGGGTTTTGTCCTTGCGCATTTGCGAACCGGCCGCTATTTCTTCTTGGCCTTGGGGGCAGCCTTTTTGACGGGACGCGCGGCGGGCTTCGCCTGGATCTGTTCCGCCTGATGCTTCGACATCTTGGTGATCAGCTCCACGGGCACGGGCTGGTCGTACGGGAACTGGACGGCGCTCACCGATTTCTTGTACGGCGCGAGTTCCTTCGCGAAGGCCTTGAAGGCGGCGAACGGCGGCGGGCAGGCCAAGGCATAGTGCCCCTTATATGCCGAGTAGTAGAAGATCCAGCTTCCGTCCTTTTTGAAAGCGGGGATCTGGTAGCTGATCACTTCCTCCGCCCCCGGCACGGCCGCGCGGATCGTCTTGCGCACGGTCCCAAGGATCTTGCGCGCCTCGGGAGAAAGGGTGGCGAGGTATTCGTCGGCGTTCTTGTAGTCGGTCTTGGCCATGGGATCTCCTTGGGGCGAAAACTAATTAACGCTTCAGGGCGGGGGAATCACGTTCAAGATCGCCAGGTTGCTGACCAGGCTGTCGGAGGGCGGATGGCGAACGAAGCAGGAATAAGTTCCCGCATCCTGGTAATGCACGTTGCTGATTTGCAGTTCCGCATCCTGGGCGCCCGCAATCAGGGATCCCGGCACGGTTTTGCCATTCACCAGGTCGACGCCGTTTTTCCGCCATTGGTACAGGACCTCGCCGCAGGCGCCGACACAGGAGGCCGTAACCTTGAACGACGCGCCCGCCCCGAGCTCGACGGTGGCGCTATGAGGTTGCGGGCCGCTCACGGAAAACGTCTCGCTGCCGTCGAACAGGCAACCGGAAAAAACCATCCAGGCCAACAGTCCCTTTGAAGCCTTGATCACGGAATTTTCCATTCTCGCACCTTGCCCAAGTCAGGCCGCCGCGCATTTGCGGACGGTGTCCCAGGTGCGCGTCGTGATGTCCTTGCCGTAGGTCTTCTCGAGAAGGCTCATGAATACCGGCCCCTTCTTCGGGTCGGGAACGTAGACCGAGAACACCTCATGACCGTCCATCGCGAGGATGCGCGCGTTGTCCAGAACGATCGGCAGCTTCAGCTTGGCCGGGGATTCACGAAGCAGAAAGGTGACCACCTTCTTGGACCCCTTCGGCAGTGAGAACTTCGCGTAAGGCTCCGCCTCGAGCAGGGCTTGCAGGTCTTCCTGGGCGCGCACAATAGCAAGGAAATGCTTACCCAATTCCCGCGTCAGCGCTTGCTCGATTTTCTTTTGGAGGCCGACTTCGGAGGCCTTGCGGCTGTCGAAGGCGGCGTTGCCGCTGGAGAGCAAGGTCTTGACGTTCGTAAAGCCGGCGGCTTCCAAGGCCTTCTTCAGGTCCGGCATGCGGAGGTTCATCGGGCTGACGCCGCGAAGGAGGGCTACGTAGCGGGGCATGGATCCTTGATTCTCTTCGATGAAGATACAGGCAACTGGTTTAGGGGTCGATCCGGAAACCGGGTCTTAGCAGGTTCGATGTGCGCCCGAGCGAGGCTTCCAGCTTTCTCAGGCGCGCCAGGAACATGTACCCGAACACGGCGAAAAAGGGGAGGATGAATCCCTCGGTGCCGCGCGTGGAGAAGGACCACAAGGCGCGCAGGGCCAGCAAGGCGGCTAGCATGGAGGCGCCGACCCCCACCAGGTACAAGGGGATCCGTGTCAGCAGGGCGCCGGAGCTCTTGCGCGACGTTTTCCCCACCAGCCAGGCCAAGGGCCAGCCGAACAAGGCGCCAAAAAGCGGACTCATCACCAGGGCGACGGGAATCTCCAGGCCCTGATATTCCGGGTCGGGCAAGGCCAGGATCGCAGCGAGCCAGGAAACGGCCAGCGTGGATCCCAGCATGATTTCGGGAAGGCGGCCGACGAGACCCTGCCGATTCATTTTACCCCTCCTTCGGATCCAAGGCATCCTTCAACGCATCGTTGAACAGGTTGAAGGCCAGCACGAGCACGAACAGCGCGGCCGTGGCGGCGGCGAACTGCCACCAGACGCCGCGGCCCACGAGCTCGAGGCGCGCGTCGTCGATCATCACGCCCCAGCTCGGGAAGTTCTGCACCCCCACGCCCAGGTAGGAGAGGATCACTTCGCTCTTGATCGAATAGACAAAGACAAGGGAAGCCTGCACGAGCACGAGATGGAGGACATTCGGCAGCAGGTGAACGAAGAGGATACGGCTGTCGGTGGCGCCGACGGAGCGGGCCGCGCGGACGTAGTCGAGCTCCTTCTGGCGGATGACCTCGCCGCGCACGAAGCGGCAGGTGCTGACCCACGAGGTCACGCCGAGCGCGATGCACACGGTGGCGAGTCCCTTGCCCGTGGGCAGGACCAGGGCCAGCGCAAGAAGCAGGAGAATGGTCGGCACCGCGTCGAGGGTCGAATAGAGCCAGACCACGAAGGCGTCCATCCATCCCCGGAAGTAACCGGCGACCAAGCCCAGCACGGTGCCCAGCGGGATGGCGATCACGGTGGAGAAGAACCCCACGATGAGCGCGACGCGCGAACCCTGGACGACGCGCTCCCACACCGACCGGCCCAGCACGTCCAGGCCGAGGGGGTGAGCGGCCGACGGCGGCGCGTAGGCCTCGCCGATCTGTTGGGAGTAGCCGGGCGCGAGAACGCCCGCGAGGGCCAACAGGCCCGCCAGGATGTACAAGGCGATCACGACCACGGCAGTCGTCGCCAATACGTCGCGGCCGAAGCGCCGCCGGATCCGGGCCCATAAATCGCGCATCAGGAAACCCTCACGCGGGGATCGACGACGGCATACAGCACGTCGCCCAGGATGTTGGCGCCCAGGTACAGGACCGCGCCGATGAAGGTCATGGCCTTGATGACCGGCAGGTCGGAGGCGTTGATGGCGTTGATGCTCATGTTGCCGAGTCCCGGGATGCCGAAGAAGTTCTCCAGCAGCAGCGACCCGGTGAACAGCATCGGCAATTCCATGACCACATGGGTCAGCACGGGGATCATCGCGTTGGGAAGCACGTGGCGGGTCAGGATGCGCGGCCACGCCAGCCCCTTCGCCCGCGCCGTGAGGACGTATTCCTTGCGCATCTCCTCGATGAACACCGCGCGGTAAAAGCGCACCGCGGACCCCAGGCTGGCCGCGATCCAGATGCCGACGGGCAGCGCGAGGAAGGGAACGCCGCGCAGGCCGGGCTCCCAGCCCGAAATGGGAAACCAGCCGGCCCGGAAGGCGAAGAGGTATTGCGCCGCGATGATGAACGCCAGCATGCTCACGCTCATGCCCGCGATCGCGAGCATCACCAGCGTGCGGTCGGGCCAGCGGTCGCGGTACAGGGCGGCGGTGAGCGCCACGGTCAGGGCGACCACGGTCCCCAGCAGAAAGGCGGGGATCGCCAGCGAAAGCGACGGCCCGAGCCCGTCGAGGATCATTTCCGAGACGCGCTGCCGGGTTTCCCAGGAGCGCCCGAAATCGAAGCGCACCAGGTCGCCGAGGTAATCCAGGTACTGGGTCCAGAAGGGACGGTCAAAGCCCATTTGGCGCGAGACCCTCGCGATTTCCTCCACGGTGGCGTTCTTGCCCACCATGCGGATCGCGGGGTTGCCGCCCACCCAATGGAACAGCGCGAAGATCAGCAGCGTGATGCCGAACAAGGTCGCCAGCGCATGCAGCAAACGGCGCGGGAGGAAGGAGATCATGGGGCACTTCCTCCGAGGGCCGAACGTGTTTCGTTTTCGGTTGTCGGTTGTTGATTGTTGGAAAACACAGGCGCTTTCACGGGAAGCCTCCCGCGCTCACTAACAACCAACAACCGACAACCGTTCTCATTTCCGCGTCCCCACGATCTTGTAATACTTGATCGGGCTCTCCGCCACGGCGTGCGACTTCAGGTTTCCCAGGCGCTTATACGAAAGCACGGCGGCTTGCCGGTGCACCACGAAAATCCACGGGGCGTCCTCGGCCGCGATGGCCTTCATGCGCTCGATCAGGGCGAACCGCTCGGGGCCGTCCGAAAGCACGGATGCTTTTTCGAACAGACGGTCGTAGGCGTCGTTCTGGTAGCTCGCGTTATTCTCTCCGGGCGGCTTGTTGGGCCCGTAGAGCAGCTGCATAAAGTTCTCGGGGTCGGGGTAGTCGGCCATCCACGAGGCCCCCACGATCTGGAACTTGCGATTTTGCATGCGTTCCAGGTATTCCGGCCACGTGCAGCTCTCCACGTTCACCTTCACGCCGATGGCGGCCATGTTCTGCGCGAAGTGCTCGCCGCGCTGGCGCATCTCGGTCGAGGCGATCGTGAGGTACGAAAACGCGGGGAGGCCCTTGCCGCCGGGAAAGCCGGCCTCGGCCAGCAGCCGGCGGGCGCGTTCCACGTCGTACGTTCCATACGGGCTGCGGAAGGAAGAGTCGAAGCCGGAAATCTCCGGCGGGATGAAGCTCTGCGCGCGGATCCCGCGGCCGTTGTAAAAACGGTCCAGCACCGTCTCGACGTCGTACGCCAGCGACATCGCCTGCCGCAGCTTCTTGTGCTTCCCCAGCACGGGGTCGATCATGTTGAAGCACATGTAGATCAGGTCCAGCTGCCACATGCGCGTGAGGGTGACGCCCTTCTCGGCGATCTCCCCGCGCAGCCCGCGCTCGGGGTCGACCGCCTGGGAATAATTGTCCTTGGGGATGCTGCTGCGGTCGAGGTTGCCGCGCAAAAAGTTCAGCCACATCGGCTGCGTCTCGTTGTAGATGTATAGCTCCGCGCGGTCGATGAAGGGCAGCGCCTTGCCGGAATCCGCCAGCAGGCCGTTCGCGCTGTCCTCGGCGGTTCCCTCGGAGGGGTAGAAACCGTGGCGGTACTTGGGATTGCGCTCGAAGGTCAGGCGCAGCCCGCGGCGCCATTCCTTGAGCACGTAGGGACCCGTGCCCACGGGATGGTTGAGGAACTCGGGCCCGTAATGGTCGACGACCTCGTGCGCCACGAACGCGGCGTACGGCATGGCCAGGATGTACTTGAAGTACGGGTAGGGCCGCGTGAGCTCGATGCGCAAGGTGCTGTCGTCGAGCGCGCGCAGGCCCGCGACTTCCCGGTCGTACAGGGCGGGGTGCACTGAATCCGGCAGCGGGGGGAGCTTCTCCGAGGCCGCGCGGAAATCGTTGAGGCCGGCCACCTTGCCGTCGAAAATCCACCAGCCGTAGGTCTGGGTGCGCACGTCGACGAGGCGCTTGATGCTGTAGACGAAGTCGTGGGCGTTGATCCGGCGGCCCTTGCCGCCGGGAAAGGCGGGGTCGTCCTGGAACTCGATGTCGGTGCGCACGCGGATGATGTAAACGCGGCCGTCCGCGCTGACTTCGGGAAGCGCCGCCGCGAGGCAGGGCTGGATTTCGTAGGGACGGGCCAGGTACTTGTACTCGTACAATGCCTCGTAAACCTGGAACTGGCTCTGGTTCGAATACGAGTCCGAGGCTTGCGCGGGGTCGAAGGTTTTCAGGTTGGCGATCAGCGCCCCCCGGTACACGCTGCCGGGCTCGCCTCTTCCCCAGTCAGGCGTGCAGCTCCCCAGGATCCCCATGGAAAGGATCCCCAGCCATAGCGGCCGAAAGAGGGCGCCCCAAACCGGCTTCGTCATGGCGGACAAGGTAACTTCTGGCTTCTGAAACCGGGTCTTTGCTAGATTCCGGACTTCCAGTTCCAGACGCCTCGACGGGGATACCATGCTTTCACTTTTCTCCATCCGCTCCGCCGCCCTCACCGCTTCCCTGACCCTCGCCCTCGCGGCGTTCACGGGGTGCGGGAAGAAAAAAGAAGAGAAGGGTTCGGGGGCGCCCGGCGCCGCCGGCGCGGCCACGGCCGCCGTCGTCGACTCCGGCGGAGAGTTTGACCCGATCGCCAACCCCGCCGCTGCCGCGGGCGGGACCTACGTGACGTGGGGCGGCCCCTCCCCCAAATCCATCAACATGTGGCTCGACTACACGAGCTTCGCCAAGAGCGTGATGGACCTGCTCTACGAGAGCCTGGTGACTTTGCATTCGACCAAGGACGAACCGGTGGGCGTGCTGGCCGAAAGCTGGGAGATCTCGGAAGACGGGAAAACCTTCACCTTCCATATCGATCCCCGCGCCCGCTGGAGCGACGGCAAGCCCGTCACGGTACGCGACTTCCAGTTCTTCTACGACGTGATCATGAACCCGAAGAACATGACCCCCATCTTTCGGGTGGGCTTGTCGCGCTTCGACCGCCCCGAGGCCGTGGACAGCCTGACGCTGCGGATCCAGGCGCGCGAGGCGCACTGGAGCAACTTCTGGGAGGCCGCCGGCCTCGTCGCCTTTCCGGAGCACGCCTGGAAGGGCAAGGACTTCAACACCCGCAACTTCGATTTCGAGGTCGTCAGCGGCCCGTACCGGCTGGGCGAAGTGAAGCGTGAGCGCTACATCTCCCTGGAGCGCCGCGACGACTGGTGGGGAAGAACCCGCCGCTACAACCAGTACAAATACAACTTCGGCCAGATCAAATACCGCTTCATGGAAGACCGGAACAAGGCGCTGGAGGCGTTCAAGAAGGGCGATTTCGACGCCTACCCGATCTATACCGCCGCGCTGTGGGCCGAGCAGACCGGCGTGGCGCAGATCCCGGGCATCGCCACGGGCGCGGTGGCCCGCCACGCGATCTACAACCAGGAGCCCAAGGGTTTCCAGGGCTTCGCCATCAACCTCCGCCGCCCGCTCTTCCAGGACGTGCGCGTGCGCCTGGCCCTTTCGCACCTGCTCAACCGCGAGCTGATCAACGACAAGCTGATGTACAACCAGTACTTCCTGCTGAACTCCTATTACCCCGACCTGTACCCGGGAAACAAGAACCCGAACGCCCCCTTCCTGGAATACAACCCCGGAAAAGCGCGCAAGCTCTTCGCCGAGGCGGGCTGGAAGCCCGGGCCCGACGGCGTGCTGACGAAGGGCGGCAAGCGGTTCTCGCTGACCTTCCTCACGGCCTCGGTGATGCCGCACTACAACGTGTACCTCGAGGACCTTAAGAAAGCGGGCGTCGACGCGCGCCTGGACCAGATGTCGGCCTCGACGGTCAGCAAGCGCATGGACAACCATGATTTCGACCTGTACTGGGCGGCTTGGGGAGCGAGCCGCCTGCGCGATCCCGAAGCCTCGTGGAAATCCTCCACCGCGGACGAGATCGCCTCAAACAATTATCCGGGGGTAAAGGACAAGGAAATCGACGCGCTGATCGAGGCGCAGAAAACCGAGATGGACCTGGGCAAGCGGAACGAGATCCTCGCGAAGCTCGACGCCCGCCTGACCGCCATCGTCCCCTACATCCTCCTGTGGCAGTCCGACAACACGCGCCTGCTCTATTGGAACCGCTTCGGCACGCCGAAATACCTGCTCGACAAGTACAACCGCGAAGACGCCATCATCCCCTACTGGTTCGTCGACAAGGACAAGGACGCCGCGGTACGGGGAAAGAAAAGCCAGCCCGTGGACACGGGGGCGGTGCGCTATCGGGACTGAAGGCGCTCCGGGCGCCTAGTACTTCCAGATCTTGCCGCACTCCATGCAACGCACCGTCTTGTCGGCGCGCCATACCTGCCCGCCCAGATGGGTGCAAAGGATGCGGTTGACCCAGGGCACGTTGCTCACGGCGATCAGCGCCCTACGCAAAATCCTATTCATGATCCGTCCTTTTTTTGAAAAATAGTCGGGAATCGACGGCTTGTCGAAACCCCGAAAAGAGGGGGATTAAAGTCTATTTTTTGGCCTGAATCGCCCCGGCGGGGAAACCGGGGACCGGCATTCAGGGGAAACATGGACACTTCGCTTCGCATGAACATGCCTTGGGTGGAATCGCCCTTTTTCGCCGAACATCTGGCGGAGAAAAACCTGAACGCGGAAGACCTCGAGCGGGTCCATCACTTCCGGGAAAAAGGATACGTCATCCTCCGGGGCGCGGCCACGGAGGAACTGGCCGACCGAATCAAGCGCGAGGTGAGTTCCCTGTTCCGGGCGGAGCCGTCCGACGGGACCGACTACAACTTCCGGGTTCAGGACGCCTGGCGGGAATCGCCCGCGGTGCGCGAACTGGCCGGCAACGAACGGGTGCTCGCCACCCTCCGCCTGTTGTACGGGAGGGAGCCGTTTCCCTTTCAAACCCTGAACTTCCAGAAAGGGTCGCAGCAGCGCGCGCATAGCGACGCCATCCACTTCAGTTGCCTTCCCCCGCGCTATATGTGCGGCGCCTGGGCCGCGCTGGAGGAAATCCATCCCGACAACGGGCCCCTGTTCTACTATCCGGGCTCCCATAAGCTTCCCGAGTACACCTACTTCGACCTGGGCATGACCAAGCGCGGGGAGCAAAGCTATCTGCGCTACGAGGACTACATCGAGAAACTGATGAACGCCCACGGGCTGCGCAGGGAAACCCTGAACGCCCAAAAGGGCGACGTGTTCGTCTGGGCCTCCAACCTGGTCCACGGCGGGGCCAAGATCCGCAAGGAAGGCTCGACGCGCTGGTCGCAGGTGACCCATTACTACTTCGACGACTGCCTTTACCATACCCCGGTTTCGTCGAACTACCTGACCGGCAAGATCTACCATCGCGAGGTCCTGAACATCCTCACCGGAAGGTTCGCCCCGCGCGTGTACAACGGCACGCCGTATTCCGCGATCCTTACGAGCAAGGGCAGCTACCGGATCTCCGAGCGCCTGCTGCCGCTGGGCGATTTCCTTTCCTGGACCCGCCGCGCCATCACCCGGCTGAGAACCCTGCGCCGGGACGCCATTTCGGAACGCCGGGCCTGACGCATGGCGAAGGCCGATTAACGGCGGCGGGAACGTCGCCTTCTCCCCCCATGCAAGCCTACCTCCTCCGCCGCCTGCTGCTGATGGTCCCGACGTTGTTCGGGATTTCCATCGTGTGCTTCGCGCTCACGCAGTTCGTTCCCGGCGGGCCGGTGGAACAAATGATCTCGCGCATCCAGCAGGCCGCGAGCGACAAGGGCCGCGACGCCTCCAAGTCGATATCGCCCGAGGAAGTCGAGAACATCAAGCGCCATTACGGCTTCGACCAGCCCGTTCATGTTCGCTACCTGCGCTGGGCCGGCAAGCTTCTGCGCCTCGACATGGGCATGTCCTACGCCTACGGCGAACCCGCCTGGGACGTCATCCGGTCGAAGTTCCCGGTCAGCCTGTTCTTCGGGCTCACCTCCTTCCTGCTGTCGTACCTGATCTGCATCCCGCTCGGCCTGTACAAGGCCCTCCGGCACCGGTCGGCTTTCGACACTCTTTCGTCGGCCGCCCTCTTCGCCGGCTACGTCGTGCCCGGATTCGCCCTGGGCGTGCTGCTTCTCACCTTCCTCGCCGGCGGCAGCTATCTCGACTGGTTCCCCCTGGCCGGAATCGTGTCGGACGACTGGGAATCCTATGGCCTGTGGGGAAAGACCACCGACTTCCTCTGGCACATGACCCTACCCCTGCTCTGCTACATGGCCGGCGAGTTCGCCTTCCTCACCTTGCTGATGAAAAACTCCCTGCTCGAGGAAATGCCCAAGGACTACATGCGCACCGCCCTGCTGCAGGGCATGACCTTCCGGCAGGCCGTATGGAAGCACGCGCTGCGCAACGCCCTGATCCCCCTCGCCACCCGCGCCGGCGAAATCTTCACCCTGATGTTCGCCGGCGCCCTTCTGATCGAAAAGGTCTTCGACATCGACGGCATGGGCCTGCTCGTCTATAACTCCATCGAGAACCGCGACTACAACGTCGTCCTCGGCATCATCATCCTGTCCAGCTTCCTGGCCATGCTGGGGCGCCTGTTCTCGGACGTGCTGTACGTGTGGATCGACCCGAGGATAAGATTGAAATGAAAAAAGTTGTTGGTTGTTGGTACTTGGTTGTTGGAGTGAATAACCGGAAAGGCGCGTACGCGTCCGAACCGCCTTTTTTCGACAACCAACAACCGACAACCAACAACCCCGAAAGCCAGGCCAACGAAGAGGTCTTCCGTGTTCTCTGACCTCACCCGCGCCCGGTTCCGCCGCTTCCGGTCCATCCGGCGCGCGTGGTTTTCCCTGCTCGTCCTGTCGGGCCTCTTCGTCTTGTCGCTTTTCAGCGAACTTCTTTCCAACGACCGCCCGCTGTTGCTGGGCTACAAGGGCGGCGTCTACGCGCCCGCCTTCAAATTCTACCCCGGCACGGCTTTCGGCCTCGAACAGGGAACCCAGGTCGACTACCACGCGCTCGACGAGGACCCCGCCTTCGCCGCGAGCGGCGGGTGGATCCTGTTTCCTCCCGTAAAGTGGGGACCCTACCGCGCGCACCTCGACCTGGAAGGAAACCCGCCGCACGCCCCTTCGCGCGCGCATTGGCTGGGCACGGACAATACGGCGCGCGACGTCCTCTCGCGCCTTCTTTACGGCTTCCGCCTGTGCATGGCCTTCGCCCTGCTCATCGCCCTGCTGGCCGTCAGCCTCGGCATTCTCATCGGCGGCCTGCAGGGATGGCTGGGAGGCCGGACCGACATCGTCGGCCAGCGGTTCATCGAGATCTGGTCCGCCCTGCCCTTCCTCTACGTGGTCATCCTGCTCGGCGCGATCTACGGACGCAGCTTCGCCCTCCTGGTGGGCGTCGTCGCCCTGTTCGAGTGGATCGGGCTGTCCTATTACCTGCGCGCCGAATTCTACCGCCTCAAGGGGCTCAACTACGTCAAGGCCGCCCGCGCGCTCGGCATTCCCGAATGGCGCATTTTCCTGCGCCACGTGCTGCCCAACGCGCTCACCCCCGTGATCACCTTGCTGCCGTTCATGCTCGTCTCCGGCATCTCCGCGCTGACTTCCCTGGACTTCCTGGGCTTCGGCCTGCAGCCTCCCGCGCCCTCGTGGGGGGAACTGCTCCGCCAGGGGCTCGACAACCTCCAGGCGCCGTGGCTGGCCGTCACCTCGGTCACCGCGCTCTTCATCACCTTGCTGCTCGCGACCTTCGTGGGCGAGGGCCTGCGCGAGGCTTTCGATCCCAAGGCCGACGCGCGCGTCGAATAGGTCGAACAGGATGGAAACCATGACCCGGAACGCCTCGCCCTCATCCTCGCAAATCGCGGACCACGTCGCCCTGCGCCTCGAGCGCGAGGGGGACGCCCTGGCCCGGGCCTGGAACGCCTCCCTCCCCGTGCGCCATCTCGTTCTGGACGACCTGCTGCCGCCGGATTGGGCCTCCGCCATCGCCTCCGCCTTCCCCGCCCCCGAACGCCTTCGCAAATACGACAGCCTCAAGGAACGCAAGAGCATCGGCGTGGACATGGACGCCTATGACCCTGTTTTAAAGGACGTCACCTTCGCCCTGCAATCCCCGCGCGTCCTGCGCGCCGTGGAAAAAATCACCGGCATCCGGCAGCTCAACCCCGACGCCAACCTTTACAGCAGCGGCCTCAGCTCGATGGAGGAAGGAGATTTTCTCAATCCCCATATCGACAATTCGGGAAATCCGTTATTGGGGCAGTACCGGCGCATCAACGCCCTCTATTACGTGACGCCGGGCTGGGAGGCCGCCCGGGGGGGCAATCTGGAGTTGTGGGACGCGCGGCGGGAAAACCCCGTGCGGATCGAGCCGCGCTTCAATCGCCTGGTCCTGATGAACACCAACCGGACCTCGTACCACTCGGTGAATCCCATCCGCGGGGCGAATGGGCGGACGCGGAACTGCGTGTCGAACTACTACTTCTCTCCCGAATCTCCGGAGGGATTCGACTACTTTCACGTCACGAGCTTTCGCGGAAGGCCGGAACAACCGGTGCGCGACGCCTGGCTGCGTTTCGACGCCTGGGCGCGGGGCGTGTACCGCGCGTTCAGGCCCCGCAAGCCGGAGGACGTGAAGCATCGGTATACAGGAAAGTGATGAATGCGGAATGATGAATGATGAGGAGCAGGAAGCCGCCCCCACCGTGTCTTTCATCACTCCTCACTCATCATTCATCATTTAGCCTTCCATCCTAGCAAATCCCCCATTTCCGGAAGGCCCTTCAAATATGCGGTTAGAGTTAACCCCCTGAACGGGTCGTCCCCGCGATCGATGCCGATGAAGGGGATTTTCGTTTCCTCGGCGGCGCGGTAGTCGAGAATGGCGTCCCCCACGTAGACCGCCTCGTCCGGACGCAAACCGTGCCGATCCAAAAGCCCCTGCAAATGCGCCGGCTTCGCGGGCGGGTACCCGTGCACCTCGCGAAAATAGCGTCGGATATCGAAGTGGTCCATCGTGCCGTCGATCACCCCTTGCGGCGTTCCGGTCACCACCGCCAGCGGGACGCTTCGCGTCGCGGCCTCCTCCAGGAAGTCCCGCACGCCAGGCAACAATTCCATGCGGGGCCGAAGGCGGATGTCTTCCTCGGCGAACCGCCGGAGCACGCGCGCCTGGGCTTCCTCCGCCAGCGGTTCTCCGCCTAAGGCCTCGATCATCAGGGGCAGGGCGCGCGAGCGCGACAAGCCCGCGTACATCAACTGGGCCCGCCGCACCTCCTCGCGGGAAAACCCATACTCCGCGAGCGCGAAACAATAGGCGTCCAGCTTCAGCGTCATCGAGTCCATGATCACGCCGTCGAAGTCGAGGAATATCCAGCGGGGAGATAGCATACAGGCGGAGTATAAGGGATTCTCATGCTTCGACAAGCTCAGCATGAGCGGGAAATGGGATTCCGCTCACCCTGAGCTTGTCGAAGGGTGAGACGAAATCGACCCGGTTTACATATTACAGCCACCCAAACCCTTGCAGGCATTTTGGCCCTTACAACCATGCGCCTTGCCGGCCTTGCTCAGGGGAATTCCCAGTTTCTTGGCCCGCGCCTTGAGATCCTTATCGGTCATCGCGCAGCCGCCCCGGCCCTTGCAGGCGTTCTTGCCGGCGCAGGCATGCTTGGCGGACGCGGCCTTCGCCGTGTCGGCCGTTTCGGCCTTGGCGACCTTGGCGGTCTTGACCGTCGTCCCGGCGGTATGCGCGGGCGCGGCGGCCGCGAGGCCCGCGGCGATTCCCGCGAGAGCGAGCTGGGTGAGCATCGAAGACTTTTTCATAGGGCCCCTTTCAGAGCGTTCTAAACTAAAAAATCAGTACTCGGTAGTCGGTACTCAGTACTGAGTGTCGACTACCGCTCCTAAGGATTATACCCGAGGTTCGGCGACAGCCATTTTTCGGCCATCTCCACCGTCCAGCCCTTGCGGCGGGCGTAGTCGATGACCTGGTCCTTTCCGATTTTACCCACCCCGAAGTAACGGGAATGCGGGTGGGCGTAGTACCAGCCGCTCACCGCCGAGGCGGGCCACATCGCGTAGCTGTCCGTGAGCCGCAGCACCGTCTTTTCCTCGACGCCCAGCAGCTTGAACAGCAGGCCCTTTTCCGTATGGTCCGGGCAGGCGGGGTAGCCCGGCGCCGGACGGATGCCGCGGTATTTCTCCTTCGGCAATTCCTCCGTCGGCATCGTCTCGTCCGCCGCGTAGCCCCAGAACTCCTTGCGGATGCGCTGGTGCAGGCGTTCGGCGAAGGCCTCTGCCAGGCGGTCGGCGAGGGCCTTCGCCATGATCGCCCCGTAGTCGTCGTTCGCCTTCTCCCACTCGGCCACGAGGACGTCGAGGCCCGCGCCCGAGGTGACGGCGAAACCGCCGATCCAGTCGGCCACGCCGCTTTCCTTCGAGGCGACATAATCCGAAAGGCACAGGTACTCGCCCGGATTCGGGCCTTCCTTCTGCACCTGCTGGCGCAGGCCGTGGTTGACGCCGATCACTTCGCGGCGGGTTTCGTCGGCGTAGATCTCCACGTCGTCGCCGATGTTGTTGGCGGGCCATAGTCCGTAAACGCCCTGGGCGGTCAGCCGCTTGTCGGCGATCATGTCCTTGAGCTGCTTCTGCGCGTCGGCGAACAGCTTGCGCGCCTCCTCGCCCTTCTTCGGGTCGTCGAAGATGCGCGGGTACTGGCCGCTGAGCTCCCAGGTGTGGAAGAACGGCGTCCAGTCGATGTACTCCGCCAGTTCGGCCAGCGGGTAGTCGGAGAACGCGTGCACGCCGGGCTTCAGGGGCCGGAACACGTTGCCGGCGGCCTCCTCCGCCTTCCAGTCGGGCTTGAACCCCTTCGCGCGCGCGCCGTCGATCGGAATCAGGGCGCGCGCCTCGTTGGCGCCCGCGTGGTCGGCGCGCACCTTGTCGTAGCGCGCCGTGATGTCGGCCATGAAGGCCTCGCGCTGGTGCGCGGTGAGCAGCGAGCCCGCAGTGGGCACGCTGCGCGAGGCGTCCAGCACGTGCACCACGGGCTGGCTGTACACCGGCGCGATCTTCACCGCCGTATGGGCGACCGAAGTCGTAGCGCCGCCGATCAGCAGGGGAATCTTGAACCCGCCGCGCTCCAGTTCCTTGGCGACGTGCACCATCTCGTCCAGCGAGGGCGTGATCAGGCCCGACAGTCCGATGAGGTCCACGTCGTGTTCGCGGGCCTTTTCCAGGATCACGTTGGCAGGGACCATCACCCCCAGGTCGATGATCTTGTAGTTGTTGCACGCGAGCACCACGCCCACGATGTTCTTGCCGATGTCGTGGACGTCGCCCTTCACCGTGGCCATCAGCACCTTGCCGGCCTCGCGCGAATCGGGATTCTTCGCCTTTTCGGCCTCGATGTAGGGCATCAGCACGGCCACGGCCTTCTTCATCACGCGCGCGCTCTTCACCACCTGCGGCAGGAACATCTGGCCCGACCCGAACAGGTCGCCGACCACGTTCATCCCGTCCATCAGCGGGCCCTCGATCACCTCGATGGGCTGCGCGTACTTCTGGCGCGCCTCCTCGACGTCGACGTCGATGAAATCCATGATGCCCTTGACCAGGGCGTGGCTGAGGCGCGCCTCGACCGCAAGGGAGCGCCAGGCCTGATCCTCGACCACCTTGGCCTTGCCGTCGCCCTTGAACGAATCCGCCAGGTTCACCAGCCGCTCGGTGGCGTCGGGGCGGCGGTTCAGCAGCACGTCCTCGACCGCCTCCTTCAGCGCCGGGGGAATTTCCTCGTACACCTGGAGCATGCCCGCGTTCACGATGCCCATGTCCAGGCCCGCGCGAATGGCGTGGTAGAGGAACGCGGAATGCATCGCCTCGCGCACCGGATTGTTGCCCCGGAACGAAAAGGAGATGTTGCTGATCCCGCCGCTCACGCGCGCATGCGGCAGGTTCTGCTTGATCCAGCGCGTGGCCTCGATGAAGTCCACCGCATAGTTGTTGTGCTCCTCGAGGCCCGTCGCCACCGTCAGCACGTTCGGGTCGAAGATGATGTCCTCGGCCGGGAAGCCCACCTCGTTCACCAGGATGTCGTAGCTGCGCTTGCAGATTTCGATCCGGCGCTCGTAGCTGTCGGCCTGCCCCCGCTCGTCGAAGGCCATCACTACCGCGGCCGCGCCGTAGCGGCGGATCTCGGCGGCGCGCTTCCTGAACTGCTCCTCGCCCTCCTTGAGGCTGATCGAATTCACGATGCCCTTGCCCTGCATCGCCTGCAGGCCCTTGCGCAGCACGCTCCATTTCGAGGAGTCGACCATGATCGGGGCCTTGGCGATGTCGGGCTCCACGGCGACCAGGTTCAGGAACTTGGTCATCGCCGCCTCGGAGTCGAGCATGCCCTCGTCCATGTTCACGTCGAACACCGACGCGCCGTTCTCGACCTGCTGGCGCGCCACCGAGAGCGCCGCGTCATACTCTCCGCCCAGGATGAGCTTGGCGAACTTGGGACTGCCCGTGATGTTGGTGCGCTCGCCCACGTTGAGGAAGGCGATTTCCTTGCGGAAGGTGAACGGGTCCAGGCCCGAAAGGCGCAGCGTCCTCTCCGGCGAGGGGATCTCGCGCGGGGGAAAGGCCTTCACGGCCTCGGCGATGGCCTGGATATGCGCGGGCGTCGTGCCGCAGCAGCCGCCGACGATGTTGAGGAACTTCGACTCGGCGAAGTCCTTGAGCAACCCGGCCATGTACTCCGCGGACTGATCGTAGCCGCCGAAAGCGTTGGGCAGGCCCGCGTTGGGATGGCAGGACACGTACACAGTCGCCTTCTCCGCCAGCTCCTGCACGTAAGGCCGCATCAGCTCCGCGCCCAGCGCGCAGTTCACGCCCACCGAGAGCAGGTCCGCGTGCGACACCGAATTCCAGAACGCCTCGGTGCTCTGGCCCGAGAGGTTGCGGCCGGCGAGATCGATGATCGTCACCGAAACCATGATGGGCAGGCGCTTGCCGACCTTTTGGTAAACCTCTTCGATGGCGTACAGGGCCGCCTTGCAGTTCAGGGTGTCGAAAACCGTTTCGACGAGCAGAAGGTCCACCCCGCCCTCGATCAGCGCCTCGATCTGCTCCATGTAGGCCTCGACCAGCTGTTCCCACGTGATCGCCCGGTATCCGGGATCGTTCACGTCGGGGGACATTCCCAGCGAGCGGTTGGTGGGCCCGATCGAGCCGGCCACGTAGCGGGGCTTGTCCGGATTCGCGGCCGTGAATTCCTCCGCGATCGACTTCGCGAGCCGCGCGCCCGCCACGTTCAGTTCGCGCACGAGGCCCTGCATGTCGTAATCCGCCATCGAGATCGCATTGCAATTGAACGTGTTCGTTTCCACGATGTCGGCGCCCGCCTCGAAATACTGCCGGTGGATCGTGCCGATCACGTCCGGCCGCGTCAGCTGCAGCAGGTCGTTGTTCCCCTGCACGTCCTTGTGCCAGTCCTTGAAGCGCTCGCCGCGGAAATCGGCCTCGTCCAGCTTGTACGGCTGAATCATCGTGCCCATCGCGCCATCCAGGATGAGGATGCGCTTCTTGATCTGGTCGTGAATGGGATGGGAAGTCATGAATTCTCCGGAATCGTTTCGTTGTTAATGATGAAGGCGGAAAGCGGAAAGGTGAAAGGGAAAAGGATGCATACCGTCAAGCGGCCATCTTCCATATTTCCGCATTCATCATTCATCATTTCGTTTTTTCTCTCCCAAAACCAGCACTCCCTCCAGGTCCGGGTATTCCGGCGAGGGAGGCGTGATTTCGAAATGCGTGATGCGGAACCCCGCGGCTTCGGTCCAGGAGCGCAGGTCGTGCTCGGCGAACCCGAGCCAGAAGTCGCCGAACTTGCCCCGCAGCCAGTCTTCCTCGTGGGCCAGCAGGTCGAGGATCACCAGCCGTCCGCCCGGCGTCAGCAGACGGTGTGCTTCGCGGATCACGCCGGCGGGATCGGCGGCATGGTGCAGCGATTGCGAAAGCAGCGCCACGTCGAAGGAATCGGGCGGCAACCCGGTGGCCTCCATGGAAGCCAGGATGAAATCGGGATTCGGGCCCGCCGCGTCCGCCTTTGCCAGCCGTATCTGTTCCTCGCTGTTGTCCACCGCCGTCACGAGGTTCCCCGCCGCGGCGAACCGCCGCGCGAGGCGCCCGCTGCCGCAGCCCAGGTCGAGCACCCGGCGACCCGACAGCAATCCCATCAAGCCGTGCGCCAGCGCCTGCCAGGTCTGTCCCGGCGAGGGCAGGTTCTGCACGGCCGCCTGCCGGTTGAAAAAGTCGCGCGACGACTCGGAACGCTCCAGCAAGGTCTTCTGCAGGTGCCGGCGGTCGCGCGCGTGCCACTTGGCCGACGCGGTGTTCTCCAACGCGGCGCGCAGCAGGTTCAGCTTGCGCGAGTTTTCGGAAGGAATGCGGTAGAAAACCTTCTGGCCTTCCTTGCGGCTCGCCACCAAGTTTTGCTCTTTCAAAAGCGCGAGCTGCGACGAGAGCGTGCTCTGCCCAATGCCCAGTATCTTCTGGATCTCCCCCACCGCCAGCTCGTTGCCCTGGAGCAGCGCCAGCACGCGCAGGCGCATCTCGTCGCCCAGCAGCTTGTAGACGGCTGTCAGCTCCTCAATGTCGAGGCCGGAATCCATGACGCAAATATATCAATATATCGCGATATATGGATGGAAGCGAAATGCCGTTAAAGGGGGATTTTGGGGGGGCTCGGCCGGAAATCACACTCGAACCCGGCCCCACCGGCCAAAGGCGGAGGGACGGTGTCCCCTAATATAGTTTGCCCCCGCCGTGCTTTCGCCGCCGGTGGATCGATCAATCGGGCGGATAAACCGACAGGGTCATCTTTCGGGTGATCGAGGGGGTAGAGCCTCCGTTTCCCACCCCCACCACTCTCCAGTAATAATCCCTTCCCCGCTTCAAGGCGACCTTTCGTTGGGCGGGACCGGCGCTTTGATCGGTGCTCACCGCCTGGCTGTCGTTCACCGCGAGGTGCATGAAAGAATCATCGGTCGCCACTTGCAGATGGTAGTAGTTCGTGGCGA
>JAJNBB010000090.1 GCA_021155885.1 Fibrobacteria bacterium | reverse complement strand
GGATTTGATCGACGGGCTGGAAAAGTCGGAGGGCGGGCCAGGGGCCGGCCCGGGGGGCAAACCTACGCCGCGTGACGAGGAGCCGCGCGCCTGGGGTCCGCAATGGAAAGATTGACAAATCTTTGCCTATTCCTGGGATGCCTGCTTGTCTCCCTAATTTGCTTTTCCTGCGCCGGAAATACGAAACACGAGAGACAAATGCTGATAGGTCTCACAGGCTGTTCGGATTTGATCGACGGGCTGGAAAAGTCGGAGGGCGGGCCAGGGGCCGGCCCGGGGGGCAAACCTACGCCGCGTGACGAGGAGCCGCGCGCCTGGGGTCCACAGTGGAAAGACTGAACGGGTAGGCGATCCCGGGCCGGATTATCATGCACGATTGTAGGGGCGAATGATTATTCGCCCCTACCGCACCGTGGGGTCACGACCCCGCGTGGTAATCCGGCCCGGGTTCGCCGCTGCGGATCACGGTCGACACGATGCAGGATTCCCGAAGCTCGGTGAGGGCCTTGAAATCGGCGTCGTCCCGATAGGCCGCTAGGGCCTCGGGGCTCGGGAAGTAAACGAGGTGGACCTCGCGGAAGAAATCATCCTCCTGGTTTTCCCAGAGCGCCACCGTGCGCTCGATACGGCCGCCATGCCTTTTCATGATGGCCGCGGCCTGCCTTTCATAGGAACGAAAGGCGTTGAGGCCTCCGGGCTTGACGGTAAGCGTCGCGACCAGAATCATGTGCGCTCCTTCACAATGGTTTTGGCGATGGTTTTGCGGGCCGCCAAGCGCGAGGTGAGGGGATCGATGGCCACCGCTGCCGTAAGAATAACGCCCAGGATCACTTTTTGCATCGTCGAGGGAATCCCCATTTGCTCCATGCCGTTGAGGATGGACGCCATCAGCACGGCGCCCAGGACCGACAGCCATACGTTTCCCGACCCGCCCCGCAGGCTGGTGCCTCCCAGCACGCAGGCCGCGATGGCATAGAGTTCCTGCTGGTCGCCGATATCGGCGGCCCCGGCCATCAGCTGGCTGGTGGCCGTCAGGCCGGCCAGCCACGCCATGAGACCCATCAGGGCGAAGGCGAAAATCGTCACGCCCCGCACGGGGATGCCGGCGTAGCGCGCCGCCTCGGCGTTGCTGCCGAGCGCGAACACGTAGCGGCCCGCCCGGGTCTTGACCGCGATGAAATGACAGGCCGCGCCAGCCAGGCCGAGCGCCAGCACCGACAGGGGGATGCCTCGGTCCCGCTCGGCGACGGCGGTCATGGCCAGCAAGCCGGCGCCAAGGACCGCCGCCCACCCGGCCCGCTTCCTTCCGGCGGCCGCCACGACGATCAGCACCGCCAAGCCCGCCGCCACCCAGGCCGCGGCCCCGTGCAGGGATCCCTGGCCCAGCCGAATCAGGAATTCGTTCTGCAACGGGATGACGGGGTTGGCCAGGTGCTGCTTGAGGCCCATGTACGCGAGCAGGCCGCTCAGGGTGGCGATGAAGGAGGGCACGCGGAACACGGCGACCAGCACGCCGTGCAGGGCGCCGGCGGCCAGACCCAGCAGGGCCCCCGCCGCGAGCGCCGCGGGGAGCGGCCAGCCGGCCGCCAGGAGGAGCGCGTTCATGGCCCCGAGAAAGCCGAGCAACGATCCCACCGAAAGGTCGATATGGCCGGCGCCGATCACCAAGGTCATGCCCGTCGCGAGAATGCCGACTACGCTGAGGTACTTGAACAGGTTGACCATGTTTCCGGCGGTGAGCACGGAGCCGTCCGACAGAAAATGGAACAGGATCCATACCAGGGGAATGGCGAGAAGCAAAAGGCGCGCGCGCGTCATGTCGGGTTTCCTCCCGAGGCCCAGGCGAGGGCCTCGTCCAAGTCCAGTTCGCCGCCGCGCCGCTCGACGACGATGCGGCCGCCCCGCATCACGAGCACGCGGTGGGCCAGGCGCAGCACTTCCTCGTTCTCGGAGGAAATGAACAACACGGCCATGCCCTCGGCGGCCAGCCTTTGCACCAGGGCGTAGATCTCCGCCTTGGCACCGACGTCGATGCCGCGCGTGGGCTCGTCGAGGATCAGCACGCGCGGGCGCGTCAGCAGGGCGCGTCCGATGAGGGTTTTTTGCTGGTTGCCGCCGGACAGGTTTCCCACCGGGAATTCGGCGTCGGGGGTCTTCACGCGCAGGGCGTCGATTTGCGCGCGCGCGGCGCGGCGCTCGGGCGCGGCGAGCAGGAGCCAGCCGAAGCCGGGAACGCGGGAGCAAAAATCACGCAACGAGGCGTAGGTGAGGTTGGCGCGCACGCTTTTCTCCGGCATCACGCCGTGACCCCGCCGGTCCTCGCACACCAGGGCGATGCCGTGCGCGTGCGCGTGGCGCGCGTCGCGCGGGACGTACGGCTTTCCATCCACCCGGATCTCGCCCCGCGCCGGGGCGGGGAAGAGCCCGCAAAGGCTTTCGGCCAGCTCGGTGCGGCCCGCGCCCATGAGGCCCGCCACGCCCAGGATTTCCCCGGCGCTCAGGTCGAAGGACACATTTTCCACGGCGTTGCGCGCCGCGTTGGCGGGAGAGGTCACCGTCCACCCGCGCACGGAGAGCACCGGTTCGGAGGTTTGGGCAAACGTAGGGGCGGGACTCAGTCCCGCTCGTTCAACCGCATGGTTCGACGTTTCCCCCACCATCCACGACACCACGGTCTCCGGGTCATAGGGAGCGCCCGCGGAGGCGCGGGAGAGCGTGCCCCGGCTCTCGCCGCCCTGCAGCACGGTGACACGGTCGGCCAGGCGGAACACTTCATCGAGGCGGTGGGAGATATACAGGATGGCGTAGCCCGCGGCGCGCAGCCCGCGCAATGTTTCCTCCAGGCGCTCCGCTTCGGGGGCGCTCAGCGCGGAGGTGGGCTCGTCCAGGATCAACACCTTGCCGCGCCGCCCCCCTGGATTCTCGTTGCCCGGGTCTAGGAGCGCCCGCGCGATCTCGACCATTTGCCGGATGCCCACGGGCAAGGACCCTGTCGGGGTTCGCGGGTCCAGATCGGGAAGCCCCAGCTTCGCCAGTTCGCGCCGGGCTTCGGCCTCCATGCGGCCGGTATCGATCAGCCCGCGTCGCAAGGGTTCGGCTCCCAGAAAAATATTTTCGGCCACGTTGAAATCGGGGCAGAGGGCGAGCTCCTGGTGGATCACGCGGATGCCCGCGCGCAGGGCGTCTCCCGGACCCGAAAACCTGGTTTCGGTTCCGGAGAGTTCCGCGTGGCCCCCGTAGCGGCCGTGCGGGATGATGCCGGAGAGGATTTTGATCAAGGTGGATTTGCCCGCGCCGTTCTCGCCGCAAAGCGCATGGATTTCGCCGCCGCGCAGATCGAAGTCCACGCCGTTCAGCGCCTTCACGCCGGGATATTCCATCGTCAGGGAGCGCGCGGAAAGCATGGGGGGGAATTTAACTTCGTGGGCGAAGCTTCGTCGTTGCCAGTTGTCGGTTGTTAGTGGAGACGCAGGGCGCGCGGGTGCGGGAACCGACAAAAGAAAAGGCAGGAGTTTCCCCCTGCCTTCCGACAACTGACAACCAACAACCAAAAACTTCCCGCTAGTGCCGGCAATCGTCGTCGCAATCGTGTTCGTATTCTTCCCGGGCGTCCTCGAGTTCCTCTTCGATGCGCCCGAAGGTGGCCTTGATGTCGGTTCCCTCGAAGGCCTCGTACTGGATGCCGGCGATGTGGTGGAATTCCTCGACGCCTTCCTGGCGCAAGACCAGGACGTTCTTGGGGCCATAGAGCCCCTGCAGGAAGCCGATTTCATGGATGGCGTTCTCGCGCGCGGCGGCCGCGCCGTGCGCCCCGTTCAACTCTTCCTCGGCGGTGAGGACCACCACGGCGAAGCAGCACTCCTCGGTGATCTCGTCCAGGCTCTCCAGTTCGGTCACTTCTCCCACCGCGGGGTCCTTCAGGCTGACGGTCTCGATGTCGAGATCCTTTTCAATAAAGGCCGCGACTTCGCGGGCCACGGCGCTGCGGCCGTGGGAAATAAAAACCCGAAACGGGGGCATGTCCTGGTCTTTTTCAAACTCATTCTCAAACGCGGGCTCTTCGAAGGCCATTTTAAATCCTTTTTGCAGGAAAACACGGTTTCCGGGG
>JAJNBB010000089.1 GCA_021155885.1 Fibrobacteria bacterium | reverse complement strand
GGTCAACTGGTAGCTCTTGCTGTACAGGTCGTCCACGCCCGCCTGAGGGTGGTACGGGGCCACCGAGCCCACCACCTCCACCGTGGTGCCCTCGTCGGGGCCATCGCCGGACAGCACCCCGCCGATGGTGTCGCGCACCGTGATCTGCAGGCAGTACGGCAGGGCGATCTTCACCTTGTCGGGGAAGTCCACCCCCCCGCTTTCCTTGGTGTTGCAACCCGTCACCGAAATGCGAGGGCCCCGCCCATCGCTGTCCACCACGCAGCTGCCCGTGCTTCCCACGATGCGCCGGTTCGCCACCAGCACCGCGCTCTCGCGCAGGCTGTCGGCGTCCCAGGCGAAGATCTGGATCTTCGCGGTGGTGTCGCCGAAGGGAACTTGCTTGGGCAGGAAGTAATCCACCGAGAAAACGGAGTCCTCGAAAGGAACGGTGCGCTCGAAAAGGATCTGCCCGCGTTTCATGACCACGTTCTGGTGCGGATATTCGGTCCGTATGTCCCCCGACACGATGCGGACGCTGACCTTCCCCTTGCCGCTTCCCAGCGTCACGCGTCCCTTGACTACGCCGCAGCCCAAGGCCTGCAGCGTCGTGTCCACGGGATCCAGCCGCACCCCAAGCCCGGGACGGTGCACCACGGTCACCGGTTCGCCCAACAGGGCGTATTTGCGATGATCGGATTGCACGCTGGCGTTCTTCGCCTTGCGCGCCGCCTCGCCTATCCCTTGGGGAATCGAATCCGAGAACGGCGAAAATAAATGGAGCGCAAAGTTATTGCCCAATGTGACATTATAGGTGTCGAAGGATTCCCGGGAAGCGGCTAGCGCGGCGATGGCTCCCGAACGGTTCATCCTCAGGAACTGTTCCGTCATTCCCTGGTCCTGCAGCTTGTCGAAGCGGCCCACGGTACAACTGAAAATGCCCATGGTAAACGGGTTGTCGATGTTCTTCAGGCGCGAAAGTCCGTCCGAGGTTTTCAGAAGGACTTCATCCGCGAGCTGGTTATAAGCCCCATGCCCGAAGAAGGTTAAAGTCAGCATCCCCCGATTCAATTGCGTTAGCAAGTCCTGGGTGGCCTCCGGTTTCACAAAGGCGGCATTATGCTCGTAATCGAACAGGTAAACTTGCTCGATGCGCATGCCCGAATCGTTTTGCAGCGCCAATCTCCCTGTGGCCTCGACCTGACTGGTATGCCCCGTGATCGCATCCACTTCTCCAGGCGCTCCGTTGCCATGCTGGGTGGCGTCATCCGCCGTCAACAACAGGCGGCTGCGCCATTCTCCCGAGGTCGCCGGGTCCTCATAGCGACGGATCTTTTCCAGGTAATTCCGGGCATCGCCGCTGTTTTGAACCGGCAGGCGGCCCACGGCAAGGTCCAGATTAATGTTGGTGGCGCTCCAGACTTCCCCCGAATCCAGAATCGCGAAGAAATCTTCGACGTTCATGGGGTTATTAAGCCCATCCTGCCAGTTGAACGGGGGAATATGGTTGGGGGCCGGGGCATTGGCAGATCCATTGCGGAAGTTCCGATAATCGAAATGCCCGTCACCGTAGAGGGCCACGTACTTCAGGTTTCCCGGGCCGCCGCCCGCGCCCCAGCGATTCATGCTCCAGCGCAGGAAATCGCGGAGGGCGATGGGAGACAGGCGGCCGCCCGACCACTCGCGGTAGACGTCCTCGGCGCGCACCACGACGGTGTTCCAGCGCGTGGAGCGCCCGGCATTGTCGCGGTAGTCGCGGAGTTCCAAGGCCTCGGCCAGAAGCGCCTTGGGGGCGATGATCACGTAGTCGGGGTTCTTGTTGTCTCCCGTGGTGAGGTTCTGGACCACCCCCGAAGTCGTCGAGACGCCCTCGGCCGTCAACGCCGACGACGCCACCGGCGCCGGGCTTTGATACAGGAAGTAGTGCACGTCCTCCCCGGGTCCCGCGCTGTCCGAAAAGAGGGCCGCCGCGCCCGAGGGCTGCAGCAGCAATTTCCGGCGCGCCACGCCCGCCTCCACGCGCAGCACGGTCAGGCCGGCGGCCGCGGCGCTGTCGATGCGGTAGGCGACCCGCTGGCCTTCGTTCGCCGGAAAGATCCGCACGGGCCTCCCCGCCCAAGCCAACCGGCGCATATACTTGATGGTATAGCCTTCAAAACGCTGGGCGGCATGGCCCAACCACTTTACACTGTCGATTCCCAGCAAATCGTCTTCGTCCGGGGACGGAGTCCGCGAGTACCAGGACCCCGCTATCCCAAAATTCGTATACGGTAATTCCGCTGGGTTCCTTTTCATCCAGGGACGAAACTCGGAGCCCGCGCCACCGAACGTAAAGCCGCCGAACCAGATCACACTGTCGGCGGCGCGCTGTTTCAAGGTATCCGTCGTCGCCGAACGCAGATGGACGTAAGACAAGGTCGGAGAAGTATCCGCGAAACCCGGACCGGGACCTTTGATGCAAGGTCCTTTAAAGTGCCAATACCAGGTACCCCCGCCCTCGGCGTCAAAATGATGCGAGGGATCGCATGACCCGGGGCCCAGGTCCTTTTCCGCGCGCAGGTAATGCGGCGCGCTGGTCACCGTGATGGCGGCGGGCACGAAGGCCGAGGAATCGATGCGGGTCCCGAGATTCGCCCCGTTCCAGTCGAGATAGTAGTAGTTCTCGTAGGAATACGGATCATGCGTGAACTGCCAGCGGACCGGCCCGATCGCGGCAGGGATGGGCTTCCACAGGCTCGTCCCGTGCGCATAATAGAGTATCCTGTCTCCCGCATTGAAGCTGCCGTCCGGGTTGTTGCCCTGGTCAACGAGGATCGGAATTTCCCGCAGGGTGGGCGCCACCAAAGGTCCCATGGCGACGTCCAGGACGTCATTCGGTCCCGCATAGAGCCGGATTTTATCCGGAATCACGTTGGAAGGCATCCCCGCGGCCAAGGCGGCCTCATAGGTCAGCGCATACACCCCGTCCTCGTCCAGCGCGTCGAGGTTTTTGTCGCCCACCTTGATCTTGAGGAAGGTGGGGGAACTCAGGGCCGAGGCCGCGCTACGCCGCAAGGGCCGCCGCGGGAGCGATACGAGGTATTGCCCCCCGTTCACGTTCTTCACGTCGGCCTGCACCAGCCAGGCGCGCACGCCCGCGGCGGGGGCCGAGGCCGGCCCCGCGAACGTCGCCGTCACACGGAACTTTTTCAGCACCCGCACGCGGCCCGAGCCTTCGGCATAGGTGGCCGCCGGCAGCGAGATCTTGCGCAGTTGCAGGCCCCGGTAAAGTTGAACCTCGGACACCTGCGGGGCGGTGCCCCGCGCGGCGGCGAAGAGCGCCGCGTCGCGGGCGGGTTCGGACTGCCGCGTCGAGATCCAACGCGGAACCCCGGCCAAGGCCTTCGACAAGGGGACTTCGACCCACTCCAGGGCCTCGAAGCTCACGGTGGGGGCGCGGTTGCCCGTGGCCACCTGGAACCCGTACCAGGGCAGCGCGGGCGCGCCGGCGGCCGAGGCCTGCTCGAAGCCGGGGACCAGGACCTGCAGCCCATGGGAACCGTCCTCAAGCACCGGCGAAGGGGCTTCGACCTCCAGTACAAGGCGCGCGGGAGAGTCCTCGATCACGGTTTCGCGCGCGCGGGAAACGTCGCGCTCCGCGGATAAAATGGGCCAGGCCGACAGAAGGAACAACGGCAGGATGCGGGAGAAAAGAGTGTGCGGCACGCGGCGAAATTACAAAGATCACATTGGAAACCGCCACCCGAAACCCCGCGGCGGCCGGGAGGCGGCCGGGACCGATTTCTACCGCGAAATCACCAGCACCTGCTTGCGGGAAGTCCGGCGGCCGCCCTGGGGCGAGCCGTCCGCTTCTCCCCACGTCGCGGTGACCTGGTAGAAGTACACCCCGTTCGCCAGCTGCCGCCCCCACGCGTCCTTGCCGTCCCACCGGGTCTCCCCCGACACCGCCTCGCGGAACTCCCGCACC
>JAJNBB010000060.1 GCA_021155885.1 Fibrobacteria bacterium | reverse complement strand
AAGGCGAAGCCGAGCAGGCCCTGCTCGTTTCCGCCGCTCGTGCCGTTCAGCACCGAAAACACGGCCGAGTCCGTCTTGGCCCAGTCATTGTCGACGCGGCGCACGGTGATGATTTTCCCGTTTTGCTGGAGCACGACGTAGGCGCTGTCCAGGCCGGGGTAGGGCACGAGGTGGAGCGGCCGGTTGAAGGTCATCGACCCGAAAAAGTTGCGGAAGGTCACGGAATAGGGCAGGGCCCCTTCGGCGGCCGTGACGGCCGCGAACGCCGCGAACACGGCGGATGTCAGGAAGATTCTGGCGATTTTCGTCATGGAAAGAGCTCCTTTTTTCGGCCTTTATCACGATACAATATTCGGGGGCGTGCTCCGGAGTTATGCGTCGGGACGGGGGTGGAAATGGCCGCGCGCGCAGGCCGTGGAAAGTTCCTTTGAATATAAGGCCCGTAACCGGATACGTGTTAAGGAATGGGCAATTCCAGGGGAAAAGGTCCCCCGGTTACTTCAAATCGTCCGGAATCCGTTCGAACTGCAGGATGTGGTCGTAGGTCTGGCGCGCCCGGATCACGGTGTCCCGGCCGTCCGCGACAAGGATCTCCGGCGCGAGGCGGCGGGTGTTGTAGTTGCTGGACATCGCGGCGCCGTAAGCGCCGGCATCGTGCAGCACGAGGTAATCCCCGATGCGGGCCACCGGCAGCCTCCGCGTGACCACCACGCCGCCCTCTTCCTGGGTGAAAACGTCGCCCGACTCGCACAGCGGCCCGGCCACGACCACGTCCTGCTCTTCCGCCAGCGCGCGTCCGTCCGCGGCGACCACGGAGATGCCGTGATAGGATCCGTACATGGCGGGCCGCACCAGGGTATCGAAGCCGGCATCGACCATGTAGAACACGTTACCGTCCACCTTCTTGATCGAGCGGATTTGCGTCACGAGCACGCACGACTCGGCCACCAGGTAGCGGCCGGGCTCGACCTCCAGCCGCACCGCGCGGCCGGCGTTCGCCTCGATTTCCTTGCGGGCCTTGTCCCACAGGTCGAAGTAAGCGGCGGTGTCGATGCGCGGCTGCTCCTTGCGGTAAGGAATCGGAAGGCCGCCGCCGGCGCTGATCACCTCGAGGTCCTTGCCCAGTAGCTTGGCCGCGCGCACCATCGACCCGCAAACCTGCGCCAGGTGCTCGAAGTCGGTGCCCGACCCGATGTGCATGTGCAACCCGTGGATCTTGACCCCGGCCTCGCGCCCGAGCTTCAGGCACTCTTCCAGCTGCGAGTGCCAGATGCCGTGCTTTGACCATTCTCCGCCCGTGTTCGTCTTGCGCGAGTGCCCGTGCCCGAAGCCGGGGTTGATGCGCAGGATCACCGGGGCGCCGGGATACAGCTTGCCCACCTGCGTGATCATGTCCGGCGAGCCCACGTTGACCTCGAGCCGGTGCGCGCGCACGGCCTCGGCCGCGTCCGCGTCGAACAGGTCCGCGGTGAAAACGATGCCCGGCGGGTTCGAGTCGGGGCGGAAGCCCGCCCGGAGGGCGCGCTCCACTTCGCCCGCGGAGACGGCGTCGACCACCACGCCGAGTTTGCGCATCAGCGCCAGCAGCCCCAGGTTGGAGGAGGCCTTCTGCGCGTACCGGATGACGTCGAATTGCTTGAGTTCGCCGACGCGCTTTTCGATGACCGCGCGGTCGTAGGCGAAGAAGGGCGTGCCATGGCGCCGGGCCAGGTCCACGATGGACATGCCGGCGAAGCGGTCCATGTTGTTTTCGGAGAGGTTTTGCATGAGGGCGTCCGTTGAGGGACACCAAAATTACTTCCGGGGGGCCGGGGCCGGTAGGGGCGAACCGGGCATTCCGCGCCGCCGGATGCGCGATTTACCCTCCCGCGATGCGACGCAGCTCCCCCTCGTCCCGCACGATGAGGTCTCCTTCGGACTCGGCGATCCACCCGCATTCCTCCCATCGCCCCAGCAGGCGGGAAACCGTCTCGCGGGCGATCCCCGCGATCTCGCCCATGCGCCGCCGCGTCGGGGGACGTTGCAGGAGCAGGCAGCGCCGTCCGTCGGCGTCTTTCAGCCGGATGCCGCGGTCCTCGAACAACGCCGTCAAGGTGCGCGCGAGGCGGCGCGGCGCCCGCTGGCTGTAAACGCCCGCGAGGCGCCGGTGCAGGTGCCGTTGCTGCCGCGCCATGCCCCCCAGCAGCGCCAGCGCCAGGTCGGGGCATTCCCGCACGCTCCGCAGCACCTCTTCCCGGCGCCAGGCCATGAAGCGTACCGTTCCGGCCGCGCGCACCCAATTCTCGCAGGGATGCGCGTCGAACAATTCGATCTGCCCCGCGAAGTCCCCCGGCTCCAGCGTGCGGACCAGCAAATCCCCGGAGTTCCCGTTTCCCCAGATCAGAGCCGCCTCCCCTTCCACCAGCACGGCCAGCTGAGGCCCTTGAGGCTCCTCGCGGAGCCGCAGCAGCCCGTCCCTTTCCAGCCGGCGCTCGGATCCCAACAGGAGGGCCGCCTGCGCGTCGCGAAATGTTTCATGGTTGCCTCGCCTCGGGTTGCGAAGCGTTAGACGAATTCCGTGGGCCGGATGGAAAGGTCGGCGCAAAAAAATCGGGCGCCTGGATGACTCGCGGTCAGATTGAAGGCGCTTCCTGGGAAAAAGGGCGGATCGGTGATCCGCCCCTACGATCCCTTGTAGATGCTCTTCATTTCCCGATGCAAAATCCCGAGAACAGCCGGTGCAACACGTCGTCGGCGCGGAAGTCGCCCAGAAGTTCGCGAAGCGCCACGCAGGCCTCGCGCACTTCGAAGGCTACGATCTCCACCGCGGGCCTGGCCTCGGCCAGCCGGGCCTCCGCCGCGCCCAGGCGGTCCCGGGCCTTTTCCAGGGCGTCGCGCTGGCGCTCGGTCGTCGCCACCGCCTCTTCCTGCGCGTCGAGCGGAGGGTTCAGGCGCCGCTCCAGCTCCGCGAGCAATTCCTCGACGCCTGCGCCCGTGCGGCTCGACACCGCGAAGCATCCCGCGCGCGGGGTGAAATCCGGGAGATCCTTTTTCGTCCGCACGCGCAGATCCGCCCGCGCCGCCAGTTCCTCCTCTTCGGGATCCGCGCCCGCGGTCCCGTCGGCCACGTGCACCTTCAGGTTGGACTCCTCCAGCTGCGCGCGCGTCCGCTCCATGGCCAGCGCGTCCAGGGCGTCCACCGCGCGGCCCAGGCCCGCGGTGTCGACCAGCTGCGCGACCCCTCCGGCCACGCGCAGCGGCACGTCCACGAAGTCGCGCGTGGTGCCGGCGATCTCCGAGACGAGCAGGCGGTCGCGGCCGGTGAGCGCGTTGATGAGGCTCGACTTGCCCGCGTTCGGCGCGCCGTAAAACACGGCCCGCCGCGCCTGGCTCCACGCGCGCCCGCGCTCGAACCCGCGCAACAGGGCTTCGACCTCGCGCCGGGCGCCCTCGACGCGCGGCTTCCACGATTCGAAGTCCGGATCGGCCTCCTCCTCGGCGAAGTCGACGTCGAGTTCCAGGCGCGCGGAAAGATCCAACAGATTATCGCGCAGCGTCCGCAGGCGGCCCGAAAGCTCCCCGGCGAGCAGCCGGCGGGCGTTGGCGAGGGCCGCGCGCGTCTGCGCATGGATCAGTTCGCCCACGGCCTCGGCCTGGATGAGGTCGATGCGCCCGTTCTCGAGCGCGCGGCGGGTGAACTCCCCCGGCTCCGCGGGCCGCACTCCCGGCACGCGCAGCAGGGCGCGCAGCAAGGTCTCGAGAAGCAGGGGATTGCCGTGCGGAAAGATCTCGAGCACGTCCTCGCCGGTGGGGGAGTTCGGTCCCGGCAGCATGTGAAAGGAGAGCGAGTCGAGGGGTTCCCCGCCGGCGGGGTCCCGGAAGGTCGCCGCATGCAACAGGCGCGGCGTCCATTCCCGGCGGCCCAGGCAAAGCCTCGCGGCTTCGCCGCACGCCGGGCCCGAGAGCCGGAGCACCGCGAGGCCCGAGACCCCCGGGGGCGTCGAGAGGGCGGCTATGGTGTCGGTGGCGGGGTTCATGGGGAAACGTCGGCCTTGGGGGCGCGTCGCAACGCGCCCCTACTTGGCCTTCTTCTTCGCCGCGACGGCGGGTTTTGCCGGAGCCCGGCTCACGATCGGCTTCGGCGGCGGCACCGCGCCGAAGACCTTGGTCTGCGCGATGGTGAACAGGTTGGAGACCGTCCAGTACAGCACGAGGCCCGACGGGAAGGAGCAGGAGAACACGAACATCATGATCGGCATGAGCCAGATCATGGCCTTCTGGTTCGGGTCCTTGATGGTCATCTTCATCTGCCACCACATCGTGCCGGCCATGAAGAAGGGAAGGATGGTGAGGCCGACGGGGAAGAGGAAGGGGATCTTGAAGGCTTCGAAGATGACGTCGGGGCGCGACAAGTCGGTGATCCAGGCGAAGAAAGGCATCTCGTGCAGCTCCACCGCGCGGCCGAGCACGTTGAACAGCGCGATGAACACGGGCATCTGCAGCAGCATGGGGAAGCAGCCCAGCAGCGGCGCCATCGGGTTGATGCCCTGCTGGCGGTAGTACTCCATGATCTCGACCTGGGTCTTCTGCCGGTCGCCCTTGTGGCGCTCCTGGATCTTCTTGATCTCGGGCTGGTGCAGCGCGAGCTTCGCGGCCTGGCGCGTCTGGTTGATCGACAGCGGCAGCGTGATGAAGCGCACCAGCAAGGTCAGCAGGATGATGGCGACGCCGTAGTTGGGAACCCAGGAGTAGAACACGTTCAGCAGCTTGAGCACGAGGCCGCACAGCTTCACGTACCACACGTCGGCGCGCAGGAACCATTCCCAGCCGGTGAAGAGGATCTGCTCGTAGTTGCGGCCGGAGGCGAGCATCGCCTCGTAGCGCAGCGGCATCACCACGATGTCGAAGTTCAGGGCCGCGGTCTCTCCGGACCCGCCCACGATCTTCATCTCGTAGCGGTGCGGCGCGTCCTCGCCCTTGCCGGGATCGGCCTTGCCGACCCCGTCGATGCGCGCCGGCACGCTCCGGCCGAAGTCCAGCAGCACCGCCACATACTTGCGGCGCATGCCCGCCCAGTTGATCACGCCGCTTTCGGCGTTGAAGCTTTTGCGGCCCTCGAAGTTTTCGCGCTGGACGTTCGTGCCGTTGTCGTAGACGATCTCGCTGAAGTAGCTGGCGGTCAGGCCGATGCCCTTGCCCTCGATCATGCGGTCGGTTTCCTCGAGCCCGCCTTTCCATTCGATCGCGTAGCTGGCGATGCTGCCCTCCGGCGCCCCCAGCGCGTGGCGGATGACCTGTCCCCCGCGCAGGAAGGTGTAGGTGCGCGTCACGCGCTCGCCTCCCGGCAGGGTCGTCGAGAAGACCACCGAAACCTGGGCCGAGTCGGCGCGCAGGAAATCCCCCGCGGCCGTCGTGGTCCAGACGGTGTTGGCCAGCGACGTCCCGTTCAGCGACAGCGTCAGCGCGCCCTCGCCCTGCGGGCTGATCAGCACGGGGTTGTACAGGGCCTTGCCCTGGATGGAAGGCACGCGCAGTTCCGCGATGCGCGCCCCGCGGGCGTCGAGCACCGCGGTGAATCGCGGGGTCTCCACGGTGATGAGACGGCGCTCCGCCGTTTCCGGCGCGGGCGAATCCTCCGCCGCGGGCGCGGCGGTCTCCGCGGAGGTCGTCTCCGGGGCGGCGCCCAGCACCGGTTGCGCGGGCGTCTTGACCGCGCGTTCGGCGCGCGCCACCGAATCCAGCTTCATCTGCGCGATCCGCTGCTGCTGCACTTCGCGCGCCTGACGCCCCTTGTACTGCGTCCAACCAAGGAAGAGCGCGACCAGCAAGGCCCAGCCGATTAACATGTTACGCGTCACAGGGATCTCCTAATGAGCCGGCGTGCCGGCGGAAGAAATGTTTTGGGTGCGGTGCACGAATGAAAATTTTTCCGGGACGGGATCGAAGCCGCCGCGGCAGAAGGGCTGGCAGCGCAGCAGGCGGCCGAGCGCCAGCCACGCGCCCTTGGCGGGCCCGTGCGTTTCCACCGCCTCGGCGGCATAATGCGAACAGGAAGGGTGAAAGCGGCAGCTGCCGTAAAACAGGGGAGACAGCAGCGCCTGGTAGGCGCGGATCAGAAAAAGCAACAAGCCCTGGATGAGGCCGCGGATCATGCGGCCTTCCCGGAAAGACCCGCCAGCAGGCCCGCGGCGCGCGCGCGGAACTCGGCGCGCGTGGTTTCGGAGGCCTTGTCGGTCACGTCGAACACGACCCACGCAGGCCGGAGGAAGGAAGCGGAGGTTTCGCGGAAGAGCTCGCGCAGGACGCGCCGCATGGCGTTGCGCAAAGGGGCGTTGCCGGTGCGCTTGCGGATGACGAAGCCGATGCGGTTTTCGCGGATGTCTTCGGCCTGCAGGTAGCGCATGGAGAAGGGGAACTTTCGCAGAACGGCCCCCTCGGTTTTGACCCGCCGGTACATGTCCGGCGAGCCCAGCCTGTGGGCGCGAAGGGGAAATTTTCGCGGGGTCGGGCCGGAGTTCATCCTAAAGGACGGTCAAGGTCCTTTAGATGTCTTTATGGGCCATCGAATCGCTCACCGTCAGGCGCCAGCGGCCCTTCGCGCGACGCGAGGACAGGACCTTGCGGCCGTCCTTGTCGGACATGCGGGCACGGAAGCCGTGCTTGTTGACGCGTTTCCGGTTGCGGGGATTGTAAGTGCGCTTCATGATGGGTCCCTAAAGAAGACGAGAAGGGGTAATGTACATCCATAAACCCTTGAATTTCAAGGGGCCTAGCCCAATTCAAGCCTTTCCCTGCCGTTGGGAGTTGGGGGTTGGGAGTTGAAGGTTAGGGCGGGCGGGCGCCCGCCAAAAATGGAAAAACCAGCCCTTTTTTCCTCATATTTTGCGATTATTGCACTGTGGAAACGCTTAAAACCCCAATATCTTCTCCAAATCCTCGGGTTCCCGCGTTTTCCGCCGCCTATCGTCTGCCGCCTGTCGCTTTCTCCGCCCTCCTTGCCACCCTGTTCTACCTCTCCGGCATCCGCCGTTCCATCGTCGACCGGAATTTCGACCTGATGGGTCTCCATCAACCCCCGTTTTTCCGCTGGAAACTGGCTTTTCACCTCTTTCAGGATGCGTTTTCCCTGTTTTTAAGCCGCGCCGCGCCCAACCCTCGGCTTTCCCAGCGGTCCCAGGCCCATCTCGCCACCCTCCGCCGCGGCCCCTCCCTTCTGCTCGCGGCCCATTTCCACAATTGGGAGGCCCAGGCCTCCGTCCTGACCCGGCTCGGGGTGCCCCTGCTGGGCGCCGCGCGACCCTTGGCCGCGCCGTGGGCCGAGCGTCTCCTCCGCGCCCTCCGCGCGCGGCACAGCGTCCCCGTCGTACACGAGGCGGTCCCGCGCCGCGCCCTGCGCCACCTGCGCGCCGGCGGGTGCTTCGGGTTCCTGTGGGACCAGCATTCCCCGGCGTCGCTGAAAGGGAATCCGGAGCCGGGCACGTTCTTCGGGCGGCCCGTCAGCCTCAACCCTCTGCCGCTCGTCCTGTTGGAAAACGAGTCCTGCCCCGTGTACTTCGGGATATGGCTTCCGGGGGGCGAACTGCGCCTCGTCCCGCTGGGGGCCCGCCTTCACGAACCCTTCGATGAAAGCGCGCGGGCGCGCCTCGAACGCCGCTATCACCGCGTGCTCGAGGTTCTCGTGAGGCGCCATCCTCAATACTGGTACGGGTTTCTGCACGCGCGGTTCAAGACGCTGGGGGCTTATCGAGGTCACAGGGAACAGGTGACAGGGGACAGGGAACACAAAACACAGAACACAGAACAAGAACCGCCTGTCCAATGAACGGGAGGATCAAGCGGCGCTTTTTCGCTCCCTGTTCCCTGTCACCTGTCACCTGTTACCTTTCCCCCATGCACCCCTTCCTCCCCGTCACGGCCACCATCTTCCTGCTCATCGCCGACGGCGTGATGATTTTCCTGCGCCTGAACGCGGGGCATCCCGACCTCGCGACCCACGTCACCCCGCTGAACGCCATCGTGCTGGCCTCGCTGGTTTTCGGGGGAGGGACGGCCTTCTGGCTGCGCCGCTTCGGCCTGCTATACCCCAGCTGGATCGCCGTTTTTTCCCTGCTTTTGTTGGCCCTGCTGCGCCTGCTTTAGGCCTTCGGAGACGCCCGTCATGGCGCCGCCCGGTGAAGGTTTGT
The DNA here is from genome assembly GCA_021155885.1 of Fibrobacteria bacterium. Classification (GTDB taxonomy): domain Bacteria; phylum Fibrobacterota; class Fibrobacteria; order UBA11236; family UBA11236; genus UBA11236. The sequence goes on along the minus strand of JAJNBB010000060.1, from coordinate 8,723 downwards.
ATAAATACGGCTACATTGCCGTGGAAACTGCCGTAACACGTTGAATTGGAGTCCTTTCTGTTCCCTCCATTGGTGCCCGCGCCTACTGCGTCCGTTTCTAAAATCGTTTCCCGAACGCTCCTGCTCGCGTCCGCTTTTCTCGCGTGCGTGGGATTTCCGCAGAAGGCCCGCGCGCAGGGGGGCGCCGCCGTGATCACCTTGGTGATGCCCGTCGGGGCGCGCCAGCTCGGCATGGGCGAGGCCGCCACCGCGCTTTCCGACGACGTGTACGGAACCTACTGGAACCCCGGCGGCCTCGCGTTCGGTCCCGTCTCGAACGAGTGGGAACTCATGTTCCCCGCGAGCCGCGAAGGCGCCCGGCCGCGCGAGTTCACCGCGCTGGCCACCCGTCCCCGCACCGGGTTCCTGGTGAAATCGGTGATCTGGGCCGCCGCCCGCGACGGCCTTGTCTACTACGACGGGCGCCGCTGGCGCGAGCATCACGAATATCCCATGGAACAGGGCGACAAGATCGAAGGCGTCGTCCGCCGTTACGTGGGCGGATCGGGCAACCTCGATTCCCTCACGGCGCTGGTGCGCGCTTACAACGGCGTCAAGACCAAGCAGGACGAAGAAGACCTGATCACCCTGCAGCTTCCTTACAGCCTGCTCTTCCCGGGCCAGCCCATCACCGCGCTGGTGCTCGACAACACCGAGCGCCTGTGGGTGGGCACGCCCATCGGCCTCTTCCGCTTCGACGGGCAGGGCTGGAAGAGCTTCGACCAGGAGGAGGGCTTCACCTACAACCCCGGCGCCGACACGGCCAGGACGGTCCAAGAGTCGGTCGAAAGCGCCGATTCCCTGACGGCCTCCGCTCCCGTCGCCGCCGGCGGCGCGGCCAACCCCTTCCAGAAGCTTTCCATCACGGCGCTGGCCGCGAAGGGCACGAGCATCTGGATCGGCACGCGCGACGGCCTTTACGAATACAAGCGCAACGCCATGGCCCGCCGCGGCCAGAACCTGCTGCCGACCCAGAGCATCACCTCCATCGCCACGCATGAATCCGTCGAGGACATCTACATCGGCCTCGAGGGCCGCGGCGTCGCGCGCTACCGCGCGCCCCGCGCCGCCAGCGCCTCCGCCCGCTGGAAGATCTTCACCAGCGCCGACGGCCTGCTCGACGACGGCGTGTCCTCGGTGCTCCTGGACAAGTACGGCCACGTCTACACCGCGCACGCCGAGGGCGTCTCGCACTTCTCCCTGCGCGCCTGGGAAAAGATCCGCTTCAAGAACCAGCAGGTGCGCGGCCTCGCCCTCGACGACGACAGCCGCGTCTGGATCGCGACTTCCGAGGGCGCCTGGCAATTCACGCCCTCGCACGCCACGCCCAAGGGCCGTCGCGCCGCCGAGAAGGAAGCCGCCGCCGGGAGCGCCGGCGAAAGCATGGGCGGCCAGTGGGAGCATTACCACAGCGGCAACGGCCTGCGCGACAAAAGCGTCGTCGCGGTCAAGACCCAGGGCAACGACGTCTGGTTCCTCACCGGCGCAGGCGTGGAGCGCTACCACCATGCCAAGACCCAGGTCGGCTTCTTCTACGAAACCTTGTTGCCGGCGCTGAACCTCGACGATCTCTATCATGCCTACATGGCGGCCACCTTCCCGATCGAGGAATGGGGCACCGTCGGCGGCTTCGTGAACTACATCTCCTTCGGGCAGAACCTCACCGCCTCCGGCGACGACGAAAGCCGCGCCAAGTTCGACGCCTACGAGCTCGTCGCCGGCCTCACCTACGCCACGCGCCTCAACAAAAACGCGGGCCTCGGCATCAACGCCAAGTTCATTTACTCGGCCCTGAGCCAGGGCGCGACCTCCAGCGGGGAAAAATCCGACGGCATCGCCGCCAGCTACGCCGTCGACCTCGGCTTCCTGCAGAAAAACCTGTTCAGCGTGCGCGACCTCTCGTTCGGATTCGTCATGCAGAACATGGGTCCCGCGGTGTTCTACGTCGACCAGTCCCAGTCCGACCCCATTCCCTTCACCTGGAAGATCGGCCTTGCCTACGGGCTGGTCAATACGCCCAACCACCGCGTGACGATCGCCGCCGACATCAACCGCGAAGCCTTCTCGCGCAGCCCCGACGGCCAGGCCGACCCCTTCTGGATCGGCGCCTTCAAGGCCATCGGCTCCCCCGGCGGCAACGGCAGCGTCCTCCAGGAAAACGCGCGCCAGAGCGTGTACAACACGGGAGCCGAATACGTCTACGCCAACGTCGTCGCGGTGCGCACGGGATACCTGCACGACATCAGCGGCCAGCGCCGCGAACTCGACATCGGCCTCGGCTTCATGCTTTCCGACATTCTGCAGATCGACGGGTGCTTCATCCGCTCCTTCGACAACGGCATCCGCAACGGACAGCAGCGCTACAGCATGATTCTCCGGTTCTAAGAGTTTTTTGGGGCGCGTCGGGCCACGCGTTCCGTATCAGCCTCCCGCGCTGACTCGGGATCGCCTTGAAAACCGGATTGCGGTTCGCGGCACGGGCGGGCCATGACCCCGCCCCTACGGGTGGGTCGAACCCGCATCCCGCACCCTTCGGCCGGAACTTCACTTTTTTTCTAAAACCCCAACCTTTAAATACCTCCCGTTGTTATCTTGAAATCCATACAGCACAAGATGTTGTAGGACACAAGATGTTGTGGAGGTCAGTTTGAAAAATGTGACCAAGCAGGACCTGATTCAGGAAGCTTCTCGCTCCAGCGGGCGTTCCCAGGCGGAAACCCGGCAAGTCGCCGAGACCTTCATGAAGGTCGTGTCGAACCTTCTGGAAGCGGGAAAAGTCATTGAAATCAGGGGTTTCGGCACCTTCTATGCCAAGGAGCGCAAGCCGCGTCCCGCGCGCAACCCGCGCACGGGAGAGATTTGCCCGTTGGCCGCCCGCCGCGTGGCCTTGTTCCGGTTTTCGCCCGATGTGCGCCAGCACATCCACGAAATGCCTGAATTGAGCCAGGCCTTGGCGTCGCAGCAGTTCGTTTTCGAGGATGAGGCCACGCAGGCTTGAATCTTCGTTTGCCAATCTGACAAGATCGGCGACAAGCTGTCCGTAAACTCAGCCCCAGGGGGCGGCATGGCTCCTGTTTCCTCTAAATCGTCGCCTACTCGCCATTCAAAATTGGCACGATTCTAGCTAATTTATCCTCCCCGTAAGTCAGGTCCCTTTTTCTGATTCCGTTCCGGAGAAGCATGTCCCTTTTCGGTCCTCACAACAAACTCAAGCGCGGCCTCCTGATCGTGGCGGCCCTGAGCTTGTTTGTTTTGTCCGGATGCCTGGGCGCTGGCGGCAGCCTGACGAACCTGCCCACCGACGAAACCGCCCACGTCAAAATGAAAATCCGCCTGGGACGGGTGGATTCCCGAACCGACACCGACCCCAATGTCCTGAACAAGGGCTCGTCGATCCGGGTTCAGAGCCTGACGGTGAGCTTCATCTCCAATCTCGAAGACACCGTTCGCGACACCGTGACCGCCACGGGCGCCGGCCTCAACGCCGACAACTTTCTCTCCGATTCGGTCACGATCGACGTCAACCTGCGCGCCTTGCGCTGGTGGAACGTCGAAGTCGAGACCCGCGACCAGAACGACAGCATCGTCCACCAGGGCAGCGCCGGACCCTTCGCCAGCAAGGGCGGGCAGACCATGAACATCACCCTTCCGGAGCTGGACTCCCGCTACCTCATGTACGAGGCGCACTACAAGCTTCCCCACGAAATCTACGCGAACGGGCTCGTCGACACCGAGCGGGTGATCCAGAAGATCTATTTCTACCGGCTCGTCCTCGAGATCGACGGCGCCGTCGTGCAGGACAGCTCCACGCTAACCCCCCCCGTCACGGTCCCCGGCACCCGGTTCATTTATGCCGACACGTCCAAGGTCAGGGGCGCGCAGGGCAAGTTGTTTTTCAAGCCCGACCGCGGGGGCGCGGACACGGCCACCCATGTGCAGGCCTATCAATACGTCAAGGCCGGCGGCCACACATTCAAGATGAGCGCCTATGGCTATCTCGAGGGAGACAGCATCGGCGGCACCAACCCCCGGCTGTTGTTCCAGGGCCAAGCGGACATCAAGATCAACCAGACCGGCGCGCCCTCCGAAGAAGAGGTGAAACTGGATTATAAGGGTCCCGGCTCCGACGCCGTCAAGGACGATTCGACGGCAGTGCCGGGAGGCCAGAACTGGAACGGCATTCACATGACCGTCACCCTCGGGCGCGTCAAGGGCGGCAAGCTCACCGTAGGCGTAATTTCGACGGTAGACGACCTCTAGTATGCTGGCCCGGCTTTTGCTTTTTGTCGTGGGTGCACAGGAATTCCCGCAAGGAATCCTCCGAAGGAAATCGAAAATGAAGGCTATACGCATCCCCTCCCTCCTTCTCGGCGCCGTGGCGTTTGCCGCCTTGGCATTCACGGGCTGTTTGAACGACGCGACGCCCCGTACCGGCGATTCCCGGATCACCCTCGCGATGAAGGTGCCCGACATGGACAAGGCCGCCAAGGGGGCGCTCGGCAAGGGCTCGGCGGTCAAGCTGAAAAAACTGATCATCACGATGACCTCGAACGTCGAGACCGACGTGCCCGTTCATGACACCATCCTCGCTTCCGACACGGTGGGATCGACCTTCACCAGCCGCACCGACACGGCCCAGTCCTTCACCAAGGCCTACGCGGTCAAGCCCCTGCGTCACTGGACCATCGTCGTCAAGACCCTCGACACGCGCGATTCCGTGATCCACAAGGACAGCGTGCAGGCCCTGAACTTGTTGGCCGGCGAAACCCGCAATGTCCCCTTCAACCTGGACGCCCGCTACGTGATGTACGAGGTGAAGTTCAGCGTTCCCGACAGCCTCCGCTCGAGTGTTTCCAATCAGGCCCAGAAAATCATCATCACGCGCTTCGTCATGAAAATCGACAGCGCGGTGGCGATCGACTCCTCCCGGCCCTCCGGCTTCGCCGGGGCCCCGACGGTGCACACTTCCACGTTCGACTACATCCCGGCGAACACGACCCCCGACGTGACCATCCAGTTCTTCGGCCACTCGGCCGGAACCAATGACACCTTGCTCTTCCAGGCGATCATTCCGGACGTGAATCCCGAAGTGGAGCAGCCCCCCGTCAACGCGATCTACGTGGGCCCCGGCGCCGACGGCACGGGCGGCGCCATCAACCGGCTGATCATCAATATCGGCAAGATCAACACGATCAAGTTCAACACCAATGTGAACGACACCATCGCCGTCAAAAGGGCCGCCCGGTAAAAAATCGAAGGCGTCCTGGCCGAGCCACGACAATCTGTCCAAGTCTTTTTGCCAGATAGGCAATTCAGGCCCTGGCTTTTTCCCCACCGGTTCCGACCTCGGGAAAAGCCGGCGCCAGTGGATTAAAAAACCGGATTCCAGCAAATACGGTTGAAAAATCCGGCGGACCATTGGGGTGGCACGGTTTTCGCTTTAAAGAACTGTAATTGTTTCTCGAAGCCTCAATAAGGAGTGCATTGTGCGTAGACAGATCATGAAAACCTTGGTTCTCGGTACCTTGGCCTTGGCCGCGGCCTTGACCACCGGCTGCTTCAACAGCACCGATTCCGGCTCCCAGGACGCGACCCTCAACATCGCGATGGGAATCAAGGACGTCAACAAGGATGGAAGCCTCCGCAAGGGCGCGACGATCTCGTACACCAAACTCCTGGTGACCTTGGTTTCCAACGGCACGGTCCGGGACACCATCCGGGACACCATCACCCCGGGCGAAAACGGCTTTACCTCCAACTCCATGGACAGCCAGGTCGTCACCAAGACCTATGCCATCAAGCCCCTGCGCAGCTGGCACGTCACCGTCACGACCCTCGACCAGAACGACAGCGTCATCCACACCGACACCGGCTCGGCCGCCAACGTCCTGATCGGCCAGACCCGCACGGTGACCCTGAACCTGAAGGCCCGCTTCGTGATGTACGTGGCCAAGTTCACCTTGCCCGACAGCCTTCGCACCGTGGGCGGCCTTTTTGCCCAAAAGCTCAACGTGAAGCGTTTCATGATGGTCGTCGACGGGGACACGGTCGCCGATTCCACCAAGATCTACTTCGCCTCCGGCGCGCCTGGGCACAAGCTTGAGTTCGATTATATCAAGGCCGGAGAGAACCATACCCTCGAGTTGTACGTCTTCGGCGATGTCCCCGGCACGACCTGGCCGTCCGACAAGCCCCTGTTCGGCGACACGATCCTCGTGACCCCGGCCGTGGATTCGCTTCAGCCCACGCTTCCCTGGATCGGTCCGGGATCGAAGAACGACCCGAACTACGATTCGACCGCGACCGGCGGCGCCAAGGTCGGCTTGACGATCAATATCGGCAAGGTCGGAACCGTCATGGTTGAGCCGGTCCTTCAGGATACGCTGGTATTCGGCAAGCGCCGCTCCAAGTAACACCTAGCTTTTGATCGAAAAAGGGAGGCTCTTAGCCTCCCTTTTTCGTTTCCTGCCATTTTGCCGAGCGACGGCCTCGCGATAGTTCCGATGTCAAATTGTCTAAACGATTCCCGATTAGCGCTGCCATATTGTCAAAGTAACAGCCGGAATTCGGCCTTAGGCCTGTAACAAGGCAGGATTTTAGGTTTTTGCGGAATTTAGGGGCTTCCGAAGATCGGTTTCCCAAATGATTTATAGGCACGGGTTTCGCTAGTATAAGAATCAGAAGCCTGTCTGGGAATTTTCCCGATTTAGCCCTATCGTGATCCAAGGAGAAAACGTGCAGAAAGCATCCCTTAAAAACCTCGTTCTGGGCCTGGCCGCCCTCGGCGCCCTTGTCCTGGGCGGATGCCTGAACGACGCCGCCGCCCCGAGCCCGAGCCCGCTTCAGGACGCCAACCTGAGCATCAGCCTCAGCGTGCCGGACGTGAACAAGAGCAACTCCCTGAAGAAGGGTTCGACCATTTCCTATGCGAAGCTCATCGTGACGCTCACTTCGTCCGTCGGTTCGGATTCGGTCATTCGCGACACGATCACCCCCGGCGAGAACGGCTTCACCTCCGTCGCCACGGCGAACCAGTCGGTGGCCAAGTCCTATTCGGTCAAGCCCCTCCGCGGCTGGACCGTGGCGGTCAAGACCCTGGACCTGAACGACAGCGTGATCCACTCCGCTTCGGTTTTGGCCGATTCCATTCGCATCGGCGAGTTCCGTCCCGTCACCCTCAGCCTTACCTCGCGCTTCGTGATGTACGTGGCCAAGTTCACCTTGCCCGACAGCATCGGTTCGGCGACGGGCACGTTCCGGGAAAAACTGAATATCGACCGCTTCATGCTGGTGCTGGACGGGGACACGGTCCGCGATACCACCAAGCAAGGCGGCGGATATTTCGCCTCGGCCCCGACGTTCCACACGGTCGGCTTCGACTATGTGCGCGCCGACACCAGCCACGTCCTCAAGCTTTACGTCTTCGGCACCATGAACAATTGGCCGGTCAACAAGCCCTTGTACGGCGACAGCGTGGTCATCTCCACGACGGATACGCTGAAGACCCCGACCTTGGCCTACGTCGGCCCGGGCTCCCCGACCGACACGGTCGGCGGCCCCTCCAATGGCGCGCAGATCTCGCCGCTGACGATCGAGATCGGCAAGGTTGGAATCGTCGAGATCAACCCGATTCTCCCCGAGAACCCGCTGCCGAAGAACAAGCAATAAAATCAGCATGTATCGCACAAAAAAAGGGCTTCGGCCCTTTTTTTGTGCCCAAATTTCCGTAACAGACCTTTACGGCCCGTGCCAAAAAGGCAAGCAGGCGCCTTCGGCCCATGTCAAAATGGCGAAAGACGGAGGCTGTTTTCAAGCATTTTGGCCGCTATTCCCCATGGGTCTTCAGAATCCTGAATTTTCGTTGTATTAAGCCAAAAATCACGCAAATTTCAAGGATTTCCCTCTATCCCCTAGGTTGGCACGATCCTCGCTCTATTCCTTGGCATACACCCCGGGTAACCTCGGAAAACCAGTTTCTCGCAAGGAGTTAAACGTGGCCAACAAATCCTTCAAAACTCTGACTTTCGGTCTTCTCGCCCTGAGCACCTCTCTTTTCGTCGGCTGCATGGGCAACGACATCCAGGGCACGGATGACCAGTACGCCACCCTGTCGGTTTCGGTCGGCACGGGCGACGTGAACGCGGCCGCCAAGGCCGGCCTGAGCAAGGGCTCGACGATCACCCTGAGCAAACTGATCATCACCATGGTCTCGAACTCCAACAACCCCACGGCGAGCGACACGATCCGCGATACCATTCGCGCCGGCGTGAACCAGGGCTTCGTGGGCACCTCCACCGCCAACCAGACGGTGGACTCGGCCTACGTTCTCAAGGCCCTGCGCACCTGGTACATCACCGCCAAGACCCTGGATGCCCGCGACTCCGTGATCCACACCAAGACGGACACGCTCGTGAACCTCCTCGCCGGCGAGACCCGCTCGAAGAGCCTGTCGCTCAGCCCCCGCTTCGTGATGTACAAGGCCAACTTCAACTTCCCCGACAGCCTCGCCACGCTGGCGACGTCGATCAAGCAGAAGATGACGGTCAAGCGCCTGGTCATGAAGGTCAACGGCGTCACGGTCGTCGATAGCTCGGCCACCTTCCTGCCCTCCACCGCCTACAGCATCAGCTACGACTACGTCACGGTCAACACCGGCACGACGGTCGAGCTCTCGGTGATCGGCA
>JAJNBB010000059.1 GCA_021155885.1 Fibrobacteria bacterium | reverse complement strand
GGTGCGGGAGTTCCGCGAGGCGGTGTCGGGGGAGACCCGGTGGGACGGCAAGGACGCGTGGGGGCGGCAGCTGGCGAACGGGGTGTACTTCTACCAGGTGACCGCGACGTGGGGAGAAGCAGACGGCTCGCCCCAGGGCGGCCGCCGGACTTCCCGCAAGCAGGTGCTGGTGATTTCGCGGTAGAACTTCCGCCGCGTCAGGCCGCGGCCGATTGCAGCGCGCCGGCGCGCCAGGGATCGAAGGGCGCCAGCGAGGCCGGCGGTTTTTCCCCGTGCAACAAGGCCGACAGGCACCGCGCCGAAAGCGGCGCCAGGCTGATCCCGCTTTTGTAGTGGCCCGTCGAGATCGCGATGCCGGCCGCCTCGTCCACCCACCCCATCACCGGAAGCCGGTCCGCGCAGCGGGGGCGCAGGCCGCTCCAGGTTTCCACCCAATCCGGTTTCACGCGCGGGAAGAAACGCCGGAGCTGAGCCGTGAGGTAGGCATCGCCGAGCGCATTGAACTCCGTGTCGTCGACGCCGCGCTCGGTCGTCGCGCCTGCGATCAGGTGGTCGCCGCGCGGGATCAGGTAAAACTTTTCGACCCCGTGCACCATGGTATCTTGGGAGTAGAAACGCGGCAGCATCGCGAGCTGGCCCTTGACGGGGGAGAGCGGAAGCGAAAGCCCGAGCAGGCCCAGGATTTCGTTGCACCCGGTGCCCGCGGCGATGAGGACCTGATCGGCGAGGATCCGGACGCCGCGGCCCTCCGCGACCGCTTCGAGAACGTTGACCCCGTTTTCCCGGCCGATTTTTTCGACGCGCGCCCCGGGGAACAGGCCCGCGCCGCCCCGGCGCAAAGCCTCGGTCAGCGACTCGAGGAGGACGCGGTTCTGGATATAGGCCTCGCCGGGATAATGGAAGACGCGGACGGGCCCGGGGGCCGCATGCGGCGCCAGAAAATCCGGCCAGGCGTCCCGGACGGTGAAGGCGTGCGCCTTTTCGCGGAACAACTGGTCCTCGCGTTCATGCAGGGCCAGGCGCGAGGCCGGGTCGTCGAGGGGAAATATCTGGTAGTCGCCGGCGCGGGAGTAGGGGACGGTCCGGCCCGAGGCGGACTCGACGCGAGCGATCCATTCGGGGTAGGCCCCGACCGAGCGCAGATGAAATTCCCGAAAGGGCGAATTGCCCAGCAATCCGGCCCGCGTGTTCAGGATGCCCGCGGCCGCCCAGGAGGCGCCGAGGCCGAACGCGCCCGCGTCGATCACCGCAACGCGCCTGCCGCGCAGCGATTCCTCAAGGGCGGTCGCGAGGCCGATCACGCCCGCGCCGACGACGGCGAGGTCGTAGGGGCCGGTAGAGCTAGGGTGCGGATTTTCTGACGGCATCGTTTTGAGTTACAGGGAAGGGGGTAGGGGGACGGGGGAGGGGTGTAAACTCAATGAACCGTTTTGTCTTCTCCCCCGTCTCATAACCCCCGTCCCCCGTCCTCTGTCCAACCTTCCGCCAAATCCGCGAAGAAGTGGATCTGCGAGCGCACGGCCTTGTCGAAGTCCCCGAGGTGCAGGGATTCGTTTTCAGAGTGCGCGTTCGTGTAGGGATCCTCGATGCCGACCAGCAGGGCGGGCACGTCGCCGAGCACGCCGGTGAACTGGTCGACGAAGGGAATGGTGCCGCCGCAGCCGATGCACACGGCCTGGCGGCCGTAGCCGGCGCCGAGGCTTTTTTTGGCGATGTCGAACACGGGATGATCGGGCCGCGTCTTCCAGGGCTTGGCGCCCTGGTCCGCGACGATCGTGATCTCCAGGCCCCAGGGGCAGCGGGCGCGCAGGTGCTCGGTGACGAGCCGCGTGCACAGCACGGGATCCATGTCGGGAACGAGGCGCAGGCCGATGCGCGCCCAGGCCGAGTCTAGCAGCACGTTGCCCGCCGAGGCCCGGCGCCCCGCCTCCAGCGCGTTGATGGAGAAGGAAGGCTCGCGCCAAAGCTTGACGAGGAGTTCTTCGTTTTTTCCGAAGAGGTCGACGCCCGGGTTCAGGCCCGACTGTTCGCGGAAAATCGTTTCGGTCATGCCCAGCGCCCGGAAGTCGGCGAGTTCCTCGGCGGTCGGGGGCGTGACCTGCTCCAGCAGGCCGGGGACCACCGCGCGGCCCCGTTCATCCGTGAGGGTGGCCAGGATCTTGCAGAGGCCCGCGACCGGATCGGGGATGGGGCCGCCCCACATGCCCGAATGCAGGGGGGATTTCAGCGCCGACACCGTGACCTCCAGCGTCACGAGCCCGCGCAGGCTGGTGGTGAGGCTTGGAACGCCCACGTCGTAGTTGGCGCAGTCGGTGAGCACCATGGTGTCGCAGGCGAGGCGGTCCTTGTAATGGGTCAGATAAGCCGTGAGGCCCGGGCTGCCGATTTCCTCCTCGCCTTCGATCAGGATCTTGACGTTGACCGGGAGGGCGCCCGCGGTTTTCAGCCAGGCCGCGATCGACGCCGCGTGCACGGCGATGCCCGCCTTGTCGTCGGCCGTGCCGCGTCCGTAAAGGCGGCGCGCTTCTCCTTCACCCTGCTCGGTGGGTTCGAACGGCGGAGAATGCCAGAGCTCCTCGCGCATCGGGGGCTGCACGTCGTGGTGCGCATAGAGCAGCACCGTGGGCGCCCCGGGGGCGTTCAGCCACTCGGCGTAGACGCAGGGGAAGGTGCCGGGCAGTTCCCAGATCTCCACCGTATCGAGGCCCGCCCGGCGGAACCAGTCCGCCGTGGCTTCGGCGGAGCGGCGCACGTTCGCGGCGTCGTAGCCCGGGAAGCTGACGCTGGGAATGCGCGCCAGGGACTTCAGGGCCTCGAGGTGGCCGGCGCGGTGGGCGTCGTAGTGGGCCAGGGCGGCGGTTGTCTGTGGGGTCATGCTGGGGATCTTTTCTTCGTTCGGGCGGCTCGCGAGCCGCCCTTACGTCTTCGTGTTATACCGTCGCCGCCCATTCCTCTTGCACCTTCTCGATCAGCGGGCGGATGGTTTCCTCGCCCAGGTCGAAGCGGCCGCCCGCGGCCGCGAACAGGTCGGCGAGGCCGCGCGTGCCGCCGAGCGAAAGCGCCTTCTTGTACAGGGCCAGCGCCTCGGCGGGGTTCTCCAGGGAACGCTTCCATACCTGCAATGCGCCGAGCTGGGCGATGCCGTATTCGATGTAGTAGAACGGAAGCTCGAAGATGTGCAGCTGGCGGTGCCAGCCGTGGGCGCGGAACTCCTCCAACCCGCTCCAGTCCACGTCGGGACCGAAGCGCGCGTCCAGCTCCAGCCACTTTTCCATGCGTTGCGCCGGGGTGTGGTCGGCGGCATAGATCCAGTGCTGGAAGGCGTCGACGGTGGCCACCCAGGGCAGGATGCGGAACACTTCCTCGTCCTCGGTGCGGATCGCGCGCTTGTGGTCCTCGGCGTTGTAGAACTCGCCGAGATGGCGCGCGCCCAGCCGTTCCATCGACATCGACGCGACCTCGCAGAACTCCATGCACGACTGGCGGTTGAAGGGGGACTCCTGGTCGCGCGCCAGCAGGTAGTGGAAGGCGTGTCCCGACTCGTGGAGCAAGGTGAACACGTCCTGGTTCACGCCCACGGCGTTCATGAAGATGAAGGGGAGGCGCACCTCGGTGAGCGAGCTCTGGTACCCGCCGGGCGCCTTGCCCACGTAGTTGTCGAGGTTCATCAGCCCGTTGTCCTCGAGGACCGAGAACATTTCGCGGAGCTCGGGGTCGAGTTTGGCGAAGATGGCCTCCACTCCCGCGATGAGCTCCTGCGCGCCCTGGAAGGGCTTCAGGGGCGGGCGGCCGAGGGAATCGCAGGCGAGGTCCCAGGGGCGCAGCTTGTCGAGGCCCAGCGCCCGGCGATGCGCTTCGAGCGCGCCGCGGTAGGCGGGCACGGCGGTTTTTTCCACCGCGTCATGAAACCTGAAGCAATCCGCCGGCGTGTAATCCCGCAGCTTGTCCTTGAAGGTGTACTCCGTGAAGCTCAGCCCCGCGTTCGCGGCGATCTTCAGGCGCAGCGCGCGCATCTGGTCGAAGAGCGCGTCGAGCGCGTCGCGGTCCTGCAGGCGGCGGCCCGCGATCAGGCGCCAGGCCTGCTCGCGCCGGGCGCGGTCGGGTTCCTGCAGCACGGGGGAAAGCTGGCTCAGGGTCACGGCCTTGCCTTCCCACTCCACGGTCTGGGCGCCGGTGATCTTCTGGTATTCGTTGGAAAGCTTCGCGAGCTCGGTGTAGAGCGGGATGTTCTCCTCGCGAAAGAGCTCGACGCCGGTGCGCACCGCCTCCAGCCATTTGTGCAAGCTGGCGGGAAGCCGGGCCGTGCCGGGGTGCGCCAGCAGCTTGCGGTTCAGCGCGTCGCCGATGGGCGCGAGCTCGGGATCGATTTTCTCGACGAAGTGCATGTACGCCGCCTCGATCGCCTTGTCCTGCGTGTCGCAGGTCATGTCGATGTAGCGCCGCGCGCTCTCCTCGCCCACGGCGTCCGACAGTTCGTTCCAATCCGTGATCCAGCGCTCCAGCGCGGCGGCGTCGGGCAGCGCGCGCGTCACCAGATCGTCCCATAAGGGTTTCTGGGCGCTCCAGTCCCCCAGGTCGAGGTCGTTCGGCACGAAGCGGCGGGGGTAGGCGAGGGAGGGGCGGACGGCTTTTTGATGCCAGTCGGGAGCGGTCGGGTTGGGGGCGATCATACGGGGCCTTTTGGGATTTCTTACCGGAAAAAGAAATTTAACAAGTTGCGGGGCGGGGGCCCTTTGGAATTGAACGAACCAAGCCCCTCTCAGGGTATATTCTGGCTCATGAAAATACGCTACGGTGCGCTGGGCACCCTCGCCTTTTTCCTCGCGGGCTGCGGGGTGGGCAAAGATCCCGTGATGGATCCGCCCGAGGTTCGCGAGACACCCGTGCTCGCGTCGCCTGCCGACGGCGCCACGGGGGTTCCCACCGATACGGTGCTGACGTGGCATCCCATGGATGGGGCCGACTCGTACATCGTGCAGATGGCGAGCGACTCGGGGTTTCAGTCCCTTGTCATCAGCCATTCGGGAATCCTGGACACTTCCTTTTCGGTGTCGGGCCTCGGGAACGGGTCGCATTATTATTGGCGCGTGATCGGCGTTCATGCCGCGGGGGAAACGTTTTCCTTGACCGGGGAATTCACGGTGACGGGTCCGACCGCCGGCGTGCATTGGACCATGGTCAATTCCAGTTTCGACATCCAATCCATCGCCACATCGGGTTCCCGCTATGTGATGGCAGGAGCCTCGAACGGTATCCTTAGCTCGGCCGATGGCGTCACCTGGGCCGTGAGGCCGTCCGGCCACGACCAGTGGTTCAACACCGTGATCTGGACCGGGCCCGGGTCTTCCTCGACGCCCGGGCGCTTCATCGCGGTCGGTACGAACAGCGCCATCACCACCTCGTTTGACGGGATCACGTGGACTCCGGGCGATTTCGGAACCCAATTCCATCCGGATGGATTGGCCTGGTCCGGGAATCTCCTGGTTGCCGTGGGGAGCAATGGAAAAATCCAAACATCCCCGGACGGCGTGACCTGGACGGAGCGGGTCTCTGGAACCGGGGCGGACTTATTCGCCATAACCTGGTCCGGCACGCAATTCGTGGCGGTCGGCAACGGCGCGATCCTCACCTCGCCCGATGGCGTGGCCTGGACTTCGCGCTCCTACAGCCCGGCCAGCTATATGCACTCCGTTGCCTGGTCGGGTACCCGCTTCGTGGCCGTGGGACAAGGCGGCCTGACCGTTTCCACCGACGGGATCACGTGGGCTTCGCAATCGATCGGGTCGAGCGCTTCGCTGTACGGCGTGGCCTGGCACGGCGGACAGTTCGTGGCCGTCGGACAGGACGGGCGGATCCTTACCTCCACGGATGGAACGGGTTGGATTTCCCGGCCCTCCGGGACTACGGCCTCGCTGCTGGCCGTCCATTGGGCCGGCCTGGATTCGCAGTTCGTCGCGGCGGGCGCCGCCGGCGCGATCCTGACTTCCGCCGATGGGATCACCTGGAACCGCGGCGGCAGCACAACCAGCGCGGTGCTGTCCGACGTGACCTGGACGGGGACAAAGTTCGCGGCGATCGGCGACGGCGTCAGCCTGACTTCCACGGATGGAAAGGCATGGACTCCCGGAGCCGCCCTCGATGCCGCCAAGATGGCGTGGTCGGGCGCGCAGTTTGTAGCGGTGAACCCGAACGTTTACACCTCTCCCGATGGGGTAAACTGGACTTCACGCGGCGTGAATTCGGCTTACGCGGTAGCGTGGTCGGGCTCCCAGTTCGTGGCCGTGGGGGGCGGGGGAGCGATCCAGACCTCGCTGGATGGCGCGGGTACCTGGACCAACCGCGTTTCCAACACGGGTTCTCACCTGAACGCTATCGCCTGCCGCCCGTCCCTGTGCGTCGCCGTAGGCGGGCTGACGGGGATCGGAACGATCGTCACCTCTCCGGACGGCATTGCCTGGACGCCGCGTTTCTCCGGCACCGCCAGTCCCCTGCACGGGATCACCGCATCCGATTCGCTATTCGTGGCCGTGGGGGCTGACGGCGTCACGGTTCGCTCCCGCGATGGCATCACCTGGAGCGCGCATGCCTCGGGTACGACCGTTCGGTTGAGTGCCATTGCATGGTCGGGAACGCACTTTCTGGCCGTGGGCGAGGATGGCCTCACGGCGCGCTCGCCCGACGGCGTTCAGTGGACCTTGATCCGGCTTTCGACGATGGAACCGCTCTTTGCCGTGACTTGGTCCGGCACCCAATTCGTTGCCGTGGGCCGCAACGGCCTCATCATCCAGTCCCAATAGGAGTTTCCATGCCCTACGCCAACAGCTCCGCCGACCGCACCCCTCCATCCGTCTGCCCCAACTGCGGCGAGGATGTTCCCGCCAGGGCTCTGGCCTGTCCCGAGTGCGGGGCCGACTGGGAGACGGGCTGGCGGGATATTGGTTATGCCGGGGGAGGCTCGGCCGACCCCGAGGACGAATTCAATTACGCCGAGGCTTTCGACAAGGAGTTCGGTTCCTCCGCGAAGCCCCGGGGCGTGAAGCCCCTGTGGTGGATCACGGGCATCGCGCTGCTGGTGATCTTTTTGTTCGGAGCGCTGCGTTCCCTGGTTTGAATCCGGGTGACCGCTCTCTTGAAAGGAGCGGTTTTTGGGGAGCGGGCCTCTCCGGAAGGCCCTTCTCGCATTAACTTCTGTACATGCCGATCACCGCACCGAACATCCTGCAATACGCGGGGTATGCCCATTACCTGCAGGACGCCTACGGCGTCCGCAAGACCTGGGACAAGAATTTTTCCCACCGTTACATTTCACAAAAGCTCGGCATGCGGTCCTCGGGATGGTTCGCCGACGTGCTCGCGGGGAGAAAGCGGCTCAAATCCAGGCACGTGGCGCAACTGGCGGCCATTTTCAAGCTGGAACCCCAGGAACGGGAATTCTTTCGGGTCCTGATCCTGCTGGAGCAGGCGGAGTCGCCCGAGGAGCAGGCCGCGGCGCGGGCCAAATGGTTCGAGCTCAAGGGGATCAGCCGGGAAAAGGTGGCGCGCGACCGGTTCAAGTATTTCGACAACTGGTACTACCCGGTTCTGCGGGAGCTCCTGGCGATGCACCCCTTTGAGGGGGACTACAATGAACTGGCGGCGCGCCTGCACCCGCCCATCTCCGCCAAGGAGGCCAAGGAGGCGCTGGCGCTGCTGATACGCCTTGGGCTCGTCGAGCCGGCGGCCCCGAAGGCGGGGCCCGCGCTGTTGATGGACACGTCCGCCAAGGCTCCCGAGTGGGACAAGATCATGGCCTCCTACATGAAGCTTTCGCTCGCGGCGCTGAAGAAGTTCGCCAAGGAGGAACGGGATTATTCGGCGCTGACGCTGACGCTTCCGGCGGAAGGGCTCAAAAAGGCGAGCGAGGAAATCGCGGCGCTGCGGCAGCGCCTGCTTTCGCTTTCGGACAGCTACAAGTCGAGCGACCGCGTGTACCAGTGCCTGTTCCAGGTGTTCCCCGTTTCACGGCGCGTGGGAGGCACGCGTGCTTGAGCGCGCCGGCGTCCGGACGCGGGTTTTCCTCGCGGCGCTGCTGCTGGGCGGTTGCATCTTCAACGATGGGGGAACCGAAATCCCCAATGGAATCCGCGGGCAGCTGGTGGACCCCCAGGGGAACCCGGTGCCGGGCGCGACCCTCCAGTTGTACGCCGTGGATTACGTGCCCTCGCTTTCAACGGGAAAACAATGGGCGGGAACGGCGGTCACGGACGCGAACGGCGACTATGTGCTCAGCGTTCCCTACGCCGGGGTGTTCAACATCGAGGGCCGCAAGGACGGCGCCGGCGTGTTCATCGATTCGGTGGCGGTGTCCGGCAAGGGCGTCGACGTGCCGCGCGACACGCTGAAGCCGCTGGGCTTCGTCCGCGGGGTGTCCTACATGCCCACGGAGAATTCCCTCAATCAGGTGCGCGTGACCTTGTACATCCCCGGAACGCGCCAGATCACCAAGCCCAGTCCCGGCGGCGCGTTCAACTTCCCCGGCCTTCCCGAGGGCCGCTACCAGATCGTCTTCGATCCGACCCTCGACGCTTACGACGTCAAGATCCTGGAGGTGGAAGTGCGGGCGGGCGACACTTTGGATCTGGATACCGTGAGGCTGCAGATCCACCGCTCCGACACCGTGCGCGTCAACAGCGGCCCCGTCAGCGGAACCTGGGGACCCGGGAAGACCTACATCCTGCAGGGAGCCTCGTACATCCCCGAAGGGTCGACCCTGAACATCCTGCCGGGAACGCAGATCGTCCTCGCGGAGTACCGCACCTTCCTCGTCGAGGGCGGCCTGTTCGCCCTGGGCACTCCCGAGTCCCTGATAACCTTCCGCGCCGGGAACGGCGCGGGCTGGCAGGGCCTGGATCTGGGGACCCGCGCGTTCGGGACGATTTCCCGCACGGTGATCGAGGGCGCGGCGACCTACGGCATTTCGCTGGCGAGCACGAAAATGAAGATCCGCAATAGCGTCTTCCGCTATTCCGAGGTCGGCCTGTACATCGCGGTCGGCGCGGCGGACAGCGTGCTCCTCGTGAACAACGTCTTCCATGACATCGAGGACCGCGCGGTCGTCGTGTACCGCGGCAGATCCGATTTCCGCAACAACATTTTCCTGCGCAACCTGATCGCCTTCAACCGGTATTACTGCCAGACTTCCTCGCCGCCGGCGGTGTTGTCGGAGACCACGGTGCATTCCAGCCTGTTCTACCAGAACGGACGGGATTTTACCGTGCAGAACTGCCAGTCACCCGGGTACGGAAACGATTTCTTCCTGTTCCCGACCGACTCGGTCAACGCGGATCCGCAATTCAACAGCCTGGTGAAGGGCAACGAGGATTACCACCTCAAACCGGGTTCTGCGGCCCGGGGCAGCGGCGTGAACGGCACCGACATGGGCATATACAGCGCGTACGCGCCGGAGTGAGGATGGCGGGAGGCACCGAAGGACAAGGTTGAAGCGCCGGCGACCCTGCGGCCGCGTCACCCGGGCGCCCATCCTTTGCGGTGTACCCATCGATGCGTGGATCCCCGCCTGCGCGGGGATGACGGGGGAAATTCCTACCTTTCCCGTTCCCCATGACCCTTGAAGAAGAAATCCTCCGGCGCCGCACGTTCGCGATCGTCAGCCACCCCGACGCGGGCAAGACCACGATCACGGAAAAGTTCCTGTGGTACGGCGGAGCCATCCGCGAGGCGGGCCATGTGCGCGCGAAATCGGGCAAGAAGTTCACGACCTCCGACTGGATGAAGATCGAGCAGCAGCGCGGCATTTCGGTGTCGTCCTCGGTGCTGTCCTTTCCGTACGGCGGCTGCCAAATCAACCTCGTCGACACCCCCGGCCACCAGGACTTCAGCGAGGACACCTACCGCGCGCTCACCGCGGTCGACTCGGCGCTGGTGCTCATGGACTCGGCCAAGGGCGTCGAGACCCAGACCCTGAAGCTGATGGAAGTGTGCCGCCTGCGCAAGACTCCCATCACGGTGTTCATGAACAAGATGGACCGCGACGCGCTCACGCCCATCGAGCTCATGGACCAGGTCGAGCACGTGCTCGGCGTGAAATGCGCGCCGCGCACCCTGCCCATCGGCAACGGCAAGGCTTTCCAGGGCGTGTATTCCTTCATCGACGACAGCGTTCACCTCTTCCAGCCCGACTCCGACACCGGGGAGGGGGAGATCCGCAAGGTGACGGGCATCGACGACCCGAAGCTCGACGAATGGTTCGACGCCAAGTACCTGGCGGAGTTCCGCGAGCAGGCCGAGCTGGCGATGGGCGCGATGGACCCCTTCGACCGCGAAAAATACCTGCGCGGGGAGCAGGCCCCGGTGTTCTTCGGGTCGGGCATCGCGAACTTCGGGGTCAAGCATTTGCTCGACAACTTCGTGGACGTGGCGCCGTCGCCCATGCCGCGCGAGGCGAAGGAGCGCACGGTGCAGGCCGTGGAGCCGCGCTTCACCGGCTTCGTCTTCAAGATCCAGGCCAACACCGATCCCAAGCACCGCGACCGCATCGCCTTCGTGCGCATCTGCTCGGGCAAGTTCCTGCGCGGCGAGCGCGTGACGCACGTGCGCACGGGGCGCCAGGTGCGCCTGGCCGCGCCCACCGCCATGATGGCGAACGACCGCGCCGTCCTCGAGGAAGCCTACGCGGGCGACATCATCGGCATCCACGATCCGGGCTTGTACAACATCAGCGACACGCTTTCCGAGTCGGAGGCGCTGGCCTTCCAAGGCATTCCCGACTTCGCTCCGGAACATTTCTCCAAGGTCTATCTCGAGGACCCGCTGCGCAGCAAACAGCTGCAGCAGGGGCTCCGGCAGCTTTCGGAGGAGGGCGCGACGCAGTTGTTCTACCCGATCAACGGACCGATCCCGGTGCTGGGCGTGGTGGGGGTGCTCCAGTTCGAGGTTCTCAAGTTCCGGCTGGAAGAGGAATACGGGGCGCGCTGCCGCTTCGAGGGCGCGTCGATTTACCAGGCGCGCTGGCTCGCGGGAGACGAGCGCGAGATCGCCGCGTTCCGCGGCGAGCATTCCTTCGATCTGGCGACCGACAAGAAGGGCAACCTCGTCTACCTGTGCCCGAACGAGTTCCGCCTGCAGACGGTGGAGAAGAACTATCCCGGACTGCGGTTCGAAAAATTCCACACGGAATAGTCCGCGCGGGCATTCTTTTTTTTCGGCATCCGAAAGGCGCCCTGTAGGTTCCAATCGGAGAATATTGATTTTATACCATTTTTGTTTCTGTTTAGACGCTTTTGAACGCCTTTAAATCCTTGTTTTTTGTCGGAAACTGGTGGGATAGCGGCGGTAGATGTTTGTTTAGTACCAAACTTTCAAAAAATATAAGGATTGCTCCGAATTAGGCCAGCGGGTTATAAAAACCCGCGTTATATATCCCTTATCGGTCCTTTCGGTCTTTTTCAAAAACCGGCGCACACAGACAAACGGGAGTGGAATCATGAAGCATCTAGGTCTGGCACTTTTGACTTTGGCGGGGGCGGCCTTCGCGGGGCCCTATGATAGTTGGAGCAATTACCGCGACATCACGGTGAACACCGCCAGCGGCGGCGCGAACGTGGCCGCTCCGGTGAACAACTTCCCCCTGCTGGTCCGCCTGACCAACGCCAGCGCGGCCACCGGGGCCAACGTGCTCACGGGTTCGCTGACCGCCAACGGCGCCGACGTCCGCTTCACCGATTCCACGGGCTCGACCCCCCTGAGCTTCCAGGTCGAGCGCTGGAGCGCCTCGGCGGCGGAGTTCTGGGTCAAGGTTCCCGTGGTCCGCGGCAACAGCTCCACCAAGATCCGCATGTACTGGGGCAAGGCCGGGCAAACCGCCGCCTCCTCCGGCGCGTCCGTGTTCGACGCGGACAACGGCTTCCGCGCCGTATGGCATTTGAACGGCACCGCGAACGAAAGCGACGCGACGGCCAACGGCATCGCCATGACCGCGGTGGGATCCCCGGCCAGCGTCGCGGGCGCCATCGGCGGAGCGCGCGGGTTCGACAGCGCGGCCGCGACGCGCCAGTACTTCACGGCTCCCAACACGGCCGGCAACGCGGCCGTGAACATCGGCTCCAATTCCCCGCTCACCCTTTCGGCGTGGGTGTATGCGAAGGGTTTCTCCGCGGCGACGAACGGCTATGGAAACTCCATCCTCAACAAGGGCGACCGTCAGTACTGCCTTCAGACCTACGCCAACCCGGCCACCAACAAGCGTTGGGAAATGACGGTGTTTTCCCCGAACAATGGCTGGCGCGAAATCATCGACGACAAGGTCGTTCCCGATACCGGCTCGTGGGTCCACGTTACCGGCACCTGGTCCGGCGGCGCGAACTCCACCAATGCGACCGGCCGCTTTTACGTCAATGGCGTGAAGCATCGCGACACCGCCCTCGCGATCGGCACGCCGGCCCAGGTGCAAACCTATGACCTGTTCCTCGGCGTCAACCCGCAGGGTAGCGGAAGCGGCGCGACCCCCCCCAGCACGATCAGCACCCAGCCGCGTCCCTGGCATGGCTTCATGGACGAAGTCGCCATCCACGGCGTGGAGCGCGACTCCAACTGGGTGAAGCTCGCCTATGAAACCCAGAAGCCCGGCGCCAGCGCCGTCGCGCTGGGAACCGCGCAGGCCTTCGTGCCGGCCGCGATCACCAAGCTCGCCTACGTGGACTCCGCCAAGGCGGCGGACACCCTCATCCTCGCTTCGGCCGCACCTGTCAGCGTCTACCCGCTCGTCGTGGGCGGGCCGGTCGACAGCTTCAAGGTGGTGGGAACAGCCGCCAACCAAATCCTGCCGCCCGGGCTTTCCTTGAATAAACTCACGGGGGCCATCGAAGGCACCCCCCAGGGCGCCTTTGCCGCGGCCAATCGCACGATCCGCGCCTGGGGGCATTTCGCCGCCGGCGACAGCCTGACGCGCACGGTGCGCATCACCGTGACCCTCGGCCCCTTGGTGCTCCAGAAGTACAGCAATGAAAACGCCACCTATACCGTCGGCCTGCCGGTCACGAACTCCCCGATGCTGAATGCCGGCCGTCCCGCGACCAAGTTCTCCATTTCCGCCGCCCTCCCGGCCGGCCTGAAAATCGACACCCTGACCGGCGTGATCTCGGGCACCCCGACGGCCGCCGCCGCCGCCGCGGCCTTCACCATCAGGGCCATGAACGCCACCGATACGTCGGCGCGCACGATCCAGATCGCCGTCGTGGCGAACTCCGAGACGTACTCGACCTGGACGAACCATCGCACCATCTACCTGAACACGGGCGTCGGCTTCGTCGGTCCCAAGATCAGCGCGAACGTCGTCAACTTCCCCGTGGCCGTGCGCATTCCGGCCAATGACACCCTCTTCCGCCAGGTGCTGGCGGGCGCCGCCGACCTTCGCTTCACGAAGGCGGACGACGCCACGGCCCTCCCTTACGAGATCGAGCAGTGGGACAGCGCGAAGGCCGCGACCATCTGGGTTCTCGTCGACACGATCAAGAGCAACAACGCGACGCAGAACATCCGCATGCACTGGGGTAAGTCGGGGTCCGTCAGCCGCTCGAGCGGTTCCTCGGTGTTCTCGGTCGCCAACGGCTTCGCCGCCGTGTGGCACATGAACGCCGGCGCGGGCAACGAGATCGACGCCACGGCCAACGGCTTCGTGGCGGCGGCGCAGGCGGCCCCGGGCGACACCACCGGCACGGTGGGCAAGGCCCGCAAGTTCAACGGCACCAACCAGTTCTTCCAGGTGCAGAACTCCGTGGTCGGCCCCCTGGACTTCACCCTCGAGCAGAACTACACCCTGTCGGTCTGGGCGAACCCGTCGGCCATCAGCACGGGCGGCGACGGCCACAAGCTGATCGAAAAGGGCGACGACCAGTGGACGCTCGCGATCTACAACGCATCCACCCCCAAGTACTGGGAAATCACCACCAAGATCAACAACGGCCAGGCGACCTGGATGCAGACCACCTCCCAGGCCGCCGGGGTCCCGGCCGATTCCGGCGTGAACAAGTGGAACCACATCGTGGGCATCTACCGCGGCGCCCCGGTGAATTCGCCGGTGGCCGAATCGCTCTGGGTCAACGGCGCCTTCATGGCGACGCGCGCAGAGACGCCGACCAACCTGACCACCAGCCGCACCACCACGCGTCCCGTGAACATCGGCGCCATGACCACGGCCTATCTGGCCAGCAACGGTGTCGTTACCCGCTACTTCCAGGGTTTGCTGGACGAGGTCCGGGTTTCCAGCGTGGTCCGCTCGGCCGACTGGATCACCTTGGAATACGCCAACCAGAAGTCTTCTCCCAACTTCGCGACCTTCAACCCGCCGACCGGCCTGCAGGGCAAGTACGCCAGCGCCCGCGCCGCCGGCCTGGGCCTGAATGTCAAGTCCTCGGCCAACGGGGTGATGTTCCGCATCGTCGGCGCGGCCCCGACCGACAAGGCGGTGCTGAGCCTGGTCGACATGTGGGGACGCACCGTCTTCTCCAGCGCCTTCGACCAGAACGGACAGCTGGCCTGGACGGGCGCGTCCAACAACGGCCGG
>JAJNBB010000058.1 GCA_021155885.1 Fibrobacteria bacterium | reverse complement strand
GCGGCCAAACGCGCCGACATGATCTGGCCGCCCACCGGGTATCAATCCATCGCCTATCCGTATCACATCGTCGCCACGGGCCCGGGCGGCAAGGATACGGCCGCGCTCGCTATCGTCGTGACCTGGCGAACAGGCGAGGCGCCCGAACCGCTTCCCGTAGCCGGAATTTATCTCGGGGTCCAGCTGGAAAACAAAGGGTCCGCCACAAGCCTGAAAAAAATGGTGGTCACGTGGACTTCCAATGTTTCCACCGATGCCGTCGTGCGGGATACGATCCTTCCAGGAACAGCCGGGTTTACCGCCTCCGGCTCGCAAGCCTTCTCGAAACACTATGCGCTTAAGCCCCTGCGGCACTGGGGGCTAACCGTGAAGACCTTGGACGCGCTCGACAGCGTGCGCCATTTCGACTCGATCGTGAGCTTGTCCTTGTTGGCGGGCGAGGCGCGCGTGGTCAACGTTAATCTGGCGAGACGCTACCATACCTGGAACGTGAAGATCAGCCTTCCCGACAGCCTCGGCATCGCCGGGAGTCTCTTCAAGGAATCCCTGAGAGTCCATCGGGTCCGCGTGCTTCTGGACGGCGTCCCGGTTCGCGACACGATCAAAAGCGCCGGCTACTTCGCTTCCGCGCCGACCACTCATGCGATGGAATACGATTACGTCCGGCCCGGCGCGCGCGCCTGGAAGGTGGAGGTTTACGGGGACCTCCCGGGCTGGTCCTCGTCGCTTCCCCTGTTCGCGGGAACCCTGACCACGGGCTGCGCGGCCTGTGGGTCGTCCGATCAAGTCAGTCTGGTCTGGATGGGTCCGGGATCTCCCAGCGACCCGAACTCCGGTTCCGGATCCCCGATTGTAATCGCCCCTATGCCATCTGTTTCGATCTCTAAGGTGAATTCCGTGATCGCCGCGGATGATTTCGGGCCGGGAGGGCCGCTTCCCAAGCGCTGAGCCGCCGAAGAGTACCGCCCACGGAAGGGCAGCCGGGCAACCGGCCCGCGCGGGTCTTTGCCAAAGACGCTACATTCCTGTGAAATGGAAGCGCGTGATTTGCAAGCCGCGGGTTTTCCCGCCCGTCTCGCGCTTCCCGGCGTGTTTCTCAGCGCGCTCCTGGGCGGCTGCTCCCTGGGGGAGCCTCCGCACCAGATCGGGTCCGTTCCTCCCGAGATAGCCTACACCGCCCTCTCCTGCGCCCTCTCCTGCGATACGGTGGGCCGGGCCGCCCTGCATGATCCGGTTTCCACGGGAGCCTTCGCGGGGTTTTACACGGTAAGCCCGGAGCTTCCGCCCGGGCTTGTTCTGAACGCGGAAACCGGTCGGATCTCCGGGACTCCCACCGCCCCCAAGGGGCCCGTGCGCCACACCGTGATCGCCCAAGGCCCGAGCGGCGTCGATACGGTCTTCGTCCGTCTGTGCGTCCTTCCCGTCGAGCATTCCCCCTCGGCGCCGCCCTGGATCGAATACGAGTCCCCTCGAGTCGACACGGTTTCGACCCACGCCTCTCACCCCGTTTTCTCCCTGGGCGGCGCGGTGGCTTCCTACGCGCTTCTGAGCGCGCTGCCGGCGGGCCTTAGCCTGGACGCGGTCACGGGCGAGATATCGGGCCTGCCGGAAGCATCGCGCGGGGCCGCGTCCTACAGGGTGATCGCCCTCGGCCCGGGCGGGCGGGATACCGCCACCTTGCGTTTATCCATCGTTCCGGATTCCGGCGGGCCTTCGGACACGCTGCCCGGCACGTCCCCGAACTCGCCGGATTCCTTGACGATCCCGAATCCCCCGGACACTTTGCCTCCGGAAGCCGTCGACCCCGGCACGATAGCAGGCGTGGCGCGGCTCAACGTCGCGCTCACCCTGGAAGCCTCGGCCCCGTATGTCACGTCGCGCCTGATCGTGACGCTTCACTCCGACATCCCCACCGACGCGGTGATTCGCGATACGATCCGCCCGGGATCTTCGGGGTTCCAGGCTTCGGCGCAGGCTCAAAGCGTCGCCAAGGGTTACTTCGTCGCGCCTCACCGGAATTGGACCGTGACCGTGCACACGCGCGACGCCGTCGGCGCGCCGATGCACGCGGACTCGCTCAGGGCGGAAAACCTCCGGGCGGACGAACAGCGCTCCGTGAGCCTGGCCTTGGCGCGCCGTTACCTGGCCTACTCCGTGGGTTTCACGCTCCCCGACAGCGCCGCCGCTCAGGGACAATCCAACGACGCCAAGGTGCTCGTCACCCGGATCGTGATGGCGGTGGCAGGCGACACCTTGTTCGATTCCACCCTGGCCGGAGGTTACCTGCCCGGACGGCAATACCAGGTTCGCGGGGAGCATGCGCGCGCCGGGGCGGTGGGGATGAGCCTGTACTTCATCGGAAGCCTGGCTCCCGTCGCGCCGGAACCCGGGGTCCTGATCCGGCGCGAGAACATGGAGCTGAATTCATCGTGGTTGTCCGCGAGCTTCCTGTTGCCCTGGACGTATTCCGCCGCCTTGACGCCGCTGACCGTTCAGGTCACCAAGCCCACGACCGTCGGGCCCTCGCTTTCGGTTTCGCCCTAGACAAAAAAGGCCGAGGTCTTTCGACCCCGGCCTTTCGAAAACCCCGAACCGCGCTTAGCGCTTCTTGGCCTTCTTGACCGTCTTCTTCGCGGGCTTGGAAGCCTTCGAAGCCTTAACCTTCACGGCCACTTTCTTCGCGCCCTTGGCCGCGTTCTTTTCTTCCAGCGCGGCCTGCGCCGCCGCGAGGCGGGCGATCGGCACGCGGAAGGGGGAGCAGCTCACGTAGGCCAGGCCCGCCTTGTGGCAGAACTTCACCGACGCCGGATCCCCGCCGTGCTCGCCGCAAATGCCGAGCTTGATGTCGGGACGCGTGGCGCGGCCCTTCTCGATCGCGATCTTCATGAGCTGGCCCACGCCGGTCTCGTCGATGCTCGCGAACGGGTTGTTCTTCACGATGTCCAGCTCCGCGTAGGCGCCGAGGAACGAACCCGAGTCGTCGCGGCTCATGCCGAGCGTCGTCTGGGTCAGGTCGTTCGTGCCGAAGCTGAAGAACTCGGCGGTCTGGGCGATCTCGTCGGCCGTCAGCGCGCCGCGGGGAACCTCGATCATCGTGCCGACCTGGTAGGTCAGCTTGACCTTCTGCTCCGCCTGCACGGCCTTCGCCGTCTCATGCACGATGGCCACCTGCAAGTCGAGCTCCTTCTTGAAGCCGACCAGCGGGATCATCACCTCGGGCTTGGCCTTGACGCCGGCCTTCTGGGCCAGGGCGGCGGCCTCGAACACGGCGCGGGCCTGCATCTCGGTGATTTCCGGGAAGCGGATGCCGAGGCGGCAGCCGCGGAAGCCGAGCATGGGGTTGAACTCGTGCAGCTCGTGCACGCGGTTGATGATCTTTTCGACCGGAATGCCCAGCTTGCGGGCCAGATCCATCTGCTGTTCCTTGCTGTGGGGCAGGAACTCGTGCAGCGGCGGGTCCAGGAAGCGGATGGTCGCCGGCAGGCCCTTCAATTCCTTGAAGATGCCGAGGAAGTCCTCGCGCTGGTACGGCAGCAGCTTCGCCAGGGCGGTCTTGCGGGCCTCCAGCGAGTTCGCCAGGATCATCTCGCGCATGGCGTCGATGCGGTCGCCCTCGAAGAACATGTGCTCGGTGCGGGTCAGGCCGATGCCGACCGCGCCGAACGCCACGGCGTTGCGGGTCTGCTCGGGATTGTCCGCGTTCGTGCGCACCGTCATGCGGGTCGCCTGCGCGCACCACTTCATCAGCTGGTCGAAGTTCGCGAACGTGCGGCTCTTGCGCGCCGTCGCGTCGCCTTCGACCAGGCCCTGCACCACCTCGGACGCGGCGGTCTTGACCTCGCCCGCGTACACCGTGCCGGCCGTGCCGTCGATCGAGAGGAAGTCGCCCTGGTTGAACACGCGGCCGTCGACGGTCAGCGTGCGCTTGTCGTAGTCGACGTGCAGCGCCGCGGCGCCGCACACGCAGACCTTGCCCATCTGGCGCGCCACGAGGGCCGCGTGGGACGAAACGCCGCCGCGCGCCGTGAGGATGCCCTCGGCCGCGATCATGCCGCGCAGATCCTCGGGGGAGGTCTCGACGCGGACGAGCAGGACCTTCTCGCCGCGCTCGGCGGCCGCCACGGCGGTCTCGGCGTTGAAGTAGATCTTGCCGGTGGCCGCGCCGGGACCGGCCGGAAGGCCGGTGGCGATGACCGGGGCGTTCTTCACCGCGGCGCGGTCGAAGATCGGCGCCAGCACCTGGTCGAGCTGCTCGGCGGGCACGCGCGTGATGGCGGTTTCCCAGTCGATCAGCTTTTCTTTCACCATCTCGACGGCGATGCGCACCGCCGCCACGCCCGTGCGCTTGCCGGCGCGGGTCTGGAGCATGTACACGGTCCTGTCCTCGATGGTGAACTCGAAGTCCTGCATGTCCTTGAAGTGCTTCTCGAGCACCTGGCGGATGCGCTCCAGCTCCTTGTACGACTTCGGCTGCTTCTCGGCGAGCCGGGCCACGGGATCGGGCGTGCGCACGCCGGCCACCACGTCCTCGCCCTGGGCGTTCATCAGGAACTCGCCGTAGAAAATCTTCTCGCCGGTCGCGGGGTCGCGCGTGAAGGCCACGCCCGAACCGGACTCCTCGCCGGTGTTGCCGAACACCATGGCCTGCACGTTCACCGCCGTGCCCCATTCGGCCGGGATGTTGTACTTGCGGCGGTACACGATCGCGCGGTCGTTCATCCACGAGGAGAACACGGCGCCGATCGCGCCCTTCAGCTGTTCCCACGGGTCCGCGGGGAAGTTCTTGCCGGTGCGCTCCTTCACCAGCTTCTTGAAGCGGGCGACGAGCTCCTTCAGGTCGGCGGCGGTGAGGATGGTGTCCTCCGCGTGGGCGTCGCCGTGGCGCTCCTTCTTGATGCCCTCGATCGCGACCTCGAACGGTTCGTGGTCTTCGCCGGGGGCCTTCTGCACGCCGAGCACCACGTCGCCGTACATCTGCACGAAGCGGCGGTAGCAATCCCAGGCGAAGCGCTCGTTGCCGGTCGCCTTGACGAGCGCCCCGACGGTGTCGTCGTTCAGGCCGAGGTTCAGGATCGTGTCCATCATGCCGGGCATGGAGTCGCGCGCGCCGGAGCGCACGGCCACCAGCAGCGGCTGCTTGTTCTTGTCGCCGAACTTGCGGCCCATGGTCGTCTCGAGGTGGCGGACGCCCTCCTCGATCTGCTTCTGCAACGCGGCCGGGTACGTGCGCTTGTTGGCGTAGTAATACGTGCAGACTTCGGTCGTCAGCGTGAAGCCCGCGGGCACGGGCAGGCCGATCGAAGCCATCTCGGCCAGGTTGGCGCCCTTGCCGCCGAGCAGGTTCTTCATCGACGAATTGCCGTCGGTTTTCTTGCCGCCGAACAGGTAAACGTATTTCTCGGCTTTCGCCATGACCGGACTCCTTGGAATGATCCGCGCGCCGGGTTTGCTGGACGCGCTTGGTTTATGGAAGTGAGGGGCCGGAATTTAGAAAACCCCGGCGATTCTGGTATAAATCAAACGAAATAAACGAGATAAGGGGGCTTTCCGGGGGCGGAATGGCCGCGCATCGCTCCCGACCTTGAATTTCGGCCATCCGGAAGGAGGAATCGTTGTTAGTTGTTGGTTGTCGGTTGTTGGAAAAGGCAAAAAAAGCGCACTTTCAGGTCGGTTTCGCAAGTTCTGTGCTCAACTAACAACCAACAACCAAGTACCAACAACTCTCTTACCCGATCTTGAAACCCAACGCCCGCAACCGCTCCTTCAAATCCGTCCGATTTTCCGGAATCCCGGCCACCTCATAATCCCCGAACTCGTGGCGCACGGGGTAGCGCTTCCTCAGGGCGTCGAAGTGTTTCGCGAAATCGGGGTTGCCCACCCACGCGCGCAGGTCCGCGTCGTCGCGCGTGATGTCATAGGACCGCCGGACGCAGCGGGCCAGGTCCTCTTCGACGTTGCGGCCGGCGCCCGCCCACCGGATCACCGGATCGGCTGGCGCGGGCATTTTCACCGCGGTCTTCGCCTCCAGGCCGAAGTGCCGGAGAAAGGCCGAGAGGATTTGGCCCGTGCCGCCCAGCTTTCCCTGGATCGAATAGCCCGCGATGTGGGGCGAAATCAGGCGTGCCTTGCGGGCCAGCTCGGGATTGACGTTCGGTTCCCCGGGGAAAACGTCCAGCACCAGGTGCATGATTTTTCCCTGGCCGAGGGCCTCGAGCAAAGCCGCCTCGTCCATCGCCTCGCCCCGGCCCATGTTCATGAAAACCTTGGGCCGTTCCACCGCGGCGAAAATCCCGCGGTTCAGCATCCTCAACGTGGGGTGCGCTCCGGAGCGGGTCAGCGGCGTGTGCATCGTCACGATGTCGCTTTGCCGCACCAGCTCCTCCAGCGGGAGAAAGGGGCCTTCGGGATGCGGGGAGGACGGACTCGCGGCGCGAGCGCCGGCGAGGGCGTCCGCCAGGGGAGGGTCGCAGAGCAGCACCTTGAGGCCCAGCGCCGGCGCGATCGCCGCGACCTGCTTGCCCACGTTGCCGTAGCCCACCACGCCCACCGTGCGGCCCTGCAGCGAGACGCCGTGGTGGACCTTGAGGTGCAGCAGGGCCGCGACGAAATACTCGGCCACGGACCGGGCGTTGCAGCCGGGAGCGGCGGAGAACCCGATCCCCTTCGCCCGCAGGTAATCCTGGTCGACATGGTCGACCCCGATGGTGGCCGTTCCCACGAAGCGAACCGGGGTGCCTTCCAGCAAATCGGCGTTCACCCGGGTGATCGAACGCACGAGCAGGACGTCCGCGTCGTCCAGGTGTTCGCGGGAGAGGGTGCGTCCCGGAAAGGTCGTGACCTCGCCGTAGGCAGAAAACACTTCGGGGCCCTGGGGGATATTCTCGTCGATGAAGATGCGCATGCGGTAAAGATAGCGTAGCGGCGGGGCGCGCTTGCCCCCGCATTCGCGGCGGGCGGGCGTGCGCAGGCTTTAGACGCGGGACGTTCACAGGGACGCGGAACGGACTCGGAGGTTGTTCGGTGAGGCGAACTATCAAATTTATCAGTCGCCTTGGCGAACCAACTACTGAGCGGAGGATGGTTTGGTCATTTGACAATGTAACAAATAGTAACGATGACTGTTTGAAAACGCTTTAAATCGATAAAAATTGGTGAAATTAAGTGAAACTTAATGTCAATCGACAACGAGTGGACAAAAAAGACGCAAATATCCAGGCGCAATTTCATTACAATGGAAAAACACAATTAATTCAGGAGAATGCCATGACAAAGCAGTATATTCTGATAAAAGCGTTCGTTTTAATGGCGGGATGGGGTGCCGTGGGATTTTCACAATCCGATACCACCGTGTTGAACCAGACGGAGTTTCGGTTTCCCGAAACGCATCCCGGCGAGGTTTTCCTGGTGAAGAAAGTGATCCTTTCGCCGAAGGGGTCCCTGCCGAAGTCCGCCGCGGTCGAGGCTTCGCCCTCGCCCTCCGTCTCCCCCGAAAAGACCTCCGCTCCGCTCGCGAACCGCGACCTGCGGGGCCGGTTCACGCAAGGGGGCGAATATCAAAAGCGCATGGAGCAGATCCGGCGGAAGCATGGGCTGCCGACGCTGAGCGCCAGCGTCCAGGAGGCCGGCCGTCCTTTCAAGGTCCCGAAGAATTTCCGGATGCCTGAGGGATCACGCATGGCGGTGACCTCCAACTCGCCGCGCATTCGGAGCGGCCAGGATTTGGTGGCCCTGGAGAGGGCGGAGCGCGAGGCCGTGCGCCGCAAGTACGGCGCCCTATCGCCGGAGTTTTCGCGGCAGGTCGATGCGATGAAGGAAGGGGAGGAGGTGGAGGTCTCGATCGAGCTGGCGATCGAGAGCCCGGGGTACCTCAACGGGATGAAGGCGACGCCGGAGGGGATGAAGGCGAATGCCCGGGCATGGACGAGCGCGAAAACCCGGGTGAACGGGGAGTCACTTTTGCGTCAGCACGGCCTGCGGCGAACCGGGCCGGAGAAGGCCGAAACCGGTCGCGTGATGCATGTAAAGGCCACGCGCGGGCAGATACGCTCGCTGGCGCATGCGGCCGGTGTGGTATCGGTATCCCGGAGGATACCATCGAAGACGGCTTCGATCCCTGGCAACCCGCCGGTTCTCGAGGACCTGCTCGCCTCGGCCTACAACCCGGCCGGGGACATGGCCTTTTATACTGGAATGAACGCTGCTACCCTGGAAAGAGGCTTGCGGCCCGCGTTTGTCGACAGTCTTCCCGTCGGATTAAAGCCCATAAGCTATAGGCTTGAGAATTTCGTCGGCTGGGATCCGGCCGAGGCCGCGCATTCCGAAGCGACCTACCTGGTTATGGCGAGGGGCGCCCCTGGAAGCGACCACCATCATCTCTCTCCCTACGCCTCGGGTGGATATTTTAGTGACGTAGACGACAGCATTACGAATTACGAAATGACCTCGATCAGCACCAGTTATGTAGGAACCTGGAATTCGACCATCTACCCGGATTCCCGCTTCGTCGACAATTTCGCCTACGTCTATCCATATCCCGTCTTTTCATTCGCGGCGGGGAACGACGGCCATGAACACGTGCCTTTAGCCCAAACCTACAACGCCCTCATCGTGGGAAACGTCCAGCATTACGAAAACTCTCATTACATCGTCGATTATCTGTATGACGGCGGGGCCGGGCCTGTAGTCGTGCCTAATTCAAGGAGTAAAAATCCCGCGGCTCGTTATGGTTCCTCGGCTGACCGGGAGATGCCCTCCTTGATTGCGCCCGGCCATACGCCATTCCCGGGTTGGGGGATTTGTGATGAGTATATCTTGGTAACGGGCGGCTACCTGGGTAAATACTGGTGCCCAGGCGGAGGAACCAGCTTCAGCGCTCCTGTGACGGCGGCCTTGGCCGCGAATGTCCGGTCGGCGAGGGGCGGGTACAACATACCGGTCAAGGCCGTGGAAACCCGGGCGGCCCTGCTGGTGACCGCCGAGAACGTGGACAGCGGGTATTGGAACCCGTCCGTCCAGGATTCTCGCGATGGCGCCGGGACCGTATCCGGAGCGCGCGCGGTTGAATTCGCCGCAAACGCGCAATACACCGAGTTGTTCCCTTACGGAGATCCGGTCCAGACCGGATTGGTTTCCGACTACCTCGACAGCGCTTATTTCGATCAGGGCGGTTTCATAGAGCGCTATTACAAATACCAGGTTCCGCAAACGATCCCTTCGGGAAAACACTTGCGCGTGGTTTTGACCTGGACGAGTTCGCCGAGCCTGTCGACGGCCGAAAACGAAATCTCGGACTTGGGCCTTTACGTGAACGACGACAACGGTTGGGTGGGTAGCGACACCTGGGAATCCAACGTGGAGATCGTCGACATCGACAACGGGGCGCTGACGCCGGGACAGGACTACTACATCTGGGTCCATCCCGGAACGTACCGAAAGTCCGACGGAGGTCCGGACCTGTTTTACTACACCGTCGCCTGGACCTGGGTGAAGGATCACGCGGATTAACCAAGGAGCCCTCATGAAAAACTTCGGCAAACATTTCCTCGCGCTCGTCATTCTGACGGGCGCCTTTTCCGCGCAAGCGCAGGTTCGCACTTGGGCTTTCTCGAAGGACACGGTCTATGAATGGGCTTCGAACGGCGATTCCGTCACACTCGTGAACAGCGGGTCGGATTCGCTGAAATTCGATTCCATCGGTCTGGAGCTCGTGCGTCCCACGGCGACCGTCTTTCAAGTGGAGTTTCAGACGGTCCTCACTCAATCCTTATTGCATTTCAATCAGGGAAAAATCGAAGGCAATCCCAGGAAGATCGTCGTGGCTGCGGGCCAGACGAGCAGGATTTTCACATTCAGGGTAGAAGACTTGGTTGTGAGGACGGCGAAGTCTTCGGCGATAGTCCAGGGGGACACCTTGGTCGTGCGCATGATATTCATGGCCTCGGGAGGCCGGGGACGCGATACGCTGATGCTGAAAGGAAGGCAAAATTTGCCGCCCGTGGCGCTCAGGCGTTCTCCGAACAAAGTGAATTCCCTGGCCCCGGATGATCGCGCCTTCGACCTTCGTGGCCGCCGCCAGGAGGCAATCCCGGAAGGAATGAAAGCTCCTTGGGCTCCCGTTGTATCGCCGCGTGAATAAATTTCGTTGAGCCTTCTAAGGAAGATCTATGAATTTTAAAACAGGAAGTTCCCTGATATTCGCGCTCGTCGTTCTGACGGGCGCCCTTTCCGCGCAAGCCCAGGTTCGCACCTGGGGCTTCTCAAGCGACGCCGTGTACGAATTTTCGAGTTCCGTGACCCTCTCCAACCAGGGAAGCGATACCCTGCGCTTCGACACAGTGCTTCTGGAAATCGTGCGGCCCAACACCTCCACCTATGGAGTCGGGTTTAACCGATCCTCGCCCGGCGCCTCCTACATGTTGAATTGCAGCAACGGAACCTGCACCCGCACGGACCCGGACCCTAAAACCATCGTCTTGGGCGCCAACCAATCCGTAGGCCTCTCGCTATTTCGCATCGACATCCATGGAGGCGTCCCGACAGCCAAGCGCGCGGCCGGCGCGGCTCTGGGCGATACGATGCAGGCGCGCCTTATCTTCCAAGCCTCCGCGGGCCGTGGGCGTGACACTTTGCTCGTGAACGGAACGCAGCAATTGACAGCGATTCGGGCGGAACGGCGTTCTCCTTCAGAACAATCGTTCAAAGCGACAGAAACCCGCCTCTTCGACCTTCGCGGCCGCCGCCTTGAGTCCGTTCCGCAAGGCCTGAAGGCCTTGAAGACTCCGACGGCACCGCGTGATTAAAGCTCCTGCGTGGTGTAAATTAAGGGAACGAGGCGATTCATGCGAAACCTGATCCTGGCCCTGACAGTGTGCGCTTTTTCCACGGGCCTCGCCTCGGCGACGACCCGGTCCATCACATCGCAAGGCGCCGCGCAGGCGGACACGTTCGATTTGCGCGGGTCCTCTACCACGTGGGATTATCCGGACACGGTGATTCTCGACGGCGCGGTAAAGGTCATCAGTTTCACAGAAGTCTGGAATGATCGTCGGGTGGGCTATGCCGGGGGACGGCGTTATTGGGTTTTCCTGGAAAACGATTCCGGGCCCATCGGGTATGCCGCCCTCACCGACACAGCATGGGCGAGCCCCGTGGTCATTCCGGACAACCCGTTTCTTGTCGATACGCTGAAGTATTATCCCGACCCGCTGCCCGCTTACGCGCACCAGCTTTCTCCCGCCAATTTGACGGGAACTCATGTGGGTTTCCAGGCGGGTACCCGGAATTACGGTGGGGAGGGATATCCCAACGGGTTTTCATTGGACGGCGGGCGAAAACGCGTGGTGTATTTTCGCTACGTTAAGGCAGGCGCCACGCGCTATGGAAAACTGGCGATTCGGGACATGAAGATCTGGACGGCAAGCGGGCCGGCGGTGGCGGACGGGCCGCGGAAGGAACTCGAGCGAACCACGATGGCCTATTCCCTCGTGGATTCCGCGGGTGTCACCTTCGGCCCTAGCGGCCTCGGCGCTTCGCGGAGCCCTGCCGTTCGCGCACCCCGCGCGGGCCTGGTATGGTCCGGCAAGGACGGCATCCGGATCCGCGACGCGCGCGGGGCGTTGTACAACCTGCGCGGCGAACGCTTGAGCACGCCCCCGGCTGCCACTTCCTCGAAACCTTAACCGGGGTTAATCCGCGCCCGCGGTTTCCCTTAACTAGGGTTAAGAACCCGCGCGCGCTTTTGCTGCAGGACCTGCCGCCGGTGGGTAGGTTCCTGTCATGCGATACTTGAATCAAGGCGGCGGCACCGAGGGAACCGGAGTCCGCGCACGGGTCCTTGCCGCGTGGATGGTTTCCCTGCTTTGCGCGACCGGCTTTACCGGCTGCGTTTCGCGCCAGCTGGTCTCGCTGGACAATCGCTACGAGAGAACCCGTCTCCCGGTGCACTTCGACCGGACGGACGATGCCGACGTCCCCCACGTTTCAGTATCGGTGGGAGCGCGCGAAAAGAAAACCATGGCCTACACGGATTCCGGGGGAGGAAGGTCGGCACTGCGCAACGCCGCCTACAGCGTGGATGGCGCCTTTTTGACCGAGAGCTGGAACCATCATTTCGGCCTCAACGTGGGCGCCTCCCCGGCGGACCATGGCCTGCTGCGTCTGGGGGCGTTTTGGGGCTATAGCGCCCGGATGTCCCCGGCGCTTGTCGCATCCTTTGCCGGCGGGATTTTCATGAACAACAATCTCAATAACGGGGAGTACATCCAGACGGAATGTGCGCTCTTTATTTTTTGCGACTCGGAGCAGAAATTCGACGAGGGCCTGGAACCGCACATGGAGATCCCCCTGCGCGCGAATTTGCTGTTGGAAACGAAGGCGAGAATCTCGCCTTTCGTCGGGTATTCGGTGAACCTGATCGGCGTGGGCATGGACGGCACCGAGAAGACCTTGGGCCTGCACGAAGTCAGCGCCGGCGCGCAGCTGGAGGTGGCCAGGGGGAGCGCGCTCCAGGTCGAGGGATCCGCGTCGCAAACGCAACTGCTGGGCCGCGGGGAAATCCAGGAGGGGAACACGGCCACGGGGACGCTGCTCGGCCTGCGCGTCGCCTACGTGAAAAGCCTTTAGCTAGGCCAGCCCGAGAGGCTCCACGGTTTTGTCGAGCTTGCGCTCCAGGCGCTGGCCGTTCAGCTTCACGATGCGGCCGGGCGCGCCGACCACGGTGCTGTTCGAGGGCACGTCGTGCATGATGATCACGGTCTCGGCGCCGATCTTGACGTTGTCGCCCACCGTGATCGGTCCCAGCAAGGTGGCGTTCGTCCCGATCAGCACGTTGTTCCCGATCGTCGGGTGACGCTTGCCGCCGTGCTTGCCCGTGCCTCCCAAGGTGACCCGGTGGAACAATACGCAATCTTCGCCGATCACGGCCGTTTCGCCGATCACGATGCCATGACCGTGATCGATGAACAGTCCCGGCCCGATTTGGGCGCCCGGGTGGATTTCGATGCCGGTCAGGAAACGGGAGATTTCGGACACGAGGCGCGCGAGGAAAAACATCCCGAGGTTATACAAGGGGTGGGCCAGGCAACGGTGCAATACCTGAGCGTGCAACCCCGGGTAAAGCAGGGGCTGAAGACCTTGGGCGGCGGGGTCGTTGCGATAGATGGCCCGCCAGTCGGCACGCAGGTGGGAGAACATGGTAAGGAAGATAAAATCTTCGCGGGCAGTGCCCGTGAGTTGTCGGTTCTTGGTTGTTGGTGGGAATTAGAGCGGCCGGGTGGCCGCTAAAGCATAAATGAAGGCAAAACTCGCGTTGTGTTTTCCAACAACCAACAACCAACAACCGTTCTTTCCCAACCCCTTAACTCCCGATTCCCAACCTCTTCCGCGCCCATTCCTCCGCTTGCGCGATGCTTGCCAAATCCCCCTCGAGCTGGAGCTCGAAGCTTTCCTGGATGATCTTCCCGAGTTCCGGACCCGGCTTCGCGCCCAGCGACAGCAAGTACTTCCCCGTAAGGTACGGGCGCGGCTTCTCCGCCAGCACGTCCAGGTTTTGCGATTCCGCGAGCAGCCACTCGCCGGCCGGGAAAAGGCCCGCGAGCGCCTCCTCGGTGGTGCGCCCCAGATGGTCCGCGCGCGCGAGGCGCACGAGTTTCTCGATGTCTGTCCGCAACGCGAGGCGGCGGATCGCCGCCGGCTTGATCTCGTGCCGCGCCTTGTGCAGCAGGGCCGGCTTCAGGTGTTCGCGCACCAAGGTCACCACGGCCTCGATGAGGTCCGACTCGCGCGTAATGCGGTCGAGAAAGGCGCGCGTGGGCCGGTCGCCCTTCACGTCGTGCCCGGGGCTGCGCCAGCGGCCTCCGTCGCGCGCGGTGGTGAAGGCCTTGGCGAGATCATGGCACAAGGCCGCGAGCATCAGCGCGAGGTTCTCGCCCTCGCTGTAGTCGGGCGTGCGCAGGCGCGCGGCTTGGTCGACCACCAGCAAGGTGTGCGTCCACACGTCTCCTTCGGGATGCCACTCGGCCTCCTGGGGCACGCCCACGAGCGCCTCCAGCTCGGGGAAAAAGCGCAGCATGCCGAGGCGCCGCATCCATTCCAGGCCGATCGAGGGACGGTCGGCCTGGAGCAGAAGTTTCTTGAACTCGGCGAACAGGCGCTCGCGCGGCAGTTCTTCGAGGGGCTGCGCCGCGCACAGCGCCTGCGTCGCGGGATGGATGTCGAACCCGAAGCGCGCGGCGAACTGCACGGCGCGCAACGCGCGCAGCGGGTCCTCGGAGAAGGCGGGGGAGACGTGGCGCAGCAGCCGGCGCTCCAGATCTTTTCGGCCGCCGTGACAATCCATGAGTTCGAGGTCGGGCAGGCGCAGGCCCATCGCGTTGATCGTGAAGTCGCGGCGCGCCGAAGCCGTGGCGAAGTCGAGGTGCGGGTCGGCCGTGACCTCGAAGCCGCGGTGACCGCCGCCGGTCTTGCTCTCGGTGCGCGGAAAGGCGAAGTCGTAAACGCGCCCGTCGCGCGCCATGGTGATCACGCCGAAGGCCTTGCCCACCAGGTTCGGCTTCCCGTATTTTTTCAGGATCGCCAGGAACGTCTCGAGGTCGAGCCCGTAGACCTCCACGTCGAAGTCGCCCGAGGCGAGGCCCCGCAAATGATCCCGCACCCAGCCGCCCACCAGATAGGTCTCGCCGCCGGCCTTTTCCACGTCCTGGGCTACCGAAAGCAGCAGTTTGGGGAGGTTTGGAGCGAATTCGGGGGACATATATATAAGGTAGATGCTAACTGCTGGCTGCCAGCTTACGGCTTACAGCGTACAGCGGACAGCCACAAACGTGGTTTTTATGAAATTGGGCGCCTTAGTGACGCGGCCGACGAATGACAGGCGCTTCCCGGGTGTGGCCTTTCCGGCTGTTCGCGGTTAGCTGTTCGCTGTCCGCTGTAAGCTGTTCGCTATTCGACCCCAGGAAGCATCTTCGATTCCCCCCGGCGCAGACCCCGATGCCCCGTCCCCTAAATTTTCCTCTGGATTTGATCCCTTCGTGTAATTAACTTTCCACCTCCCCTAAAAAAAGCCGCTCGCAATAGCGGCGTAAAACGGGGAACGGCGGGAACTTAACCATCTCGCCGGGTTGTGGAGTCCAGCGTTCAGATTCGGGCCAACGTAGCTCAGTTGGTAGAGCTTCTGATTTGTAATCAGAGGGTCGGGGGTTCGAGTCCCTTCGTTGGCTCCATTTTTGGCTTTTTTGCGCTAAAATCGCAAAATTGCCGAGCCTTGAAAAGGGTCGATGCCCGAGTGGTTAATGGGGGCGGACTGTAAATCCGCTGGCTTCGCCTACGGTGGTTCAAATCCACCTCGGCCCATTTCAAGGTTCCGCGTTCTGGTTCTGAAAGTATCGAAACTGGTCGGGCGAGCTTAACTCAATTGGTAGAGTACCACCCTTCCAAGGTGGCTGTTGACGGTTCGAGTCCGTTAGCTCGCTCCACCCCAGACCTACGAAAATGGCCAAAAATGGCATTTTTCGAGGGTTCGGCCGGTGGTTTCGCCCAAATAGCTCAGCGGTAGAGCACTTCCTTGGTAAGGAAGAGGTCTCGGGTTCAATTCCCGATTTGGGCTCCACCCCGTCCGGCGCCTGCCCTCGCGATGGCGGGGGCGGGGGAAGGCCGAGGGTCTTTCACGTCTTCTACCCCCCGACGCTAAGTTGCTGACGGAAAACGGATTAAGGGAAGTTTTTCCCGGAAAATCCTGTGCCAAAAACGGTGGATGTTTCTATAATTTTCAGCCCTTAAAATTTTAAACCCTGGGACGTTACCATGGCCAAAGCGAAATTTGAGCGGAACAAACCGCACGTTAACATCGGCACGATCGGTCACGTGGACCACGGCAAGACGTCCCTGACGGCCGCGATCACGACGGTC
>JAJNBB010000057.1 GCA_021155885.1 Fibrobacteria bacterium | reverse complement strand
ACCGGGAAGCGGTCGGCCGAAAACCGGGCGAACTCGAGCCCCCCGAACGCCTCCTGGGGCGATTGCCCCTCGTCCACCTCGTGCACGAAGACCTCGAGGCGCGATTCTCCGGGGGCATACTCGAAGGTCTTGTCGTCGTAGAGTTCGGACGCGATCCGGAACACCGGAAAGAGCGTAAGGACCGCGGGCGCGCGCGACGCCGCGACGTCGGCTCCGGGCGAGAGCGCGCGCACGGTGCGCACGGTGCGCACCTTGGCGGTGGGCCCGAAGGCGACGTTGACCCCGTTCTCGGCCACCGGCGCGCCGGAACAGAAAAGCGAGAACTCCAGGCGCAGGTTCATGGGCGGCACCTCGCGCGTTTCCGCCACCCGCGAATACAAATCGCTTCCCCGAAAATCCGTGCCGGAGCCCGCCTGGAAGTCCATGCTGAACACCTCTCCCGAGGTGAGCGGGACCCCAACGCGCGACGCGCCCAGGGGCTCGGAAGTGCGGTCGAAAACCTGCAGGGCGGGAGCGAAGGAACTTCCCAGCGTCGTGTCCGCCGACACGTGGACGCGCAAAGTAAGGCGGTCGGCATAAGGAAGCAGTTGCGGAGAAACGCGCAGGGTGAACAAGGGAGCCCCCTGCCGCGATGCCTGGGGATCGAACCAGCTGGGATTGAAAGCGGTGATCGTATAACGAAGCAGCGGCGCCTGCACGGTCAGCGCGGCCCCCGAGGTCTGGATCGCGTCGGAGCAGGCCATAATGTCGGCCCGCTTGACCACGCTCCGTTTACGCGGATCGGCGGAAACGGTCGCGGCCAGCAGAATTGCCGCCGCGAACGCGCCTTGCACCACCGCCATTTTGGAAATCCGGGACATCATCCTCCGCCTTTGCCGAAAAGCGTTTCCTTGCCGGCAACCTAGCAAAGAAGAGGGGCCCGGCTACGGCGCGGCGGCGAGTTGGATAACGCCCGCATCCCTCCCGGACAGCCTTTCGAGCCGCGGGCGCGTGGCCCGGAAGCTTCCCGTGATGGTGACGTCGTCGGCCGCATCGGCGGAATTCAATAACGTCGCCGAGTAATGACCTTCCATCACCTCGCCGTCGAGGCGGGTCACGGTCACCTTGCACGTCCCGGACGCGAGGCCCGAGCGGTAGGTGTTCTCTACGTCCACACGCAGTTCCACATAGGCCGCCGCGCCCGTCGACGCGCGCCGTTCGGGATCGGCGCAGGCGAACGTGCCCGAACGGTTCAGGCCCGCCAGGCGCAGGTCCACCGTGGCGCCGCCGTCCGAACCACGGAAATTGGCGAAGTATTCACCCTCTCCCCGATCGGAACCGCTGTACCATTCCGCTATCTGGAGTTCCTCGCCCGTCGACAGCCAACCGCTGCCCTCGGTCACCTGGATCGTGGCGGCTTTTTCCCCGGAACGCAGTTCCGAAGCCGCGGTCCCGGCCCGGCTGTCCCGCTCCCCGCTCCCGGAGAACTGGAACACCACGGCCACCAGACCAATGGACAGCACCGCCGTCGCGGCCGCCGTCCTCATCCAAAACGTCTTGTCACCCGGTTTCTTTTTCATGACTCCTCCTTGGGCCGGGGCTCGCCTTTATGGACGACCCTCCGATCCCGGACAGGCGGGCCGCCGGTAAACCGGCGGCCGCAATCATTCGGCGGCGCTAACCATAAGACGGGTGCCGGAAACCCCGCGCCGCATCTCTCACACGGCTTCCGCGACTAATCCCAGCTCAGCGCGCCGCCGACCTGGTATTCCGTCACGCGCGTCTCGAAGAAGTTCTTCTCCTTGCGCAGGTCCAGCACCTCGCTCATCCACGGGAACGGATTCTCCGAACCGTAGATCTTGGTCAGGCCGATCTTCTCCAGGCGGCGGTCCGCCACGTACTGCACGTAGTCCTCGAACATCCCGGCGTTGATGCCGAGGATGCCGCGGGGCATCGTGTCCTGGGCATAGGCGACCTCGAGCTTCACGGCCTGGCGCACCAGGTCCGTCGAGCGCTCGCGCACTTCCTTGGTCCACAGGTCGGGGTTCTCGGCCTTGATCTGGTTGATCACGTCGATGCCGAAGTTCATGTGCATGGTCTCGTCGCGCAGGATGTACTCGAACTGCTCGCCGGAGCCCGGCAGGCGGTTCTGGCGCTTGAAGTTCAGCATCATCACGAAGCCGCTGTAGAAGAAGATGCCTTCCATGATCACGTAGTAGCCGATCAGGTTCTCCAGGAAGGTTTGCGCCCCCTTGAAGCTCTCGGTCTCGAAGTCGGCCTTGCCGTGGATCGAGTTCACCTCGTGGTACATGTTGAACACCTCGCCCTCGTCGAGGCCGAGCGATTCGATGATGTACTGGTAGGCGTGCGTGTGCACCGCCTCCTCGAAGGCCTGGCGCAGCATGTACTGGCGGCACTCGGGGTTGGTGATGTGGCGGTAGGCCGCCAGCACGATGTTGTTCGCCACCAGGGAGTCGGCGGTCGAGAAGAAGCCCATGTTGCGCTTCACCACCCGGCGCTCGTCCTCGGTCATCTGGTTGCTCTTCCACAACTCGATGTCGCGCGACATGTTGATTTCCTGCGGCATCCAGTGGTTGGCGCAGGCGTCCAGGTACTTCTGCCAGGCCCACTGGTACTTGATCGGCACCAGCTGGTTCAGGTCGGCGCGGCAATTGATGATTTTCTTCTCGTCCACCTTGACGCGCGCGGTGGATTCTCCCTGCAGCGACTCCAGCTTGGCGGGTTCCTCCGCGGCTTGCTGCGGATTTCCGGAAGCGGGCGTGAGGATGGCCGCGGCCTTCGGCGCGGCGGTGGTCGTTTCTTCGTCCCAGATTATTGACATGCTTCGCAGTCCTCTCCGTTAAGAATGGAGCAGGCGAGGGCCGCTCCTTCGGGGTTTTCGGTTTTGGGCGGCCGCGACTCCTCGCGGATCTTCTGGATGGCGGCCTCGGCCTCGGCCTCGGACACCGCCGTCGCCGCCGCGGTGGCGGTCGTCACGGCGTTCACCCCGCGGGTGCGGTCGAGCGTCGACTTTTCCGCCTGCGTGGCGCCGAGCGCGCGCAGGTAGTAGGTGGTCTTGAGCCCGGCCTGCCAGGCCAGCTTGTACATCGCGTCCAGCTTCTTGCCGCTGGGCTGCGCCATGTACAGGTTCAGCGACTGGCCCATGTCGATCCACTTCTGGCGCTTCATGGCGCAGGCGATCAGCCACTTGGGGTCCACGTCGAAGGCCGTGAGGAAGCGCTTCTTGATGTCCTCGGGAATGCGGCTGATCTCGGCCAGCTCCCCGTCGAAGTACTTCAGGTCCTCGACCATGGGCTTGTCCCACAGGCCCTTGTCCTTGAGCGCGTCCACCAGGAAGGTGTTGATCACCGTGAACTCGCCGGAAAGATTGCTCTTCACGTAGAGGTTCTTGTAGGTCGGCTCGATGGACTGGCTGACGCCGATGATGTTGGAGATGGTCGCCGTCGGGGCGATGGCCATGCAGTTGCTGTTGCGCATGCCCCACTGCTTGATGTGCTCGCGCACCGGGGTCCAGTCCTTGCGGGCGGACGCGTCCATCGCCACCGGAAGGCCGCGCTCCTCCTCCATGATCTTCACCGTGTCGATGGGCAGAAGCCCCTTCGACCAGGAGGACCCCTGGTAGCTCGGGTAGGTCCCGCGCTCCTTGGCCAGCTTCGACGAGGCCAGGATGGAGTAATAGGAGATGTACTCCATGCTCGCGTCAGCGAACTCCACCGCGCCCTCGGACGCGTAGGAGACGCCGGTGGCGTACAGCGCGTCCTGGAAGCCCATGATGCCCAGGCCCACCGGGCGGTGCTTCAGGTTCGAGTTGCGCGCCTGCGGCACGGGGTAGTAATTGAGATCGATCACGTTGTCGAGCATGCGCATGGCCGTGATGACCGTGTTCTCGATCAGCGCCTCGTTCAGCTGGCGGTCCTTGACGTGGGCCACGAGATTGATCGAGCCGAGGTTGCACACCGCGATCTCGTCCTTGTTCGTGTTCAGCAGGATCTCGGTGCACAGGTTGGAGCTGTGCACCACGCCCATGTGGCGCTGGGGCGAGCGCAGGTTGGACGGATCCTTGAAGGTCATCCAGGGATGACCGGTCTCGTACAGCATCGACAGCATCTTGCGCCACAGGTCGTTCGC
Organism: Fibrobacteria bacterium; assembly: GCA_021155885.1. Lineage (GTDB taxonomy): Bacteria > Fibrobacterota > Fibrobacteria > UBA11236 > UBA11236 > UBA11236. The sequence goes on along the minus strand of JAJNBB010000057.1, from coordinate 13,429 downwards.
GCGGATGGTCTTGAAGGTGCGCACCCGGCCCTCGCGGGACTCCGCCTCGTAGAACTTGTAGCGCTCCTCGAAGGCCTTGCCATACAGGTCGTGCAGGTCGGGGCACTCGTTGGGGCTGAACAGCGTCCAGGGCCCGTCCTCGAGCACGCGCTTCATGAACAGGTCGGGAATCCAGTTCGCGGTGTTCATGTCGTGCGTGCGGCGGCGGTCGTCGCCGGTGTTCTTGCGCAGGTCGAGGAACTCCTCGATGTCCATGTGCCAGGTCTCGAGGTAGGCGCACATCGCCCCCTTGCGGCGGCCGCCCTGGTTCACCGCCACGGCGGTGTCGTTCGCGACCTTCAGGAAGGGAATGATGCCCTGGCTCTTGCCGTTGGTGCCCTTGATGTGCGAGCCGAGGGCGCGCACCGGGGTCCAGTCGTTGCCCAGGCCGCCGGCGAACTTCGACAGCATCGCGTCGTCCTGAATGGCGCCGAAGATGCCGTGGAGGTCGTCGGGAACGGTGGTGAGGTAACAGGAGGACATCTGGGAATGCTGCGTGCCGGAGTTGAACAAGGTCGGCGTGGAGCTGACGAAACGGAAGCTCGAAAGCACCTCGTAGAACTCGATGGCGCGCGCCTCGCGGTCCACCTCGTTCAGCGAAAGGCCCATCGCGACGCGCATCCAGAAGGCCTGCAGCAGCTCGATGTGTCGGCCTTCGGGCAGGTGCACGAAATAGCGGTCGTGCAAGGTGCGCAGGCCGAGGTAGGTGACGTCGAGGTCGCGCTCGGGCTTCAGGGCCTTGCCCAGGCGGTCGAGATCGTAGTCGAGCAGGCGCGCGTCGAGCAGGTCGTGGTCGGCGGCCAGCTTCACGTATTCCTTGAAATACGAGGGGTAGCGCGCGCCCATCTCGGCCGCGGTCAGGCGGTTGCCCAGCGCTTCCTCGCGGATGTCGTCCATCAGCAGGCGGGCCGTGACGTAGGTCCAGGCCGGGTCTTCCTCGATGTGCGAGCACGAAACCATGACCAGCGCCTTCGACACGTCCTTTTCGGGAATGCCGGGGAAGAGGTTGGTCAAGGTCTCCTTGAGCACGCGCGCCGGGGGCGCCTCCTTCTCATAACCGAAGCAGGCCTCCGAGATGATGGCCTTGAGGCGCGTCTCGTCGAGCGGAACCACCTGGCCCGCGGCGTTGGTGACGGTATAGGCCGCGCCGGCGGGCGCCACCGGAGCCGCGGCCTCGGCGTGCTGGGCCTCGCGCTGCTTGGCGCGTTCCTGCCGGTACAGCACGTAGGCCTTGGCTACCTCGGGACGGCCGACGCGCATGAGCGCGAGCTCGACCTGGTCCTGGATGTCCTCGATGTGCCAGGTGCCGCCGTTCGGGCGGCGCCGCAGCAGGGAGGTGAACACCGTGTCGGAGATCTGGTTGACCTCCTCCAGGATGCGCTCGGTGGGCTCGGAGAGATTCTCCTGCGCCAGGAACGCCTTGGTGATCGCGCGGACGATTTTTTCGCCCTTGAAACGGACCTGCGAACCGTCGCGGCGCTCGATCTGGTAACGGGCCGGATCCAGTCCGGAGACGGCCATTCCCACGTCGGCGTTCGCCAGTATCTCTTTTACATCCTCGGTTAGCGTCGTCATGCCGAAACGCCTCCTTTATTTCACGGGGTAAGTTTGAAAGTCTTTTTTGAATTTAGACAAAAAAGCAAGGTCGTGGGCCAAAATGTTGTGTTTTTAGTCCCCCGGGAACACCATATAGTGTACTAAAGCTAACTCGGTGAAAAGCCTAGAGTTGGAATAGGGTGAGGATAGACGTTGAAATTTGACTATTTTTATACCGTCGAAATTTTGAAAATTAAAAGGGGTGCCTCTGTGACGCGGTGGCCAGGTCGAAGGCACTCCCCGGGGAGTCCCGGAAAAAAAAACGGACCTTGGGAAAAACCCGGAAGCGGCGCCCGCGATCCCCGCCTACGCGGGATGACAGCCCTCGGGGAGGGACGTTGGCGCTAAAAATAAAACTTGTCACATTTTTAAATAATTCATCGCCTTCCGATTAAAAGAATGGGCCGGGGCGCGGCTATTTCCTAATTTGTGCGGCCATGCCCTCCCCACGCTTCCTCTCCAAGACCCGGGCCGCCCTGCTGATCGGAGCCGCCGCCTGTCCCCTGCTCCTGGCCCTGCTCCTTTCCGGCTGCCAGGGCGACGAACCCCAACCACGCCGCTACCGTGAAATCGCCCTGAAATCCAAGAACGGACCGGTCCAGGCCGATGCGCCGATCCGGCTTTCGTGGACGCTCCCCGACGGCTGGGTGGACCAGCCCGAGGGTGATCCGCTGCGCCAGGCCGGGTTCTGGGCCCCCGATCCCTCCCTCGCCCACACCGGCGAAAGGGACCCGCTGGCGGTGGACGTCTCGCTCGTGCAGCTGGCGGGTGACGCCGGCGGGCTCGACGCCAACGTGGTGCGCTGGCTCGGCCAGGTCAAGATTCCCGCCTCGTACGCCGAGCAGGTGATCGCCGCGGCCTCGCCGGTGCGGGTCGCCACGGGCCAGCGCGGCATCGTGGTCGACTTCACCGACATCCTGTCGGGAGACCTGACCGAGTCGAAAAGCATCGTGGGGGCCATCATCCAGGGGGAAGGCTACACCGTGTTCGTGAAGGCGATGGGCGACAGGGAGCGCCTCGTCAAGATCAAGCCGCAGCTTCTTGAATTCTGCGCCAAACTCAACATCGCGGAGAAGACGCCATGAACCCCAAATGGCGACAGAAGGCCGCGCGGCATCCGGTCACGAAGGCGGTCCTGCACCCCGCGATCACGCTGGCGGGGCTGCTGATGCTGCTTCTGCTGATTTTCTTTGGCACGCTCTACCAGGCGGACCACGGGCTTTACGAGGCCCAGCGGGTGTTCTTCGGCTACCTCATCTGGGTGGCGGGCGTCGTGCCCTTTCCCGGGTCGAGCCTGGTGCTGTGGGTGCTTTCGATCCAGCTCGCGGTGATGATGACTTTCGTGCTCCCGCTGGTCTGGAAAAAGGCGGGACTGTGGGTGGTGCACGGCGGTTTGCTGCTTCTGCTGGTCGGCGGTTTCATTACCCAGATGATGGCGGTCGAGTCGCAGATGACCTTGGCGGAGGGTGAAACCGGCCATTACACCATGGCCTATGACAAGTGGGAAGTGGCCGTCTGGCGCCAGATCGCGGACACCAACGAGGTGCTGGCCTACGTGGACGAAGACCTGCAGCCCGGCGCGGTGCTCGACCTCGCGCCCTGGCCCGCGCGGCTCACCGTCGTCAAATATCATGAGAACGCCGCCGCCTTCACCTCGACCGTGACCGGCGGCGTCCTCCCTTATCTCAACGCCTCGGGCATCGCCTCGATGGAGCCGCGCAAGCCCGAGAAGGAGGCCCCGCAGAACGCGCCGGGCCTGATCGCCAAGCTGAGCGTGCCGAACACGCCGGACCGCGAGATCCTGCTGTACGGACTGGAGTCGCGGCCGCTGGCGCTGACTTTGGGCGGCGAGCGCGTGCTGCTGCAGCTGCGCCGGCGCCATTACCCGCTCGACTTCTCGCTGACGCTCAAGGACTTCATCCGCACGCTGCATCCCGGCACCGACGTGGCCCGGAGCTACGAGAGCTACGTCGACCTGCACGACGGCCTCTCCTCGCGCCCCGTGAAGGTGTGGATGAACAATCCCCTGCGCTACAAGGGTTACACCTTCTTCCAGGCCAGCTTCGCGATCGACCAGGAGGGGGAGCACTCCACCTTCGCGGTGGTCACCAATCCCGGCCGCCTGATTCCCTACATCAGCAGCCTCATGGTCTTCGGGGGCATGCTGCTGCACTTCATCCTGCACTTCCTGGGATACGTGAGACGGACGGCCCGCAAATGAAAAATCCCCTGCATTCCCTTTTATTGTTCCTCGCGCTGTGCGGCCTGGCCGCCGCGCCCCTCCGCGCCCAGCCCCCGGCTTCGGGAGCGCCCGAGTCCATGGTCTCCCCCGATCCCGAGGCCCACTCCGAGGACGACGGCCACGATCACGGTTCGGACGAGGAAGCCGCGGAAGACATCCAGCCCGAGCTCGGCGGCGAGTTCACCTTGCTGCCCGAAGATCTGGGCAGGCCCTCGAAGGGCCTGAACCCCCGCGACGTCCGCGCCTTCGGGGCCGTCGCCGTGCTGCACGACGGCCGCATCAAGCCGCTGGAAACCCTGGCCCGCCACCTGCTGTTGCAGTGGTCGGGACACGACGCCTACCAGGGAACCCCCGCCCTGGCCATCTTCGCGCAAATCGTGTTCGCCCCCGAGAAAACCGGCGACCTGAAACTGTTCCGCATCGACAACCCCGAGGTGGCCGAGGCGCTGGGGATCACGGCGGAAAAGAAGCGCCGCTACAGCTACCGCCAGATCGAACCGGGGCTGACGAAGCTACAGGCCTTGTCGCAGCGCGCCGACTCGATCGAGGAGGCCAAGCGCAACCTGGTGGAAAAGGAAGTCCTGCGGACCTTCGGCAACGTCGCGACCTACCTGAACCTGACGCGCTCCCTGCAGTTCGCGCTGCCCTCCGCCTCGCTCGTGATCGCGGTGCCCGAGACCCGCAACGTGCTAGGCCTTCCCGGCCTCGCCGAGGGAGGGCCGACCGTCTCGTTCTGGGAGTTGATGGAACGCGCGCCCATGATGGCGCAAATCCTCGACGGCATCCACGAAGGAGGCGGGGAGTACAGCCCCGTGGAGAACGAAATCGTGCGCCTGTCGCGCGCCATGTACCTGCAATCGCAAACCGGCATGGCCTCGCCCCTGCGCATCCTGCCGAATCCGGACCAGCCCGGGACATGGCTCAGCCCCTCCGAGGTGGTGGCGACGCCGGGCCTGATGCAGCGCCTGAACGCCGAGATCGGCGCCCTCGCGGCGATGACGAGCGCCTACCGCGCCGGCGACGCGGCGGCCTTCGAAGCCCGGGCCTCGGCCCTGAACGCCTCCGTGCGCCGGCTCGCCGCCGCGGAGATGGAGAAAACGCGCTTCCCGCTCGAGATTCTGAAGAACCGCGTCAATCCCCTGTTCGTCTCCACGGTGCTGTTCTGGATTTCGCTGTTCACCGGCTTCCTGTTCTTCCTGTTCCGGCACGGCGGGGCCGCCTCCCGCTGGACCTACCGGATCACCTGGACCCTTTCCGGCCTGGCGCTGTTCTTCCTCACCGCGGCCATCGTCGCGCGCGTCCTCATTATGCGCCGCCCGCCGGTGACCTCGCTGTTCGAGACCTTCCCCTTCGTGGCGGCGGTTTCCATCGCGGTGGCGCTGTTCCTCGAACGGCGCAGCCGCCAGGGCGTGGCCCTGCTGTCGGCCTCGCTGCTGGGCACTTTGCTCCTCTCGATCGCCAACCGCTACGCCGCCGACGGCGACACGATGCAAATGCTCGTGGCCGTGCTGAACAGCAACTTCTGGCTGTCGACCCACGTGATCTGCATCACCGTGGGCTACGCGGCCTGCGCGCTCTCCGGCGCCATCGCCCACATCCGCCTCGTCCGCGGCGCCTGGTCGCCGGTTCCCACCCCCGAGCAGCGCGCTTCGCTGCGCGAGGTGGACCGCATGGTCTACGGGACGCTTTGCTTCGGGCTCCTGTTCTCCTTCATCGGAACGGTGCTGGGCGGCATCTGGGCCGATCAAAGCTGGGGCCGGTTCTGGGGCTGGGACCCGAAGGAAAACGGCGCCCTGCTGATCGTGATCTGGTGCGCCATCCTGCTGCACGCCCGGCACTGGGGCGTGATCCGCGAAACCGGAGTCGCCGCGGGAGCCGTGCTCGGCGCGGTGATCGTCAGCCTCGCCTGGCAGGGGGTCAACCTGCTCAACGTCGGCCTGCATTCGTACGGGTTCACCTCGGGAGCGGCGCTCAAGCTCTTCGGCTATATCGGCGCCGAGATCCTGTTCCTGCTGGTCGTATGGCTGGTGACGGAGATCCGCAAGCACAAGCGGCCGCCGGAGATCAGCTGAACGCAATGGCCGCGGAGATCGCAGAGACCAAAAAAAGGCCGCCCGGAAGGGCGGCCTTTTTTCTTTCGAAGTAAAAGCGTATCTCGTTGGCCGGAGCGAGGGCCACCGTCTGGAGCCGACCCGACGAGTTGAAAGTATGAGCGCGTAGCGCGAATCACCGAGGCCAGGCGCTCCGACGCAGGCAGGCTCGCGCTAGAGAGCGCGGGAGTACGCCGAGGAGGAGCAACGCCGCATCGCGCCGCCCGCAGCCCGGCCATTCTATTTCTTCGCCTTCTTCTCCCAGGCCTTCAGCTGCCTGTCCAGCGCCGGGATCTGGCCTTCGAGGCCCGGATCCTTCGCCGCCTCGATCCACGCCTTCCGCCCCGTTTCGACGGCCTCGGCGTAGCGCTTGTCGGCCGCCAGGAACTCGGCCCGGGCCCACAGGTTTGCGTACAGGGGCTTGATGGCGATCGAACGGTCGATCCAGGCATAGGCCAGCGAATCGCCGAGACCGTAGGTGCGGTAAAAACGAGCGGCGTTCATCCAGGAATAGGGCTCCTTGTCCCCCACCGCCGGTAAATCCCGGAGGATCGCGGCCTGTGCGGTGGTCTTAAACTCGGCGGTGAGCGTCAGCGTCGCGCGCAGCTTTTCCCATTCCAGCGACAGCGCCGCGGAGCTGTCGGTGACCGCGTCGAAGGCGTACTCCAGGCGCTCGCGCAGGGGGACTTTCACGGGTTTCACGGTCACCCGCAGGGCGTCGTGCTTGCCGTCGTAGGCGAACGACCCCCAGGCGTTGGGGTTGGTATCGAAAATGAAGGTCCAGGCGTCCTGGCCTCCCTCCCTCGAGGGAAGCACGAACAGGGCGTATTTGCCCTTGGCCAGGGCCTGGCCGTTGACGCGCACGTCCGTGGTGAATTCCACCGCCGTGGCCTGGTTGGCGCCGGCGCGCCAGACCTGGCCGTAAGGCACGACGCCGCCCCAGATCGGGCGGCCCTTGACCGCGGGGCGGCTGTAGGTGACCGTCGCCGTGGTGTAGGCGAAAGTCTGCGACACCGAGGCGGCGGGGCTTTGGCGCGGCAGGTTGACCTGGGCGGAAATGGAAAGGACGGCGCAGAGGGAAAGGGCGAGGGATTTCAGGAGAGTGTGTTTCATGGCCGGGAAATTAGGAAAGACGGGACGGGGGTCGGGAGTCGGGGGAAAACAAACTCTTGTGCCTTCTCCCGTCCCCCGTCCCCCGACCCCCGTCCCCCGTCCTCCCCCCTTTTCTACTTTGTAGTCCATGACCGGCGCGGAATTATACGACAAACTGAAGGACGTTCGCATTTCGGGAGGCGCCTGCGCCTATACCCCTGAAAAGGTCGAATCGATGATGCCCCTGGTCAACGCGATCAACGCGTTGAAAAAGGAGCGGAACGCGGTGATCCTGGCCCACTCCTACGTGTCCCCGGAGATCGTATACGGGGTGTCGGACTTCACCGGCGACTCCTACGCGCTGGCGAAGGACGCGACCACCACCACGGCCGACACCATCGTTTTCGCGGCGGTGCGCTTCATGGGCGAAACGGCGAAGATTCTGAACCCCGAAAAGCGCGTGCTCATCCCGGGCCGCGAGAGCGGGTGCACGCTGGCCGACGCCATCACCGGGCCCGACGTGATCCGGTTGAAGAAGGAATTCCCGGGGCACACCTTCGTCTGCTACATCAACACCACGGCGGACGTGAAGGCCGAGTGCGACGTGTGCGTCACGTCGTCGAACGTCTACGACATCGTGGAGACCATTCCGAACGACAAGATCTACTTCGTGCCGGACAAGCTGATGGGCCAGAACATCCAGGAAGAAATGGCTCGGCGCGGCGTGCAGAAGGACATCCGGCTGTACGAGGGCACCTGCTACGTGCACGAGGAGTACGATCCCGAGATGATCCGCTTTTTGCGCCTGAAGTTTCCGGGCGTGAAGGTGCTCAGCCACCCCGAGTGCAGCCCGGGCGTCGCCAAGGCCTCGGACTACGTGGGCAGCACCTCGCAGATGATCGACTACGTTGCGAAGTCGAAGGACTCGCAGTTCGCCATGCTCACCGAATGCGGGCTCTCCTCGCGCCTGCAGGTCGAGTTCCCCGAAAAGAAAATCGTGGGCTCGTGCACGATGTGCAAGTACATGAAGTCGAACTCGCTCGAGGGCATCCTGCGCGTGCTCATGAAGCCTCGCCCCGAGGACGAGGTGATCCTCGACGAGGGGACCCGCCTGCGCGCCCAGCGCTGCATCGACGCCATGTTCGACTACGTCGAGAACAAGATCCCGGCGGCCAAGGCCGCCAAGGCGCGCGCCCTCGAGACGGCCGAAGCCGTCTCTCGCTGACCGCATCCGCGTCCATGGCGATCCCCGCTTCCGTCATCCCGTCGGGAAACTCGTACTCCGTGCACGTCGCGGGCCCGGGGGCCGCGGATTCGCCCGAATCCGACGCGCTGGCCGTAGCGGCCGCGTCCGCCGCCGCCCTCCTGAAAATCCACAAGGTGGACGTGCGCCAGCATCTCGCGGGCGACGATGCGCGGGCGCGGGCCTACCGGGACTTTTTGACGCGCGGCGGGACCAAAACCAGCGCCTTTTCCCCCGCGCCCGCGCCGGGCGCCGCCGGAGAGGGATTTTGGAAGACCACCGTGGCCGTGGTTTCGGCCTCGGGAAACAGGGACTTCTGGTGGCCGCCGCGCGCGGAAAAAAAAGTGGAATGGGAACCGCTGCTGATCGCCTTGTGCGACGCGCGCGGCGGCATCCCGGGGATTCCCCCGGCGCAGTTCGCGGCGCCGGACCTGTGGATCGTGGCCTCCGGGGACGCCGACGGCACGAAAGTCCTGAGGGAATGGGAAAGGCGGGATTGCGGGGCCGCGGCCGTTCTGGGTCCGACCGGCATCGCCTGGTCCTCGCGCAATGCCGCGTTCGGCAATGCGGCAGGTTCGCGCCCGTTCGCCGAGGCCGGTCCCGTCACGGAATTTTCCTTCGGCTGCTTCGCGGGGGGCGTGGTCGCGGGACTGATCGAGGAGTTGCTGGGCGAAAACGCCTTCGATAAAAGCATCGTGCGCGTCGAACGCGCCGAACTCGAGGCCCGTCCGTTGCACGTCGGCAAGGCCGCCGCGTGGGGCGGGGCGGCGGCCCGCGCGGCCGCCCGCCCGTCCCCGGGAGAAACGCCGCGGCGTCTCCTGCACAAGGACGGGGACCTGCTGGGACGCGTCCGCGCGATCCGGCACGCGGACGATCCGGACGGGCCTGCAAAACCCTGGGGAAGCAAAGGACGCTGATCATGAAGAACACGATGGACAACCGCGCGCACGACACGACCGCGCGAGTGCAGGCTCTAGGCCACGATCCACTGGGCTACCCGGCCCCGAAATGGCCCGCGATCGCCATCGCGCTGGTTTCCACGCTGGCGCTGGCCTTTCTGTTTTACCTGATCTACGGACGCGAAAGCTCCGGGAAGCACGCCGACGCCGTGTTGTTCCTGCCCATGCTGAACGCGGCCTGCAACGCCACCACCTCCGTCCTGATCGTGCTGGGCCTGCGAGCCATCTTCGCGAAAAAGCCGGACCTGCACCGCCGCCTGATGCTCGCGGCCTTCGCCACGTCGACCTTGTTCCTGATCGGCTACATCGTATACCACAGCGTCCACGGCGACACGAAATTTCCCTTGGGGCATGGATGGGTACGGCCCGCCTACCTTACCTTGCTCGCCTCGCATATCCTCCTGTCCATGATCGCTTTGCCCATGGTCCTGGGCACTTTCTGGCTCGCGCTCTCCGGAGATCTCGTCCGCCACCGGCGCCTGGCCCGCTGGACCTACCCGATCTGGCTGTACGTGTCGGTGACGGGAGTGATTATTTTCCTCATCCTGAAGGCGTACACTACCTGACAGGAGAAACCATGCTCTTCCCACGAAATCGTGTTTCCTTCCTCGCCGCGGCGGTCTTGCTCCTCGGCGTCACCGCCCGAGCCGGCTCCTTCTTTCCCGAGATGGCTCCCTTCGTGACGGAACGGTCCGACCTCGCCAAGGCCGATCTTTCCACCAACGGAATCCTCGCCTTCAGCTATGAAACGGACACGGACCATTCCCTCAAGATGGACGTTAAAAATGTGGAAACCGGCAAAAAATATCGCTTTGCCCTGAACCCCGAGTTCAACAATTACGTGTCGATTCCCGGGTATACCAAGGTTTTGCCAAAGGACGTCATCAGCCCTACCGTTGCCCTGTTCTCATTGCCTCCCGGACGCTATACGCCCGTGACCATTCAATTTCACAGCAATCCGAACAATATGAGCGGGGCCTCGGTCGCGGGATCCGAGTTCACCATCGAAGCCGGAAAAACCACATCTTTCGGCAAGGTTAAAATCGACTTCGAGCGCGGCATTCCCTTGGTCCGGAAGGCGGTTTTCGAGGTCCAGTCCACGGGCGTCTCCATCGATTCCGCTCTGATGGCAGTGGATAACCCAAAGATCGCTTCTCAAGAAATCTTGAGGCAAGAACTCAAAGTCCGGTTCAAGTAAGCCCCCCATGAAGCGCCTGCGGCCCATGCGGCCGTGGGTGCGGAGGCGCCCCCGCGCTTGATTCAGCCGCCTCATACGAGGCCGATTCACGCACTCCCGAGTACCGCTTCGACTAGGCGGCTTCATAAATTCCGCCAAGCCTCACATCCGGTAACTGCGTCGTTTCCTATCTTTCCCTCCTCATGGGGTGATGAATCAGTCCCCTTCGGGGACTTCATGCCTGCGGCTCAGCCGCCGACCTCTGGTCCCTTCCCTTTCCTATCTTTCCCGCGTCATGGGATGATTCAGCCGCCTTAACCGGTGCTGACTCGCGCGCTTTGGGGTAACCGCTGCGACTAGGCGGCTTCATATCCCTCCATTCTGAAGGGTTCATACATGGGATTTAAATGCGGTATCGTGGGGCTCCCGAATGTCGGCAAGTCCACCATTTTCAATGCTTTAACCAGCGCCGGCGCCGAGGCCGCGAACTTCCCGTTCTGCACCAAGGACCCGAACGTGGGCATGGTGAACATCCCCGATTCCCGCCTGGCCGAACTGACCCGCGTCTACAAGCCCAAGCGCGAAATCCCGGCGATCATGCAATTCGTCGATATCGCCGGCCTCGTCAAGGGAGCCTCACAGGGCGAGGGCCTGGGGAACCAGTTCCTGTCGCATATCCGCGAGACCGACGCCGTGATGCACGTCGTGCGCTGCTTCGAGGACGTGAACGTCACCCACGTCGAGGGCACGGTCAACCCGGCGCACGACGCCGAGGTGGTGAACCTGGAGCTCGCCCTGCGCGACCTCGATACTTTGGACAAGAAGCTGACGAAGGACAAGAAGCTCGCCGGCATGGCGGCCTCCCCCGATTCGAAGGAAGCCAAGGCGCGCGTCGCCATCCTGGAGCGTCTCAAGGTCCTTCTGGACGACGGCAAGCCCGCCCGCCTCGCGGAACTCACCGGCGACGAAACCGACCTGATCCGCGACCTGGGCCTTTTGACCCTCAAGCCGATGTTCTACTGCGCCAACATGCGCGAGGACGAGATCACCACCGGCAACGCGCACCTGGAGGCCGTGAAGGCCTTCGCGGCGGAGCAGAAATGCGACGTGGTCGTGATCAGCGGAAAAATCGAAAGCGAGATCGCGGAGCTCGACGCCTCGGAAAAAGCGGACTTCCTCAAGGAAATGGGCCTCGAGGAAAGCGGACTCGACCGCGTGATCCGCAAGGGCTTCTCCCTCCTCGGCCTGCAGACCTACTTCACGGCGGGCGAACAGGAAACGCGCGCATGGACGATTCACAAGGGCGACAAGGCTCCCGCCGCCGCCGGGGTCATCCATTCCGATTTCGAGAAGGGCTTCATCCGGGCGGAAACCCTGGGCTTCGCCGACTTCCAGAAATGCGGCAGCTGGCAGGCCGCCAAGGAAAAAGGCCTGGTGCGCACCGAAGGCAAGGAGTACGTGGTCCAGGATGCCGACATCATGCACTTCCTGTTCAACGTGTGAGCGCACAGCGGACGGCATACAGCGCGTAGCCGGCAAGCCGTCCGCTGTACGCTGTCCGCGCATTTTTGTTTATTACCTGTGCCCTGTCACCTGTAACCTGTAACCTGTCATGTTCGACCCTCAAGAACCCGCTCCGCTCCCGGACCCGCCGGGCCAGGACCTGCTCGAAGCCCGGCTGGACAGCATTTCGGTCACCAACGTCGGGTTCATCCTTTTCCTGCGCGTGCCCGGCGATAACCGCGTGCTGCCCATCTTCATCGGCGCCAACGAGGCCCAATCGATCGCCCTGGCCCTGAACGAGGAGGCGCCTCCCCGGCCGCTCACCCACGATTTGATGAAGTCGATGCTGGAATCCCTGGAGGCTTCCGTCAAGCGCGTCGAAATCACGGCCATCCGGGAGGGCACGTTCTACGGACGGGTGTATCTGGAACGCGCGGGCTTCGAGGAACTCGACTATGACGCCCGCCCGTCGGACGCCATCGCGCTGGCCCTGCGTTACGAGGCCCCCATCTTCGTGAACCGCGAGGTGTTCGAAGAGGCCGCCGTGCCGCTGGCCTCGGCCGAACAAACGGAAAGCCCCGCAGGGGAAACCGAAGGCAAAGAGGGCGCGGCCCATGAGCCCGCCGCCTCGCCCGCTTCGGACGAGCGCTCCCTCTCGCCCGCGGAGAAGATCAAGAAAGAGCTCGATCAGGCCTTGCGCGAAGAGCGCTACGAAGAGGCCGCGCGCCTGCGCGACGCGATCAAGAAGCTGCAGATGGGGAATTAGGAAGGAAGGGTTGTTGGTATTTAGTTGTTGGTTGTTAGTGGAACACAGGAACAGCCCAATTTGCGCTTTGTCTTTTCTAACAACCAACAACTAAATACCAACAACTATTTTTTCTTCTCCCCGAACTCACTACAAATCGCGCAACTTCCCGCGTCATGCCGTTGCGCCGGGCATTTCTCGCGCCCGTAATAAATGAATTGCAGGTGCCGCAATCCCCATTCCTCCGGGGGATAAAGCGCCTTGAGGTCTTTCTCCGTCTGCACCACGTTCCGGCCGTTCGACAGCCCCCAGCGCGCCGCCAGCCGATGGATGTGCGTGTCCACCGGGAACGCGGGCGTGTCGAAGGCCTGCGCCATCACCACCGAGGCGGTTTTGTGACCGACCCCCGGCAGGGCCTCCAACTCCTCGAACGTCCGGGGCAGGCGCCCCCCATACTGCTCCACCAGGAGGCGGGAGAGGTTCCAGATGTTCCTGGCCTTCGTGGGCGCCAGGCCGACGGTCTTGATGATTTTCTGGATCTCGGGAATGCCCAGCTTGACCATGGCCTCCGGAGTGGGGGCCCGGCGGAATAGTTCCGGCGTGACCTTGTTTACCGACTTGTCGGTGGTATGCGCCGACATCAGCACCGCCAGGCACAGCGTGTAGGGATTGGTGTGATGAAGGGGAATCTCGGGATCGGGGTACAGCGCGTCCAGCATCTTCCCGATCCGTTCGGCCCGCGC
>JAJNBB010000005.1 GCA_021155885.1 Fibrobacteria bacterium | reverse complement strand
GCCGCGTGCGCGAGGGTTTCTTCCTCCGACCGCGAAACGATGTCGATCATGCCTTCGGAGGCGCGGGCGCCTTCGGCGTCAGCGTCGCCAGCGGGACGATGATCTCCTCCAGCGAGATGCCGCCGCTGACCATCTGGTCCTTGTAGGGCGTGACGAAATACTGGAACTTGTTCGGGTAGACGAAGTAAAAGCGTCCCTTGGCGATGGCGTAGGCGGTCTCGGCGGATTCGGCCGGCAGGCCGTAGCGCTCCGGAGCCTCGACGAAAAGGGCCTGGCGCTCGTCGCAGGAAATGTTCGGGCCGATCTTGACGCGCGGGTGCGAGGACTGTTCCTCCTGGCAGAACACCTCGGCCGGCGTGTCGGCGCGCACGGCCCCGTGGTCCGCCGTGACCACCACCGAGCGCCCCATGAGCGCCAGGACGCGCAGGGCATCGGCGAGGCCCGACCGCTGGAAGGTCGACGCCGCCGCGGCGCGGATCTCCGCCTCGCCCCCTCCCGTTTCGGGGGGCTGCGAACCGGTTTCCGCGCCGGCAGGGCGGATAAGATCGAGAAATTCCACCACCACGACGATCAAAGAGGCGTCGGCCTTGGCCTCGAGGGCGCGGGGAAGCGCGGCGCAATCGGCAAGATTGCGGACATGGATAAAGCGCGGGTCTTCCAGGTCGACCTTGAGCTTGCGCAGCTGGATCTTGAGCAGCTCGCGCTGGCAGGCGATTTCCTCTTCGGCCAGGCCCATGCGCTGCCATAGCGTCGGGTGATCGAGGCTTACGTCGCGCGGCAAGGAGCCGGAGAACAGCGCCGCGCGGCAGAAATGCGCCTCGGTGGGCAACAGGGCCCAGGCCGCCGCGTTCTCCACGCGAAACCAGGCTTCCGCCTGCTTCTGGATCGCTATCCACTGGTCGAAGCGCAGTCCCGACAGCACCACGAGCGCGGCGGGGACCTTGCGCTGCAGCAGAGGCAGCAGCTTGCGGCTCACCGTCTGGGTATGCAGGTCCGGGTTGCCGCCCTGGCGCCCGACCCACCCCGCGTAATGGTCCTCGACGTACGAAAGAAAGCGGCGCGCGAGATCGCGCTTGTGGACGCGGTGGGTTTCCTGAAGGGCGGAGTCGGTGGAGGCGGCCATTTCCAGATCCCACTTGCTGATCTTGAAGTGGATTTTCTCCCACTTGGCGGGAGAGGGCGCGGCCAGAAGCTCCGACTTGATCTCCTGGCGCGAGCGCACGTAGGCCGAGGTCGCGGCGTCGGTCCGGTCGGCGCGCGCCAGCAGGGCCGTGCGGCAGGCGACGAGCAATTGCCGGGGATTCACCGGCTTGCCGACGAAGCCGTCCATGTCCTTGCCCCAGTTCGAGGTGGCCGCGCGCTCCTCGTCGTTCTTGGTCACGAGCAGCAGGGGGACGCGCGCCCGGCAGGCCGCGCGGATGCGGCTCACCGTCGAAGCGCCCTCCTTGCCCAAAGTTTGCTCATCGAGCAGCACCAGGTCGTAAGGGCAATTCTTCAGCGAGTCCAGGGCGCCCGACAGGCTCGTGGTTTTTTCCACGGCGAATCCCTTGCTCTCCAAAAACGCGACGTGCGCCCGGAGAAACTCGATCTCCCCGTCCATCCAGAGGAGTTTATGCGCCTGGGCAGGGCTCATGCGGCGGCTATTTCTTCCAGGCCGCCCATCCAGGGGCGCAAGGCTTCGGGGATGCGCACCGTGCCGCGCTCGGTGTAATGGGTTTCCAGGAAGGACACCAGCACGCGCGGCGTAGCGAGGCCCGAGCCGTTGAGGGTATGGAGGAAGCGGGTCTGCCCGCCGGACTTCGCGCGGATGTTGGCCCGGCGCGCCTGAAAGTCCTCAAAGTTCGAAACCGAGGAAACCTCCAGCCATTTTTTCTCGGCCGGGGCCCACACCTCGAGGTCGTAGCACTTCGCCGCGCCGAAGCCCATGTCCCCCGCGCAGAGTTCGAGCACGCGGTAGGGAAGCTCCAGCAGCTGCAAAAGCTTTTCCGCCTGGGCGCGCAGCGACTCCAGCTGCTCGTAGGAGTTCTCGGGCGCGGAAAAGCGCACCATCTCGACCTTGTCGAACTGGTGCAGGCGCAAAAATCCGCGCGTATCGGCTCCCCACGAGCCCGCCTCGCGGCGGAAGCAGGCGGTGAAGGCGCAATAAGAAACCGGGAGCGAAGCACCGTCGAGGATTTCGTCGGCGTGCATGTTGGTCACGGGGACCTCGGCCGTGGGGACGAGGAACAGATCGCGGTCGCGGTTCTCGCCGTCGCTGCGGTACATGTCCTCCTCGAACTTCGGGAGTTGCCCGGTGCCGACCATCGAGGCGCGGTTCACCAGGTACGGCGGGGAAACCTCGGTGAAGCCCGCTTTCACGTGCGTGTCGAGGAAAAAGTTGATCAGGGCGCGCTCCAGCCGGGCGCCCGCCCCGGTGAAGATCGGGAAGCCGCTGCCGGAAATCTTGGCCCCGCGCTCGAAGTCGAACAGCTTCAGCTTCATGCCGATCTCGATATGATCGGGCACCACGCGCGCTTCGGCGCGGGCCCGCAGATCCTCGCCCCAGGTCGCGGCGACCTTGTTGTCGGCGGAGCTTTTTCCGTCGGGGACGGAGGCGTGGGGCAGGTTCGGGCAGAGCAGGGCGAGGTCGCGCGCGCGCTCCTCGATCACGTCGAAACGGATCTGGAGGTCCTTGATGCGGTCCCCGGTCGTGCGCGTTTTTTCGATCGCCTCCGAGGCGTCCTTGCCCGCGCGCTTGAGCTGGGCGATGGATTCGCTGGCGGCGTTGCGCTCCGCCTTCAGGCCGTCGAGCTCGGTCCCCAGGGCGCGCTTCTCCTGGTCCAGCCGCAGCAGCCCGTCCAGGTCGAAGGAGGCGCCCCGGCGGCGCAGCCCCTCCCGGACTTTTTCGGGGTGGTCGCGGTACAGCTTGGGATCGAGCATGACTTCTGTCTCCTTGGGGATGGAAATCTAGAACGGATACGGGGGATTTCGCCCCCCATTTTAGGGAGCCCGGCGTTTTTTGGCGGGGGCGGACTTGCTACTTTGTTGCGGCCCCCCCGGGTTTAAAATCCGGAAACTTTGGAAACGGAGTCCTTTTGCTTTTTCCGGCGCGCCCGACACTTTCATTCGCCCCCCTGTTTGCGCCCCTGCTCGTTCTGGCGGCGGTTTTGGGATTCGCCGCGCCGGCGGCCGCCCAGACCTACGAGGTCGTGGGAACCATCGTCGACGAAGGCCGGGGCTCCCCCATCGCCGGGGTGGAGATCCGCATGGCCGACGGCCGCAAACTGGGGGTGTCCCAGGCCAGCGGGCGCTTCGAGATCACGGTGAACAGCCGCCAGGCCAACATCGTCTTCCGGCGCGATGGCTACCGCGACCTGGAAGTCAACCTGGGAGACCTGCCCTTCATCGTCGACGTGGACATTGCCATGGAACCGAACGTGCAGGAGCTCGCCGAGCAAACCGCCTATGCGCCGCGCCGGGCCATCGACCCCAGCGACGCGCAAAGCATCGAGGAACTCGAATCGCTCCAGGGCATGCGCATGGACCTGAACGATCACCTGCGGCAAATGCACGGCATCGCGGGCATGAACGAGTCCACCAGCGACATTTCGGTATATGGTTCGCGCACGCAGGACGTCACCCATTACCTGGGCAAAAGCCGCATTCCCAGCCTCCGTCACCTCGACTTCGGCTTTCCGGGCAACCAGAGCGTCTTGAACCCCCGCCTGCTGCGCTCGGTGACGCTGGCCGACAACCAGGCCCGGGGACCCGTCAACCAGGGCAACGCCTCGGCGCTGGTCTACGACCTCAAGCCGGGCGATCCCGAGGCCATCCACGGAGACGTGGTGCTGGGCTCGGTGAACCGCGAACTGAACCTGACCTCCTATTGGGGCGAGCGCACCTTCACCACCAGCGCGCGCTACCTCGACCCCAACGGGCTGAAAATCCTGGGCACCGAATTCTTCACCACGCCCCGCGACGTGCGCATCGGTTCGGGGGGCGAGGGCTGCGCCGACGACAACACCTGCGCGGAAGGCATCAAGGATCCGCTGCGGTTCACCTCCCTCGATATTTTCTTCAGCACCTTCAAGCGCGACACCACCGGCGCCTATAGCCGCCACAGCCTGGTGATCGTGGACGACGGCTACAGGATCCAGCAGGAAGTCGCGACCGATGAAACGGAATCGGAGCCGCAAACCTTGCTCGAGGGGTTCCAGGGCGCCTGGCTCTATTCGTACGAGGCCCTTTCGCCCCGGAAAAGCGGCGACATGGAATGGGGCTTCTCGTTCCTGAGCCGCGACTACAAGGACGCCTACCGGGACACCCTTCCTCCGGCCATCCGCAACTCCGACGGGAGCGGCAACGGCCTGCCCTGGTACCACGCCTCGGGCAACGAGGTGGACAACCTCATCGGCAATAACGGCCGCGAGGACAAGCAATTCATTCTCTCCACGCAGTGGTCTCCCACCGAAAAGACCTTCGGGGCCGCGCCCTCGTACGGGATCGAGCTGGAGTACACCCGGCAGACGCGCCGCTATCAGGACCTCAGCTCCCCGAGCAGCGGCCGGCCCGCCAGCAGCATCCTCACTTTGGTGGACCGGGACCTCGTCCTCGCGAACGCCCTGTACCGCCTCCGCTGGAACCTCGCCAAGAGACGCTCGATCGAGGCTTCCGCGGGCGGAGCCTACGCCTACGAAGGCTGGCGCGCCGAAGGCGAGAGCGGGACCACCCCGCCTCTTCCCCTGGGGTCCGTGCGCTACACGCACGGCCTCGCCGAGCGCCAGAAGGTGTACGTCGAAGGCGCGGCCCGGCATTCGGTCGTGCTGGAGCCCACGGGGTTCAACGACGTGGCCGCCAAGGTGACGCCCAGCGTCGAGGCCAAGGTGGGGGGCGACGGGTTCATCCTCGACCCGCTGCGCTACGCCTGGAGCCTGTACTCGCGCTACTACAAGGATCCCTCCCTGCCGATTCCGGAGGTGTTCTGGAACTATGAGGAAACCCGCGAAGCGCGGTATTCCACCGTCCAGGGCGTCAATGGCACGTTCAACTACCTGCCGGGCCACCACGTCGGCATGGCCGTCAACGCCTCGGTGATCCAGGGCCGCTACCACCTCGCCGACGGCGGGACCTTGCCGTGGGAATCGAACCGCACGCTGGACCTGGTCTACAACCTGCGCTACCTGCCGCGCGAGGATTCCCTGCTGAGCTTCATCATCACCTACGGGGCCCAGAACGGCGCGCCCTTGTACGAGTATCGGGGCCTATGGGATCCGGCCGCCCAGAACACCACCGGGCGCCGGGCGGTGTACTCGAACACGCAATACCCCACGGTCTCGCGGCAGCGCCTGGACGCGCGCGTGAACCTCGACCTGAAAAGCGCCTGGAGGCCCCTGGAATCGGTGCGCTTCTTCTTCGAGGCCGACAACATTTTCTCCGGTTTCGAGCAGGCGTGGGCCGGCCCGCTGGGCGGACGCAACGAGCGCCGCCGCGGCTGGACGCGCGCCGCCGACGGCGCGAACGGGACCTTGCAGCCCGTCGTGACGCGCGGGCTCGGCCTGTTCATCATGTTCGGCATCGAGGGGAAGCTGAAGATTTAAGGAAGAGCCCGGGGTTGGGAACTCCTTCCAGGTCGGTTCCCTGCCGTTGGGCGTTGGGAGAAAAGCGAAGCAAACGGTCGACCCGGGTTTTTGTTTTTCACCCCCAACCCCCAACCATCAACCCCCAACCATTCTCCGTTTCTACCTTGTCCGCCACGCATGTCGTGGCGTTTTTCCTTCATCCTGGCCGCCTTCGCGGCGCTCCCGCTGTTCGCCCAGGACCTCGTGCGCCTTCCCCCGCCGCCCGTCGATTCCGCCGCGCTCCGGGAGGCCGCGCGGGCCGACAGCCTGCGGGCCGCCGCCGTCGACACGCTAAGCGACACGGTCACGTACAGCGCCCCCCGCATCCGCTTCCGGGGCGACCGCTTCTCCCTTTCGGGCGGCGCGCTCCTGAAATACAAGGCCTCCACGCTCCGGGCCGACTCCATCCTGTACTACTCCGACGAGGACGTGGTGGACGCCTTCGGCGCGCCCACCATCGAGGACCCGTCGAACCCCTCCATCATCGGTTACCGCATGCGGTACAACCTCCAGAACCGCGTGGGCACGCTTTACTATGGCTCCTCGGAAAAGGACGGGCAAACCTTCAACGGCATCGAGGTGCGCCGGCAGGTCAACAGCGACATCTACATCGCGCGCGGCGACCTTTCCACCTGCGACGAGAAGCCCGAGCAGCACTACTACTTCTACGCGCGCCGCATGATCGTCGAACCCGAATCGAAGGTGCTGTCGGGCCCGATCGTGCTGAACATCGCCGACGTGCCGCTGGCCGTGCTGCCCATGGCCGTCGTGCCCCTCGGCAAGGGCCGGCGCTCCGGCATCATCCAGCCCAAGTTCGGCGGCGACCAAAGCCAGGGGTACTACCTGCAGAACCTGGGCTACTACTGGGCCCTCAGCGATTACCACGACTTCCAGGCCACGACCAACATCATCGAGGGCTCGGAGGGAACGTTCCAGGAAACCAACCTCAACACCCTGTACCAATGGAACAAGCGCTATGTGTGGAGCGGCATGGTCGGCACGCAGGTCTTCCTTCCGGAGTTCCAGCCCTCGCAGGCCGCGGGCATCCTCGATTTCAAGAACGACCTCAATCTCACCCCCGACGGGCGCCAGACCCTGAAGGGCGAAGGGCGGCTGCAAAGCTCCGCGAACGTGGCGCGCGACAACGCCCTCAACGAACAGCAGGCGCTGGAGCAAACCGCCAACGCCAGCCTGGGTTACCGCCGCCAGTTCGACTGGAACCAGGCCGTGCTGAACGTGGGACTCCTGCAGAACTACAACCTGACCCAGGAACACATCGACCGCAACATCCCCGACGTGTCCTTCGCCGTCTCGGGCCCGCTCATCCCCGAGTCGGAAGATGACCCGCCGCTCGACGGCAAGGAACCCTGGTACCGCAGCTGGAACTGGAACTACAACAATAGCCTCCTCGTCAACCAGGTAATCAAGCCCGCGACGGGATCCACCTCGGGAGACTCCAACACCTACTCGAACTACGCCGATCAGGCCTCGCTGAGCGGCAAGTATACCCTGGGATACGTGAATCTGACTCCCTCGCTGAACGGTTCGCAGCTCTGGTCGGCGGGAGAGCGCACCGGCAACCCGGCCGATCCGTCCCGTAACGCCGTCGATCCCTTGGGCGGAGGTTACGGCCAGTACTTCGCGGCGTGGAACGCCAGCATCAGCGCCGACACGCGCATCTACGGCATCACGCAGGCCGAGGATAAGCCCTGGAACGGCCTGTGGCTCGGCCACATCACTGCGGCGCGCCACACCATCACCCCCACGGTGAGCCTCACTTACGCCCCCGAGATCGATTCAAACCCCGCGTTTCTTCCCAACCCGAAAATCGGCGGCACGGCCTATCAGGCCAAGCAGCAAACGGTGGGATTCGGCCTTTCGAACGACCTGGACATCAAGACGGTGGAGCCCGGCGGCGATACGCTGAAGCAAAAACCCGTCGCGGAAAAAGTCCTGGCGCAGAACAGCTCCATCTCCTACAATTTCGCGAGCGAGGTGCGCCCCTGGTCCGACCTCTCCAGCAGCGTCACGACCTACGTGTTCCCGGTTCCGCTCACGCTCTCCGCCAGCCATCGCGTATACGACGACTACGCCGACAGCGCCGCCCGCAACGAGGAAACCTCTCCCATCCTGCAAAGCTGGAACTTCGGGTGGCGCTGGGGACGCGAGCTCGGGGGCGGCTTCAGCACCGGCCTGCGCATGCGCGACACCCGCGGCCTGCCCACCGACCGCTTCGAGCACACCGCCTGGTCCGCCTCCTTCAACTACGGCATCGCCATCGGCGCCGCGCGCGTCGGCACCAACGGCGAAGGCAACGCGGCCGAACGCTTCGTCGGTACCTCGGAGATCTTCCAGGTCACCAAGACGCACCAAGCCAGCGCCGGGCTCAAAATCAACCCCACGCGCGAGTGGAAGATGAGCTACGACACCGAGTACAACTTCACCACCGGCGAGTTCTCGCGCCACGCCTTCGGATTCGAGCGCACCTTGCACTGCTGGCAGATGGTCTTCCATTGGAATCCCGTGGGCGTCACCTCCGGATGGGACTTCGTGATCCGCATCATCGACCTGCCCGACATCAAGCTGGAAACCCGGGATAGCCGGAGTTTGAGGTAACGGAAGGGGTTGTTGGTTGTCAGTTGTTGGTTGTTAGAAGCAATCGGGTTCGTTTACTCGAGCGGCCACCGGGCCGCTGTAACTCTCTCCAACAACCAACAACTAACAACGACAAGGTTACACCCCGTAGCTATCTTCCCCCCCATGCCCCTTTCCCACCCCCTCCTCCTCGCCAGCCAGTCGCCCCGACGCGAGCAGATTCTCCGGATGCTCGGCTACGACTTCGAAATCCTGCCCGCCCACGCGGACGAGACCCCGCCCCCCGGCCTGGAGGCCGCCGGCATTCCCGAGGCCCTCGCGCGCGTGAAGGCCCTGGAGGTCAGCCGGCTGCGTCCGGAGGCCCTGGTCCTCGGCTCGGACACCTTGGTGGAGATCGACGGGCGCGTCCTGGGCAAGCCGGTGGACGTCGCCGAGGCCGTGTCGATGCTGCAAGGGCTCAACGGCCGCGCGCACCGGGTCTATACCGGCGTGGCCCTCGCCCGGGCGGGCGTCCTGCTGGAGTCGGCCACCGAGCGGACCGAGGTGGTCTTCGCCCTCCGGTCCCCGGCCGAGATCGAAGCCTACGTGCGCGGCGGGGAGCCGATGGACAAGGCCGGGTCCTACGCCATCCAGGGCCGGGGCGCCTTTTTGGTGGAAAAAATCGACGGGTGCTTTTTCAATGTGATGGGGCTCCCGGTGCAAAAAACCTTACGTCTCCTGGCCCCCCACGAACAGGGTTGAACTAGTACATTTCCCTGAAAACCAGCAGCGGAAGCATTCATGGCAGACTCGGAAAACCCGGCATCGGAAACCCCATCGGAAAACACGGGCGCGGGGGAAGGCCCCAGCGCGCGGCGCGTCACGGCGGGTCAAATGCTGCGCGACGCGCGCGTGCGCGCCGGGCTGACGGTGGCGAAGGTCGGCGCGGACCTGCGCGTTTCCCCGACGGTGATCGAAGCCCTGGAGGCCGGAGACTACGGCAAGCTCGCCGGCGGCCCGTACATCCGGGCGCTCCTCGTCTCCCTCTCGCGCCACCTGCGCCTCGATTCCAGGGAAGTGCTCGCGGCCTACGCGGCGGAAATCGGAACCGAGCCCTCGGTTTCCGCGCCGGTGTCGGCTTACAAGGACGAGTCGAAGACCCACGCCAAGGCCCACAAGCAGATTTTCATTTTGCTTCTCGCCGTCCTGCTGTTCGTTTTGCTGCTCATCATGGGCAAGGTCAATTCGTCCTCCTCCGAGGAAGCCGAACCGGCCGCGCCGACGAGCAGCGACACGCTTCTCAACATCGACCCGGTGCCCGACGATTCGCTGGCGCTTGATTCCCTGGCGATGGACAGCGCGGCCGTCGACACGCTTCCGCGTCTCGACACCGCCGCCGCCGCCCCGGACAAGTCGGCCAAGGCCGAAAAAACTTCCGTGAAGGCCGTCGCCGCGACCGCGCCCGAGCCGGAAGCCGAAACCCCGAAGGAGCCGCCCGCCCGGGAACCCACCACGGTGCGCCTCCAGGCCCTCTCGGACAGCGTCTACGTGCGCGTGCTGCGCGCGGGGCGGCGCGAAAGCTCCCGCACTTTGGCCCCCGGCCAATCCATGGAAGTCAAGCACAACGACGTCATCACCTTCATCACCCGCAACAGCAACAGCGTCGAAGTGAGCGCCGGCGGCACCGTTGTGATTCCCGACAAGCGGCGCTTCAAGGTGTCGGGCACCTCGATCACCTATTAGGATCGCATGCGCACCGCCACCCTCTCGCGTCAGACCAAGGAAACCCGGATCGACCTCACCCTCGACCTGGACAACCCCGTCGAAGGCTCCATCGAGACCGGGTCGGGCTTCCTCGACCACATGCTCGACCTGTTTCGCGCCCATTCCGGCGCGGGGCTTTCGGTGGTTTGCAAGGGCGACACCCACATCGACATGCACCACAGCGCCGAAGACATCGCCATCTGCTTCGGCGAGGCCCTGCGCCAGGCCGTGGGCGACAAGAAGGGCATCGAGCGTTACGGGTTCTACTACGTGACGATGGACGAGGCTTTGGCGCGCTGCTGCCTCGACCTTTCAGGGCGCATGTCGTTCCAGTGGAACGTGCCCGTGACCTCCGCGCGCATCGGGAACCTCGACACCGAGCTGATCGAGCATTTCTTCCACAGCGTGGCCGAGAACGCGCGCATCAATCTCCACGTCGACCTGCTGCGCGGCTCCAACGCCCACCATTGCTACGAGGGCGTGTTCAAGGCCTTCGCCCGCGCGCTGTCGATGGCGGTCTCGCCCTCGCGCCGCGTTCTGGGAGTGCCGTCGAGCAAGGGCACCCTCACCTAGTCTCTCCCCGTCCCCGCGGCGCCCATGAGACTTCCGAAACTCGTCCTCGTCCTGTGCGCCCTCGGAGCGCTGTTCTACGCCTGCAAGGACTCGGGAGGCCCCACGGCGGCCGATCCGGGCCCGGCGGACTCCTGCCTCGCCGACACGACGCTCTGCGCGGTTCCCATCGACACCACCGGCCAGGACTCGCTCCCGGACACGACCTTCCACCCTCCCGGTCCGCGCAATTGCGCGACGCATCCGGCCGTCTTTACCGAATACCTGATCGACCCGTCGCTGGTGAAGGGCGTCGCGCAGATAGGCTCCATCGGCGGAGCCAACACGGAGCTCGTGGGCCGGTCCTACATCTTTCCGAAGGACGGTCAGGCGGGCCAGCGGCTGCCTTTGCGCGCGCCCGTCGCCATGCGCCTGCGGGGTTCCAAGCACTACCGGCCCGACGGGGCGCCGACCACCGGGTACATCCCCGACTGGTCGCTGATGTTCGACGCCGACTGCGGGGTAAGCCTGGAGTTCTACCACGTCAAGGACGTGAGCGATTCGATCAAGAAGGTGTCCGACACCACGGTCCATCCCTCGAGCAACTGGGAGATCGTGCCCCGCCGCGTCGAGTTCCGGGCGGGCGACACCATCGGCTGGTACGTCCCCGCGGCGCCCGGGGGGCTCGCGGCCTTCGACTTCATCGTGCGGAACGACAGCGTCGTCAACCGCTTCGCCAACCAGGCCCGCTACCTCGCGTATAACAGCAACATCCTGCACGTGGTCTGTCCCTACGATCTCTTCGTGCCGGCGAAGAAGGCCGCCTATTATGACTTGATCAGCAGCGTGGGCGGCATCCCCTATCCCGGAGCCGGCTGCGGCACCGTTTCGCGCGATTCGCTGGGCACTCCCGCGGGCCAATGGTGGTTCGACTCCGCATTCACGCCCGGATCGCGCCCCTTGCGCAAGGAGGGATTCTACGGCGATCCGATGCAGGTCATCACCGGGCCGGACAGCACCATCATGATCGGCCACACCGGCCCGAACAACGACATCCGTTTTCAGCGGAGCAATGCCACCTGGAAGAAGCCCGAAACCCTCACGACGGAATGGTGCTACCAGGTCTACCCCACGCCTACCACGCCCGACGGCTGGCTGTGGCTCAGGATGGACCGCGCTGACAAGATGAGCGTCGCTTATAACCCCACCGGCACCTGCCCCTCGACCTTCCCCGCCGGGGGATTCAAGACGTATTATCGCTAGGGGAAGGGCGCCCGGGTTTCTCGCCTGGCGCCGCAGGCGCTTCGACCCGGCCGGGTATCTTTGTATATCGCTCCCATGGCCCCGATCCGTCCCATTCACTCGGTCCAGGACGCGGAATTCGTTCTCGCGCTCGCCGCCTCCCGAACCGTGGTGATCTACAAGCACAGCCCCATTTGTTCCATTTCCGAAACGGCCCTCGAAGAGTTCGAGGCTTTCGCGCAGGACGCTCCCGAAGGGACCGAACTTTTCAGCGTGGACGTCCTGGAGGCAAGACCCGCCTCGCGGAAAATCGAGGAAGAGACCGGGATCCGCCATGAATCGCCGCAGATCCTGGTTTTGGCGAACGGCGGTGTGATCTGGCACGCGAGCCACCGGCGCATCCGGGCCGCGGATCTGGGCGCCCAAATGGCCTCCTTGTCGGCATAATTGCCGGCATAACGATCCGTCCCGCCGCGGGCCCCTTGTTTTTCCCCGGATTTCCCGCGCGCGGACCCGGCGCGCCGCCTATATTCCAAATCGTTACATTATGGATTATAGGTAGATCATGGAATATCGAGCTGTCACGATCGTCGCTTTTTCGCTCGCCTGGACGGCCTGCGCGCCCACCAAGAAACTTTGTCCCGACGATGTCCGCGTCGATTTGCGGGAAGCCCTGGCGCTCGCCCGCAAGGCGGACCTCGCCTATCTCCCCGATTCCGTCATTTTGCGGTCCTGCGCGGCCGACTCCTGCTTCATCCTCACCGGGCCGTCCACGGGAGCCCGGGCCTACGTGCAGCGCAATGATTCGCTCCGCGTGCAATGGGTCGCCTTCCGCGGCACGCAAACCGTCGGCGACGTGCGGCTCGACGCCCAATACGCGCACCACCCCGATACCGCCCTGGGGATCTTCCTGCACCGCGGCTTCGCCAGCGCCTCCGACGAACTTCTGCCGCTGCTGCTCCCCCGTCTCCGGCCCGATTACCAGACCCTGCTTACCGGCCACAGCCTGGGCGGCGCGGTCGCGGCCGTCACGACCCTGCACTTGCAGGCGCGGGACTACCCCGTGCGCGCCTACACCTTCGGCCAGCCCAAGGTGACGAACATCGAGGGCGCGCGCAAGTACGGCTCCGCGGACCTCACGCGCTTCGTCAACGGCCGCGACGTCGTGCCCCTGGTCCCGCCGCTGGAATGGATGCCCGGAGGACGCCGGATCGGCTCGTTCGCGCACTTCGGCCGCGAGATTCTCCTCGAGGACACGACCTACGAGTGCCTGCGCCGCCACTATTTCCGCAACCTCGATCCGGTGGAATGGGAGGGCCAGGCGCAGGCCGAGGCCGCCCTCGATCATTTGCTGGCCAATTATCTCGCCCGCCTGGATACGCTTCAGCCGCGCTAGCCTCGTATGTTAAAGGGCCGGAGGGCCCATGCGCGCATTCGGGAAATTCGCCGTTGTCCTGGCGGGGATCGCCTTGCTGTCTCCCGCGCCGGCGCGGGCTTCGCTCCGGGAAGACGTCGCGGGATTCTTTCACGGCATCGCCGTGCACTTCCGCATGCTGCGCCTCGCCGCGCAGCCTCCCGATTCCGTGCTGATCCTTCCCCTGCGCACGACGCGCGTCCATCGACTCTACGACAGTTGGGGAGCCGGCCGGCCCGATGGCCGCAAGCATCAAGGACAGGATCTCTTCGCCCCGCGCGGGACTCCCGTGTACTCGGCCACGACGGGATACGTGACGCGCATCGGCGAGAACCGCCTCGGCGGGCTCACGGTGTGGGTGATGGGAGCGGGCCGGCGCGTATACTACTATGCGCACCTGGACCGGTATCCCGAGGGCCTCAAGGCGAACGATCGGGTCGATACCGGCACCGTGATCGGCTACGTGGGCGCGACCGGAAACGCGCGCGGCGGCAAGCCGCACCTGCATTTCGGGGTCTACACTTTGCAAGGCCCGATCAATCCCATGCCGCTGCTCCGGGATCCCGGTCGAACCCCGAGTTTTTAGCCTTCGATCGCCTCGCGGTAGACCGCCTCGTATTCGTCCGCCGCTTTCGAGGCCGGGAACACGGTCTCGGCGCGCGCGCGCCCGGCGCGCCCCATGCGCGCCCGCAACTCCTCGGAAAGGCCCAGTTCGATGGCATGGGCCGCCATCGCGTCCACGTCTCCCACCTCGGTCAGGTACCCGACTTCGCCGTGCGTCACGACTTCGGGGATTCCCCCGCTGTGGGAGGCGATCACCGGCATTTCGCTGGCCATCGCTTCGAGGGGGGCGAGGCCGAAGCTCTCCGTTTCCGACGGGAACAGGAACACGTCCCCGCAGCCCATCAGGCCCGCGACGTCCATCTGGTTGCCGAGGAACCGCACGCGGTCCAGCACGCCCAGCTTTTGCGCGAGTTCGCGCGCGGCGCGCTGCGTCGGGCCTTCGCCGATCATTACCAGCACCCCGTCGACCTTCTCGACCGTCCGCGCGAAAACCTTGACCACGTCCTCCACGCGCTTCACCGGCCGGAAGTTCGAGCTGTGCATGTACACCAACTGCCCCCGCTTCGCGAACGTGTCGCGGTGGCACGGCCCGCGCTGCTTGCGGAAATGGCTCGCGTCGACGAAGTTGTGGATGCGGCGGATCTCCTTCGAGGGCCGGAAGATCTCCTCGGTCTCGCGCTTGAGCGCGTCGGATACCGCCGTGACGATGGTGCTGTTCTCGATGCCGAAACGCGTCAGCTCGAAGAAGCTTTTGTCCTGCCCGACCAGGGTGATGTCGGTGCCGTGCAGGGTGGTCACGATCGGCAGGCGGCGCGGCATCAGCATTTGGGCGGCGAGGTAGGCGCTGATGGAGTGCGGGATCGCGTAGTGCACGTGCAGCAGATCGAGGCCTTCCTCTTCGGCGACCTCGCGCATCTTGGCCGCGAGGGCCATGTTGTAAGGCGTGTGCTCGAAGAGCGGGTAGGGTTCCACCTCGACGTTGTGGAAGAACAGGTTCTCGTGGAACTCCTCGCGGAGCCGGTAGGGAACGCTCATCGTGATGAAATGCACGGAATGCCCGCGCAGGGCCAGGTATTTTCCCAGCTCCGAGGCCAGGATGCCGCTGCCGCCCACGGTGGGATGGCAGGTGATTCCGATTTTCATGCGGGATGTTTTAGCGCGTCCGTTCACGGGAATCTTTCTCCGCCCAAGGCGGTGGGGTCGATGACTTCGGCGGTTTCCTCGCACCAGAACGCCTCGGCATAGCGGCGGCGGATGCGCGCGCCGTAGAAGCGTCCGCGGATCTCCACGGCCTCCATGAAGGCGGGGGTGGACAGATCGGTCTTGCCCGGGTAGCGCCCGGCCTTCGCGCCGGCCGGGGTGAAAAATTGGCTCTCGTAGCAGCGAATGACGCGCAGCTTGTCCTTCCATTGCGCCGTGACGTCCACGCAGAAGGCCGGAAGAACGGACGTGGCGGAGGCGACGGCGTAGTAGATCCGGCCCGGGCGATGCGGCTCTCCGGGAACGTCGAGCTTCGAGAGGCCGGAGCGGAACACGGCCTCCTTCACCAGCGCGGCCGTGGCTCCGTGGTCGGGATGCTCCTCGGCGGGGTGGTGGGTGAACACCACCTTGGGACGGAAGCGGCGGATGGCCTCGATCAATTTCCACTGGGCCTCCAGCGTGTTGCGCAGGCGGCCGTCGGGTTCCCCGAGGCATACGCGCCGCACGCCCAGCGCCTTCGCGGCCGCCGCGGCCTCGCGCGCGCGGATCTCCGCCGAGCCGCGCGTGCCCGCGCCGCCGTCGCTGATGTCTACGAGAACGCCCGTGCGGCCCATTCCCCGCAGCTTGAGGATAGTGCCGCCCGCGAACAGCTCCGCGTCGTCCGGGTGCGCGGCCACCGCCATGAAATCGACGCCTTTTTTTGCAGCGGTCATGCGAAAAGTCCTTTCTCGTCCGTCCAGGGCGTCGCGCACGCGGAGCCCTGGGGATCCGGCCGCGCCTCCTTCCAGGCCGCGAATCCTCCGGCGCCGAGCGCGTGGCGCAGCGACAGGGAATTCAGGTGCCGGTCCTGCGCGCCGTTGCCCAGCCAACGCAGCAACGGCTGCAGCGCCTGGAGGGCCTCGGCGCCCTTTTGCTCGAACACGCGCTTGCGCGCCTGCTCCCGGTAATGTCCAAAGGCGCGGCCCAGGCGGCGATGGGAGGCGTCGAAATCCGCCCCGGGGAACCAGCGCGCCTGGTAAGCCTTCAGGGCTTCCAGGAGGCCGCGCTGGGCGCCTTCGGGGAAGTTGGCCGCGGCGGGGTGTCCCTGCCAGGCCCGCTCCGTCAGGCGCTCGCGCGCCAGCGAGGGGCGCAGGTCGAACAATTCCTCGGGGCGGAAGCCGAGAGCTTCCAGGGCGTTCCAGCCGGAAGCCGGCACGAGCATTCTTTGGTCGCGCGGGGCCAGGAGCGGGAAGGAAAGCCCGAAGGCCGGAAAGACGTCGGCGATCTGGGCGAAGTAGCGCAGCTCCGCGGGCCCCAGCACATGGCCCAGCGCGGGGAACAATGCCTCGACGACGAGCGGGCGGGTCAAGGCGCTGTGGAGCAGCGCGCGCGACGCCAGTTCCGGCCGCAGGTCGCGCGCCTCGGCGCCCGCCGTATAAAGGCGTCCCGAGTCGGAGACGAACAACCGTTCGCGCCTTCCGTTCTCCAGCAGGAACACGGGCACCGTGCCCGGCCGCACGGGCACCTGCGGGGGCTGGTTCAAGGCGTCGGCCAGGCGCTTCGTCCCCCGCGCCAGCGCCTCGTGGAACCCGGAGGCATCGCGCGCGACCCGCGCCAGGGTGCCCTGCGCGCGCGCGGCGGCGGCGAACCCGTCGACGAAGAGCAGGCCCGTGTCCCCGAGCAAGGCCTGCATCAGGCGCAGGAAGCTTTGCGTGAGGCTCCGGTCGCGCGCTTCCGGGCCTCCGTAGGCCGCGCGCGCGAGGGCGCGGGTTTCTTCGTCCCAAGCGGCGGGCAGCGATTCCAGCAGCCGCGCGCGCTCCGCCTCGGCGGGGATGCGCAGGCTCATCGGGATCGCTTCCTCGGGATCGTCGAAGTTCAGGGATACGCCCGATGTCGCGGCCGCCGGCTCGAGGAATTCCGCGGCGTTGGATTCGGCGAGATCGGAGTCGTCGCCCGCCGCCCAGAAGACCGGAATCACGGGACGACCCAAGGCGGCGGCGGCGGCCCGCGCATGCGCCACGGTGGTGAGCGCCTTGTGCAGCGCGAGCGCGGGACCCCCGAGCAGTCCCGGCTGTTGGCCCGTCAGCACGAACAACGCGCCGGACTGCGCGGCGGCGGCGAGATTTTTCGCTTGCGCCGGATGCAGGGGCCCGAGGATGTCGGGGGAATTTTGCTCCGCGAGCCAGGCGGAAAGCGCCGCGCGGTCTCCGGGCCACGCGTCCAGCTTGCGCGCGCGCTTCTCCCGCGCCGCGCCCGAGGCCAGGCTTCCGGCGGGGTAAAGCGGCGACCCTTCCGCATGCTCCCTCAAATACCGGGACGCGGCGTCCCGAAGGGGAACGGAGACCTCCTTCATGCGGGGCACCGGAGCAGCAGGCTCATGCGGGGAGAAAGCGCGGGGTCGAAGGGCGCGCCCCGTTCGTCGCCGAAAACACGGACCGTTTCGAGCCGCAGCTCGCGCAAAATGGGCTCCAGGCGCTCGGGCGGAAACAGGCGGACGCGCTCCTCGAAATACTCTTCGTCGCGTTTTTCATCGGAATGGCGGCGCGGGATGCGCAGGCGCTTGAAGACCGAATCCCCCTGGAGCCGGCGTTCCACCTCGACGCGGCGGCCGGCGAGGTCCACCACCTCGTCGGCGACCAGATGGCCGGTCAGGTACGCGGCGTTGGGAAGGTCGAGAAACAGGAATCCGGAAGGGCGCGCGAGGCGGCGGAATTCGGCGAGCGCCGCGACGTCCTCCTCGACCGTGTCGAAATACCCGAAGGATGTGAAGAAGCAGGTGACGAGGTCGAAGGCGCGGTCGCGAAAGGGAAGCCGGCGCATGTCGGCGCGGGCCACGTTCAGGCCGGCGTCCCGGGCGTCCCGGATCAGGACCGCGCTGAGATCCACGCCGAAGACCCGGAAACCGGAAGCACGCAAGGCGCGTAAATGACGGCCCGCGCCGCACCCCACGTCGAGAATGCGCCAGCCCGGCGAAGCGCCCGCCGCGCGCGCGACGACGTCGGCCTGGGCCGCCGCCTGCGCTTCGTCGCGGTGCGGGTAGAGAGCCTTATACTCTTCCCCGAACCAGCGCTCGAACCATTCCTTTTTCTGCACGGAAGCCCGCACGAGGGAGGGGCCGGCCTAGGCCATTTGCTGCAGCAGGGATTGCACGTCCTTCGCCTGCGCGGGCAGGGGGCTGGAGCCCGTGAAGGCCTTGGTGCGGCGCAGCTTGATGCCGCCCTGCTTCTTCAGCTTGCTGAACACGAGCACGGGCTTCTGGTTCAGCGCGTCCAGCGTCTCGAAATAACGCAGCACCGAGGCGCTGCGTTGCCAGGTTTCGTGCTCGGTCACGATTCCGCCGTAGCCGTCCGCCTTGCCCTTGACCAGCATGTCGGCCAGGCTCAGCGAGTCGAACGACTGGGAGGTGGAAGTGAGCAAATCCTCGATTTGCTTGCGGCTGGCGGCGTCTTCGACAAAAACCAAGTATTTCATGCGGTTATCCTTCTGCGTCCATTCCCGATTCCAGCCTGTAAACGGCCGATTTTGGGGTACGGGCTTGAGGAGATGAAATCTAATAAACGCTTTTCGGCGGGGATTGGAGGCTTGGGAGGGGACGGGAAAGCTTTTGGTGGTTGTCGGTTGTTGGTTGTTAGTTGTCGGAAAAACACAGAAAACAGCATCCAGCCCGCTTAAATGAATCAACCGTCTCCCGTTTCGCGAACAACCA
The DNA here is from genome assembly GCA_021155885.1 of Fibrobacteria bacterium. Taxonomy (GTDB): domain Bacteria; phylum Fibrobacterota; class Fibrobacteria; order UBA11236; family UBA11236; genus UBA11236. The sequence goes on along the minus strand of JAJNBB010000005.1, from coordinate 42,588 downwards.
ACAACCGACAACCAACAACCTCTAAAACCCCATCCGCCGCCGCACTGCCTGAATGCTCTCGATGGTAATGCGAGTCAATTCGTCCACCGTCTCCTCCTCCGTGTTCAAGGGCGGCAGCCAATACAAAGTGTCGCCCAGGGGACGCAGGAGCGCGCCCCGCGCGACGGCCTCCCGGAAGACCTCGAAACCGGCGCGGCGCCCGCGCAGACTCTCCGGCAGCCGGAGATCCGCGGCGACCACGGCGCCGACCGCGCGGAGGTTTTCCAGCGCGCCGGTGGCTTCGGCCGCGTGCGTCCAAGCCGCGGCCAGTCGCGCGGACAACGCCGCCACGCTTTCGCCGAAGCCGGGCTCGTCGTAAATCGACAGCGCCTCCGCGGCCACCGCCGCGCCCAGGGCATTGCCCGAATAGGTGTTCGAATGGAGGAAGTCGCGACCCCGCCCGTAGTCGGCGTAGAAGAGCGCGTACAATTCGGGATGAACGAGCGTCGCCGAGAACGGAAGCCAGCCCGCGGTCAGGCCCTTCGACAGGCACAGCAGGTCGGGCGCGGCGTCCGCGCCGCCGCGCACGTGGTCCCAGGCCAGCTTCTCTCCCGTGCGCCAAAAACCGGTGAGGATTTCGTCGGCGATGAGATAGACTCCGTGGGCGCGGGTCCAGGCGCGCAGGCGGCGCAGCAGGTCGGGGCTGTAGACGCGCATGCCGCCCGCGCCCTGCAGCACGGGCTCCACGATCAGCGCGGCGGCCGTGCGCGCGTGGACTTCCAGCTGCGCCTGAAGCGCGGGCCACGCCGGGCCGCAGTCGTTCCATAGGGGATCGGCGGAGGAGGCCACGTAGGGCAGGCCGCGCAGGATGACGGGTTCCGGCAGGACTTCGGCGTAGGGTTCGCGGTACAATCCCAAATCGCTGACCGCGAGCGCGAGCCCGCTCTCGCCGTGATAGCCGTTTTCGAGCGCGATGAATCGCACGCGCTGCGTTTGCCCGCGGATGCGTTGCGCATGCAAGGCCATCTTCAGGGCGATTTCCACGGCGGTGGATCCGTCGCCCCCGTAGAACACCTTGTCGAGCGGGGGGCACAGGGCCGCCAGCCGTTCGGAAAGCCCGACCAAGGTTTCGTTCGCCGTGTTCGCGGAGATCACGTGCTCGAACCGATCGGCCTGCCGGGACAGCGCGGCGCGCAGGCGCGCGTGCCCGTGGCCCAGGGACTTGCACCACCAGCTCGACGAAGCGTCGATGAGCCGCGAGCCGTTCCGGAGGTGCAGGTAGGACCCCGCGGCCCCCGTGACCTCCACCGGGGGGAAATCCTCGTAGTCCTTCATCTGGGAGCAGGGATGCCAAAGATGGGCCAGGTCGCGGCGGATCAGATCGGACATGGGGGAAAATTACTCCCTGAAGACCCGGCTTCGTCGTTGGGGGTTGGGGGTTGGGAAGGAAAGTAACGGCGGGAGGAGTGCCCGCCCTCGACAAGCTCGGGATAAACTCCGGCGGGGAGCCCGCCATGGCCCGGAGGGATTTTCGAATTTTCCGGATCCGATACACGCAGGTTACCCTGCCCCGTGACCGCCGGGTTACCCCGTCGCGAACCCCCGCGAACAAGGGGTTCGAACGACGCGGAGAGCCATCGCATGCGTGACGAAGTGACACAAACCTTCCCGGTTTCGCCTGGAAAATCCCCAAAATTCTCCAAAAAGCACGATTTTTCTCCGGATTTTTACTCCCAATCTGTTCACAAGTGTTAACATCCGGGTTTCGGTAACCAACGCGTTCCCATAATGTTTCACTCCCGTTACATGGTCTTCCGAACCGGTTCAGCCGGTCCGAAACCGGTTACTCTTACCCGCAAATGCCGCACTACAAGGCTTTCGACACCACTTGAACTTTTCGTTTCTCAGCGACGCGCTGGTGCGGACCTACCTCCGCTGGACGGGCAAGAAGCACCTGATCCCCCTCTTCAACTCGCTCCGGCATGCGGGACGGCCCGCCGACATTTCCTTCCCCGCCGAACTCGTCGAGCAAGGGCTCTCCGTCATCCTCGCCGGCCTCAACAACACCTTGGCGGTGCAGAGCAACCCGACCTGGGTATGGCCCTGGTGGGTGGAGCGACAAATCGACCCCGACTCGGCCGCGTTCCTTCCGACGGGCACGAACGTGATCAAGAACAATCTCACCGCGCGCAACTGGACCGCGCTGGGCGCGAACGGGTCGCAACGCGAAGCGATGATCGATCCCGTGGGCATGGCCACCCTGCGGCCCTATGGCTGGTCCTTTTTCTCCTACCTGCGCGCCGGGGGGGCGAACTATTTGCCTCCCCGCCTGCAAGGCGTGCGGCAGGAATTGCTGGAGGGCACCCTCCCGTGCATCCGCACGGCGTACCCGGCTCCCCCGGGTCTTGAATGGACCTCGGAAGCGCTGGCGGTCAAGCACGGAGACCAGGAATGGCTGGTGTGCACGCACCGGGCGCGCAATCTCACGCAGGAGCCCCGCGCGCTCATCCTCGGCATCGCCGTGCGGCCCTATAATCCTCTCATGTTCAGCCCCATCGGCGAGGTCGGGCAGGAGGGAAATTTCTTTCGCGTGAACGGGAAGAACGCGCTCTATTTTCCGGAACTGCCGAAGCGCGTGACGCTGTCGAACCGCTGGCAGGGAGATTCGCTGGTGCACCCCGACCGCGGCCTGGACCAGCGGAGGCTGGTTTCGAAATCGGGGATGCTCTCGGCCGTCGCGGAGTTCGACCTGGAAATTCCGGCCGCGGGCGAGCGCGAGATCGTCTGCGTGGGCATCCTTTCGCGCGGCGGCAAGTCCAGGCCGGCCCTGCCGAGCCTGAAGGAAATCGGCTTCGCGCGCGACAATGAATTGAACCGCTTGCGCGCCGCGGAAAAAACGGGGTTGCGTATCGAGATCCCCCACCCCGCGCTGGACGCCGCGTTCCGGGCCGTGAAGGGGCGCCTGAACGTGTTCGACGACGGCGACCGCTTTTCGCCGGGCTCCTTCCTCTACCACGGGCACTGGTTCCGCGACTCCGCCTTCATCGCGCTGGCGTTCGACCAGATGGGCATGCGCGCGCGCGTCGCGGGCAAGATGGACCGCTCCCTAGAGCGGCAGGAACCCTCGGGGTTCTTCCGCAGCCAGAACGGCGAATGGGACAGCAACGGGCAGGCGCTGTGGACCCTGATCGGCCACGTGCAACGCGGCGGCGACCCGGCGCTGCTGGCGCGGGCCTGGCCGGCGCTGATGCGCGGCGCGCGCTGGATCGACGCGATGCGGCGCCGCGGGCGCACGGGACGGGCGACGCCCGCCTCGTTGCATTACGGGTTGCTGCCCGCCGGGTTCTCGGCGGAGCATTTCGGGCCGAACGACCACTACTACTGGGACAACTTCTGGAGCCTGGCGGGACTGGAAAAATTGTTGTGGGCGGCGCGCTTTCTGGAAAAGCCGCGCGAGACCGCCTGGATCGAGGTGCTGCTGACGCAGTACCGCGCCGAGGTCGAGGCCTCGATCCGCGAGACGTTCAAGCGCGCCGGAGGCGAGGGCCTGCCCTGCTCCCCCTACCGGGGCATCGATTCCGCGGCGGTGGGGAACCTCGCGGCGGTTTCTCCCCTCGCCATCGTGGACCCGCGCGCGGAGTGGGTCGCCGAGACGGTCGAATTCCTCGTGCGCGGCAATCTCCGCGACGGGCTCTTCCTGCAAAAAATCATCCACACCGGGCTGAACCCCTACCTTTCGGCCCAGCTGGCCCGCGCGCTGATGCATCGCCAGGACCCGCGCGCCTTCGACATCCTCGAGGCGCTGCTCCGGCATGGCGGCCCCACGCTCGCCTGGCCCGAGGCGATCCACCCGCGCACGGGCGGCGGCTGCATGGGCGACGGCGATCACGGCTGGGCCGCGGCCGAATTCCTGAACCTGATCCGCGACCTGCTGGTCCGCGAAGAGCCCGGCCGCGGCGGCAAGGGAAGCCTGTTGCTGCTTTCCGGAGCACCCGAGGGATGGTTCCGCCCGGGCGCCGTGATCCGGGCCGAAGGCGCGCCGACCTTGCACGGGGACGTCGCCTTCCGCCTGGAATGCGGGACGCGTTCCGTGACCGTGGAATGGTCCTGCGCGCGCCGGGAACATCAGGATCCGGCGAACCTCGTGCTGTGCCTGCCCGCGGCCTTCGCCCGCGCGCGCGGGATCGACGGCGATTTCCTCGGCCCGCACCTGCGGATACCCCTTCCGGAACTTTCCGGATCCCTCCGTTTTCATTCCGACCCACGCCCGGAAACGCTCCGGGATAACCCTTCTCCCACCGGGAGGAAAAATGTCCCCGTTTAACCAAGCCCCTGCGTCCAGGAACTTCAACGCGCGCGTCGAGAGCGACCTCGAAACCGCCCTCGTCGAGGCCCGGCGCGCCCTCCCCTCGCTCGACGCCGCCGACGTGCTGCGCGTCGACCTGCACTGCCACGACCGCAACAGCGACGTTCCGGACGAGACGCTCGGGCGCCTCCTGCGGCTTCCCGAGACATGGCTGCCCACGAAGGAACTCGTGCGCACCCTGCGCCGCCACGGTTCGGACGTGGTCACGGTCACGAACCACAACAACGCGCGCAGTTGCTGGGACCTGCTTGACAAGGGAGAGGACGTTCTGGTCGGCGCGGAATTCAGCTGCACGATCCCCGACGCGGGGGTCGGCGTGCATGTGCTCACCTTCGGGTTCACGCCCGGGGAGGAAGAGAAGCTTCAGGCCCTGCGCAAGGACATCTACAAGTTCCAGGCCTTTGCGCTGGAGCGCAACCTGCCGACCGTGCTGGCCCACCCCCTGCACTTTTACGCCCCGGGTAAGTTTCCCGACGTTTCCATCATGGACCGCTTCGCGCTGCTGTTCGAACGCTTCGAGGCGCTGAACGGGCAGCGGGACTCCTGGCAGAACCTGCTGACGCTGGAATGGGTGCGGGGCATGGACGAGGAGCGCCTCGAATCGATGGAGCGCCGCCTCGGGCTCCGCGCGTCCGACTTCTGCCGCAATCCGTTCGTCAAGAAAATCACGGGGGGCTCCGACTGCCACTTCGGGATGTTCGCGGGCGCCACGGGAACTTTGATCGCCGCGCCCGGCTGGCGGCAGTCGCGGCGCAAGCCTTCGGAAATCGCGCTCGAAGGCTTGCGCGACGGGCGAATCGCCCCTTTCGGCGTGCCCTGCGCCGAGGAGAAGCTTACGGCGGCCTTCCTGGAGTATTTCTCCCAGTCGGCGCTGCGCATGGAGGACCCCGGTTTGGTGCGCCTGCTTCTGCACAAGGGAGAGCCCGGCCAGAAGCTCAACGCGTTCATGATCGGCAACGGCCTGATGGAACTGCGCCGCCACCGGCGCACCTCGCGCTTCCTCAAGGTTTTCAGCCGCGGGCTGCGCGGCAAGCGCCCGGCGTGGTGGATGAAGGTCCTCACCTCGAAGGACTACAAGCCCCTGCTCGCCGACATCGACGCGCTCGCGATCGCGCGCAAAACGTCCCCCGAGGCCAACATCCGGGCGCTGCGCGAGGTGCTGCCGCGCATGTTCCACACCCTGCAGGAAATTTTCCTGGGGCGCCTGGGCGCGAAGTTGCGTCCCTTCACGCAAGGCGGGCCCGCGCTTTCCTTCGCGGACGCCCTCGAGAAGTTCGAGCTCCCCATCCACTTTCGCTCCTGGACGGAGAAGAAGAAGCCCGTCCGCGCGCCGCATACGGCGGAGTCCAGCCTGGGCAACCTGACCGACGGCCTCCCCTTCCCCCTGCTGGCCTCCACGGTCCTGGGCGGCGCCACCTACGCCACGCACGCCGTGCTGAACGACCGCCGCGCCTTCGTGGACCACTTCGCGGCACGCACGGGACGCGGCCGCCCCGCGGGGCGCGTGCTGTGGCTGACCGACACTCTCTTCGACAAGAACGGCGTTTCGCACGCCTTGCAGGCCACGCTGGAGGAGGTGCGCCGCCGCAACCTTCCCGTCGATTTTTTCGCCTGCGACGTTCCCGCCGAAAAGGCCGGCGAACACCTGGTATCGCTGCCATCGGTGGAAACCTTCCGCTTTCCGTTCTATCCCGACCAGCCCCTGCGGGTGCCGGACCTGCTGCAGGTCCAAAAGCTGTTTCAGGACGGGGGCTACGACCGCATCCTCTGTTCGACGGAGGCGCCCATGGGCGCCATCGCCCTGTACCTGAAGCACGCCTTCGGGGTGCCCGCGCATTTTTACGTGCACACCGACTGGATGGATTTCGCGCGGCGCAACGCCGACATGGACATCCACCAATCCGATCGCCTGCGCCGCATTCTGCGCGCGTTCTACGGCGCCTTCGACGGCCTGTTCCTCCTCAATACCGAGCAGCGCGATCTCTTCGCGAGCCCTGAATTCGGGCTTCCCCGCGAAAAGCTTCACCTGACCGCGCACTGGACCCGTCCGGAGTTCGTCCCCCGGACCGTGGAGCGCGCCGAGGTGCTTCCCGGGGTGCGCGCAGGCGCGAAGGTGCTTCTGTTCGCGGGTCGGCTCAGCGCCGAAAAAGGGCTGCGCGATCTTCCCCAGGTGCTGGCGGACATTCGCCGCCGCTGCCCCGAAGCCGTGCTGGCCTTCGCGGGAACCGGCCCCCTTGAGGAGGAGCTGAAGGAGAAAATTCCGGACGCGGTTTTTCTCGGCTGGATGGATCCCGCCCGGCTCGCCGCGGCCTTCGCGGCCGCCGATCTGCTCCTGCTCCCTTCGTGGTTCGACACCTTCTCCTGCGTGCTCCTCGAAGCCATGGCCTGCGGCCTGCCCGCGATCGCCTACGACACCAAGGGCCCGCGCGATCTCATCCTGAACGGGGTCTGCGGATTTCACGCGGGATCCCCGGAGGCCATGGCCTTCCTCGCGGCCGAGTACCTGACGAAGCCGCACGGGGCGGCCACCTTCCGGCGCGCCGCCGTGGAGCGCGCCGCGCAATTCGAGGCCGGTCCCCTCATGGACCGCTTGCTGCAGGATTGCGGGCTGCGCCTTCCTATCTTGAAGGCGCATGACGCCCCCGCCTTCCGCCGAGAGCCCGTCCCCAGCCGCTAGCGCGGCCCTTCGCGCCGCCCTGGCCGAAGCCGTGGCGCTCGAAGCGCGCCGCGCGCACGCCGAAGCGGCCCGGTTCCTGGACGAGGCCGGGACGGCGCATCCGAAAGCCCAGGCCCCGCTGCGCTTTCAAGCCCTGCTGCTGCGAACGGACCTGGCGATCTCGCTCAATGAGCTGGTGGAGGGGCGCGGGATTCTGGCGGAGGCCCGGCAAATCCGGTTGACCGCCGAAGAGCGTGAGGCGCTCGCGGCCGACCTGGCCCGCGCCGAGGACCTGGAGGCCTTCTTCACGCACCGCGGCTGCGCGGGCTGAAACCCGGCTATAGCTTCAAATAGATCGTGAGCGTCGCGTATTCGACGCGGTGCTGGGCGAAGGCGATCGTGTACATCGGGTTGATGCCGATGCGCAACGAGCCGGGCAATATCGCCTCGACGCCGAAGCCTCCCTGGAGCGCAAGGCTGCGCTCGGATTTTTCCAGGGTGCGCGCGGGGGTGGGGGCCCCGACGGGAGGCGTGATGGTGACCTTCCGCTCGAACCAGCGCGGGCCTCCCCCTCCGATGAAGTAGGCGCCGAGGTTCTCGGAGTCCAGCAGGTAAAACTTCGGCAAAAGGTTCAGCTCATAGATCTCCGCGTGGCCCGTGACGGTCGCGGCCGCCGGGATGGAAGGATTCTCCTCGTTGATCCGGTCTCCATCGACCTTGTCGCGGTTATAGGCGCCCGTCACCAGCAGGCCGAGGTTGTTCCCGAACTTGTATTCCACGCCCAGTTCCAGGCGATAACCCTTCTCGAAAAAGCGCGCGCTGTCGCCGTTCGGCACGTGAAGGCCGCCGCCCGCTTGCGCGTGGAACTCGGCGCGCGCAGGCAGCGCCCACAGCGACCCGAGAAGCACAATCACGCACGTAAAGAACCTCATCGTTGTCCCCCGGTCTTCGCCCATAGCCTATAAAGTTAACCCGCCGCGTCGATCACGCTGCGGGCCTTGAGCACGGCTTCGCGCCATTCCGCCTCGGGATCGGAATCGGCCAGGACCGCGCCGCCGCAGCCGACGCGCCAGCGGTCACCCCGGTTTTCCAGGGTCCGGATCACCATCGAGAGCGTCAGGGCGCCGCCGCGCGTGAACCAGCCCAGGGCTCCGGAATACACCCCGCGCGGCCCCGCCTCCAGCTTCTCCAGCAGTTCCACGGTGCGCTCCTTGGGTGCGCCCGTCATCGAGCCTCCCGGAAAGCAGGCCTCCACCGCGTCCAGCGCGGTCTTTGCCGCCGCCAGCGCGCCCCGAACCTCCGAGACCATCTGGAACACCGCGGGATGCGCCTCGACCTCCAGAAAGAAGGGAACCTCGACGCTGCCCGGCGCGCAGACGCGGCTGAAGTCGTGGCGGGTCAAATCCACGATCATGCGGTTCTCGGCGCCGTCCTTGACCGAGCCGCGCAGGCCCTCGCGCAAAGCCGCATCCTCGGCGGCGCTTTTTCCGCGCGGGCGCGTCCCCTTGATCGGCCGGCCGCGCAGCACGCCGGCGGGGGAGATCTCGAGGAATAACTCGGGCGAGGCCGAAAGGATCCGGACGTCGGGAAACGCCAGCCAGGCGGCATAGGGAGCGGGGTTGCGTTCCCGCAGGCGCCGAAAAACCGCGCGGGCATCCGCCGGGGAACGCGCCGAAAACGCGTGGGTCAGGCATGCCTCGTAGGTCTCCCCGCGCGCGATGGAATCCTGCAGCGAAAGCACGCGCTCCTTGTATTCCGTTTCGGACAGCAGCGGTTCCCATTCCTGGAAGGGAGGCAGGGCCGAGGCGGAGACGGCGGACGGGACCGGAGGTTCGTTCCAGGCCTCCAGGATCGTCCGGAGCCAGCCGGGGGGAGCCTCCCCTTCCCACGCGGCGAACGCCCTCGCCGCCTCCTGGTCGAACACGAGGTATCCCTCAGGCAACATCCAGCGGGAAAGCGGTTCCCCTGAATGCAACTCTGGTTCCTTCTTTGTCCCCAATGTATCGCGATGGAGTTCGTACGCGAGATGCCCCACGGGGCCGCCCCGGTAGCCCGCCCACGGGGCGGCGCGATCTCCGTCGAGATCCAGCCCGGCCATCCAGTCCCGCAGGGAAGAGAAATCGCGAAACTCGAAAAACGCCCCGGCCTTTCCCATCACCGTCACCGGCCAACCCGATGCGGCGGACGCGGGAGGCCGGCGTCCATCCAGCCAGAACGTTCCCGAGGCTTCCGTGAAAAACCCGGAGAACACCTCGGCAGGATCGCGCCAGGAAAGTTCCCGGAACGGAACCGGGGAACCGGGGGGAACCGGAGCGCGGGTCTCGGCGGGTCCCGGCGGACGCGCGGCGGGAACCGCGCGGGAGGGTGCGGCGAGGTCCAGGAAATTCTTCAGCAGGGCCGCGCCCGAAGGCGTGCCGATCGACTCGGGGTGAAACTGCACGCCGTGCCAGGGCCGGTCGAGAAAGGCCAGGCCCATAATCCGGCCGTCCTCGACGGAAACCGCCGTAACCTGAACGTTACTGGGCAGGGAATCCGCCTCGACGGCGAGCGAGTGGTACCGGATGGCCTCAAAGTCGGCCGGCAGGCCGCGGAAGATGCCCTCGCCGCCGTGGCGGACGCGGCCGGTGCGTCCGTGCAGGGCTCCCGGAACGGGGACCACCCGCGCGCCGGCGAAGTGGGCGAGGCCTTGATGCCCGAGGCAGACGCCCAGCACGGGCAGGTCGGGATAAAGCTGGAGCAGGTCCCGGCAGACGCCGAAATCCCGCACCCGGGAGGGGTGGCCGGGGCCGGGCGACAACACGGCCGCGTCGAAGGAAAGGGATTGCAGGTCCTCGCGCGTCAGCTCGTCGTTGCGGAAGAACAGGGGCTTTTCCCCCGTCAGCTCCCACAGGGCGTTTCGCAGGATGGCGGAAAAGGAGTCGTGGTTGTCGATCAGGAGGACGCGCATGGAGAGACAAAGATACCAAGCACAAAAAAGCCCCGCGCAGGCGGGGCTTTAAATATTCACGGGCGAGGCAAAGCTACCGAAGCTTCAGGCTGCGCTGGGTCGCCTCATGGCTCTTGCCGTTTTGGACCGCGCGCACATGCAGAATGTAAACGCCCGACGGCGCCGAGCCCGCGTTCCAGGAAATTTCACGCACGCCGCTCTGCGAGGGACGAACCGACTTTTTCCACACGACGTGCCCCTTCAGATCCGAAACCGTAAGGCTCAGTTCCGAGGTGCCGCGCACGGCCGCCTCGGGCACCTGGTAGGCATAGCCGTTGGTGAAGCGGCCCGCGGCCATCTCGCGGGCGGTGGTGGCGATCGAGACCACGCCCGAGCCGGCCCCGGGCGAGGGCGGCGAAACGCCGCTGACGCCGATAGCATTGGTGGCACGAACTACAAAGCGGTAATTCGAGTCGGCCGACAGTCCCGTGACCGTGCAGGACCGCGCCCCGGTCGTTGTGCAGGTTTTCGTGGTATCCGAAACCGTGGTAACCTTGTAACCGGTGATGGGGCTGCGGCCGTCGGTCCCGGGCGCCTTCCACGAAACGACGGCGGAACTTGCCCCCGGAGCCCGCGACGCGGTCACGTTCCACGGCGCAGAGGGAATGGAGGTCTGCGTGCTTCCGGCGGCCAGGGCCTCGACCACGCCCCAATAGGCGGGCTTGGGCGTGATGGTGCTGGTGCCGGTGAACAGGAGAGCGACCGCGTTCGCGCCGCGCCACGACTGCGCGTCGTTCACTCCCCAGGCCATGTAGGACTTGCAAGCCGGCACCGAAAGGCAAAGAGCCATCAGGGCCTTGTACTTGTCCTTCTGGGTTTCCAGGTTCGTCGTGCTGTTCGAGGTCTGAATGTCGATTTCCGTGAAGGAGATCAGGAACCCGAGCGCCGCCAGGCGCCGCATGTTCTGGCCGATGGCCGCGGTGTCGTGGTCGGTCAGGTTGAAATGGGCCTGCAACCCCACGATGTGGATGGGGGCGCCGCGCTGCTTGAGTCCTGACACCAAATCGTAGACGTTCTGGGACTTGTTGTTCATCCCTTCCGCGCCGAAGTCGTTATAGGCCAGCAGGGCGCCCGAGTCGATGCGCTGGGCGTACGCGAAGGCCGAATCGATGTAATCGATGCCGCCCGTGCGGCTGTACCACCGCGAGTCGGTGCGGTAATTCGGCGAAGTCCCGCCGCTTTGGGCGATGGCCTCGTTCACCACGTCCCACTCCTTGATGCGGCCCTTGTAGCGGCTCCCCACCGAGTCGATATGTTCCCGCATGATCTTGAGCGTGGTGTCACGAGAGGTCGCGGTGCCCGTCAGGTTGTTGAACCAGGTGGCGGTCTGGCTGTGCCACACGAAGGTATGGCCACGTAACTGCATGCCGTTGCTGTCGGCGAAATGGGCGATCGCGTCCGCAGGGCTCCAGTTATAGACGCCGCGGGTGCTTCCCTGGAACAGGTTCTGGAACTTCATGGCGTTCTCGCACACCACCGTGTTAAAGCTGGTCCTCAGGACGCGCTCGTACTCGGGGCGGTTGGCGGCGTTGTTTCCGGAAGGGAAGGTGACCGCGGCCCCGACGCGGAGGCCGCGCAGGTCGGCCAGCTTCCTCAGCGTGTCGGGCTGGGCGGAAATGGAGACGGCCAAGCCCGCCAGCGCGCACACGGTTGTCAATAATTTCATGTTTAAGTCTTTCTTTAGCGCGCGGCCTTGGCCGGAACGGTTTTGCGGACGAGGGAGGACGGGCCCGCGGGCAGGGACTTCATTTGGCGTCCGCGGATATCATAAGCAGGGCCGGCCGGGGTGAACCGCACCGCGCCCCGCGCGCCGGGGGCGCGCACCGAAGTGGTCTGCAGCGAGGCGATCAGGCCGTAGTAGGCGGGCTTGGGCGTGTAGGTGCTTCCCGAGCCGGAGAAAAGCAGGGGATTTCCATAGCCCGGAAACCGGCTGTTGATCCAGCTGGAGCCGTCGCGCAAGCCCCACACGTAGAACTTTTTGCAGCGCGGCTGGTTGAGGCAAATGCTCATGATGGTCTCATAGGCCTGCCGTTGCTGGTAGAGCTTGGTCGAATCGGACGGGTTCTGGAAGCGGATGTCGAGCTCGGTGATGGAAATATCCAGGCCCAAAGCCGCGATGCGGTTCATGTTCGTCACGATTTGCTGCGGGTCCCAGGCGCCGCTGGAGCCGGTGTTGGAGGGCCCGATATACCAGTGGCACTGCATGCCGAGCACGTGCACGGGGATCTTGCGGTTCTTCAGCTTGGCCATCAAGTTGTACACGGTATTGGATTTCTTTCCCAGGCTTTCGGCGTCATAATCGTTGTACACCAGGCGCGCGGTGGTGTCGTTGCGGTGCGCGATCGCGAAGGCCGAGTCGATGTAGTCGAAGTCGTTCGTCTCGCCCTGCGTATAACCCGTCCAGCGGCTCAGCCCGCTGTCGAGATTGACGGAGTTGCCCGTGCTGCGGCGCATGCCCCCGTAAAGGTTCTGGGAATCGTCGTTGCCGCTGTCGCGCGCCGCCGCCTCGTTCACCACGTCCCATTCCGAAATCAAATGCATCTGGCCGCCGTTGCGGCCCTTGATGTGACCCATCACCGCGCCGATGTGATTGCGCATGTGGGTAAAGGCCTCGGCGCGCGTGTACTTGTTGGCTTCGGGCGGCTGGGCCACGCCGTTCGTGTGGCCGTTGGCGATATAGCTGCTCTGTTGGTGCCAGACGAAGGTGTGAAACCGCATTTTCATGCCGTACTTCTGGGCGAAGTCCAGCATCCCGTCCGTGCCCGTCCACGAGTAAACCCCGGGAGCGCTGGAGATGTTGCCCCATTTGGTGGCGTTCTCGGGCACGAATCCCGTGAAGTTGCGCGTGACGACGGTATCCACCGCCGCACCGCCGGACGAGGAACTCAACGCAAGTCCGACGTCGATGCCGCGCGCGATCGCCAAGGTTTTCAGGTCGGTCGGCTGAGCCTCCGCCACGCCGAAGCCGGCGGCCAGAATCGAGGAGGCCAGGGCGGCGGCGCCCGCCGTATTTTTCAAAATTCGCATGAAAACTCCTAAGGGCAACGACTGGATCGAATCCGGGAGACAACCCTTCCAAGGAAGGAAGAAAACCCCCTCCAAGGAAGTTAAGGCCTTCAGTCCCGATTCGCAGAGGAAATCGGGGGAAGCATCCGGTTATCTTTGGGTTATCATGAGATTTTGTGCGATTGTCTTGTTGATTTGTCTGTTTACTACCACTCGTTCGGCCCCCGCCCAAGAGAAATCTCCCTTCGTGTTCTCCTGGCCCCGGGAAACCGCCCTTTTGACCACGGGGGTGGCGGCGCAAACCCTCGGCCGCTATCGCGTGAACCATATGCGGCCGGCGGGGCCGGAAGACCTTCGCCGTTCGGACATTCCTTACTGGGAGAGGTGGGCGGCGGGGACTTACAACCCCGCGGCGGACCTAGCCAGCGATATCCTGGCCGTGGGCGTTGGGGGCTCGGCAATCTTCGTCGGCGCGTGGGACGCGGGATGGAACAAAACGCCCTGGCGTCCCGTTCTGGAAGACCTCCTGATCCTCGGCGAGGCCCTGGCCTGGTCCTCCGCGCTCAACCTGAACGTGCGGGCGATGCGCCTGCGTCCACGGCCCTTCGTTTACGGGACGGAGGCTCCGGCCGCCGAACGCGCCGAGCCCCAGGCCGCCGGCGGCTTTTATTCGGGCCACGCCTCCGAGGCCTTCCTAGGCGCCGTCTACCTGGCGACGGTGTATCCCTTGCGGCATCCCGAGTTCGAGCATCGGGGGTGGCTCTGGGCGGGCAGCCTCACGGCCGCGACGGCCGCCGCGACCGTGCGCGTGGCCTCCGGCAAGCATTTTCCCTCGGACGTGCTGGCCGGAGCGGTGATGGGTTCGTTGATCGGCCTGGGCTTTGTGCAACTGCACCGTCCGGACGGGCTGGGCTTGTGGGGGACGGAGCTCTGGCCGACTTTGGGCGACGGCGCCGCGCCGGGAATCACGGCGGTGCGCAGGTTTTAAACAAGCCCAATGGCCGCAAAACGCCTGGAATTGACCGCAAAGAATTGAAAGTATGAGCACCATAGGTGCGAATCAAGAACGCAAAGATGAAATAAAAAGGGCCGCTCAAATGCGGCCCTTCTTTTTTGCGATCCTTTGCGGCCAATCTTACGTTCAGCCGCTCTATCAGCGCCTTTAGCGAAGAACGCTGACCGTGCGGGTGACGGTTTGCGAGCCGACGCGCGAGGTCAGGAAATAGACGCCCGGCTTCAGGTTCGAGAAGGTCTGCGCGCCGTCGCCGAAGCCCTGCTTGATGCCGATGCGCTTGCCCTGCAGGTCGCTGAGTTCCAGCGTGTAGGCGCCCTCGGCGCGCAGGTTCGCCGTGAACCCGCCCTTGGAGGAAGCGATCGACAGCTTCGAGCCGCCCGCGTTCGCCTTGCCCTGGCCCTGGATCCCAATCACGGTCCCGGGGTAGATCTCAATGGCGTTGATCTTCGGGTTTTGGACGGCCCCGACCTTGAAAGTGATGGTGATCTTCCCGTCCGCGGACGTAACCACGAAGCGCTTGACCTGCGCGGTGAGGCAACCGACCTCCTTGGACATGTCGTAATCGGTAAGCACCTGGGTTCCATTGATGTCCACGTTGAAAACGCGCGTGCCCTCGCCGCAAGCCCCATCCCAAAGGGTGGCCTCGTACAGGCCCACGATGTAGCTGCCCGCGCCCTGTTTCATGTTGAAGGTGTAGCTGAAGTCCGCATCATCCCAGCGCTCGTCCGTATGAAGGGCGTCGTCGTCCGTGCCCGCGATTTCCGCGGTCGCCGAATACGCCTCGCCCCCAACGAAACCCGAGTCAGCGGCCCATACTTGGCCCTTGGTGTCCGTATAGGGTGCGGTGGCGCCGCTGTTGACGCGGACCGTGTCGCCGACCGCCGCGTTTGAAACGGCGAAAGCCGCCAGAAAGACCGACAAAGCAACCGTTGCGTTTTTATGAAAGTTCATGGTATCCCCTCCAAGCTATGTGGTTTCCTACCCGGCACAATTATATGAATCCGGAGGAAGTCCGGCTAGGGATTAATATTTTTACCGGCCATATCCGTGATGGTAAAATGATGTTACAAAAAAATGGTATTTCGCAAAGAATCCAGGCATAAAAGAAAAGGGCCGCTTAGGGCGGCCCTTTGTGCTTTTTGCGATCCTTTGCGGCCAATCCGCGCTAACCTAGTTCCTTCGCCGCCTTGTACAGGTTGTCGAAAAGCTTCTCGAGCTTGTCCGTGGGCGTCGCCGAGAAGGCCACGCGCAGGATGCCGCCGAAGTTGACGGTGCCGGTGGAATAATCCACCAGCAGCTTCTTGCGCAGCGCCTCGGCGTCGGCCTTCAGCGGCCGGACGCACATGAAATAACCCGAGTTGAACGGCAGGGGCACGAAGGCCTCGGCGTATTCGGGGTGCGCGTCCAGGATCGACCGCACCTTGTCGTAGCGCTTCTTCAGCAGGTCGAACGCGCGCTGCTTCTCGGCGGCGTAACCGGGGGAGGACCAGGCGGCCAGCAGCAGCGACTGCGCCGGGTGCGAGCTGTTGGAGATGTTGCCGCGGATCGCGCCGCCCGTCTTGGCCTCGAGCGCTTCGTACAGCGCGGGCGTGCCGCCCTTAATGCCGTAGGTCAGGAAGCCCACGCGAAAGCCCCAGACATAGTCTTCCTTGGTCGCGCCGTCGATCTTGACCGCGAGCAGGTTCTCGTGGGCGTCAGCGAGGGGCGCGAACACCGACTCCTCGTACACGCCCGGGGCGAACACCAGGCCGAAATAGGCGTCGTCGAGCAGCACGACCACCTTGTCGCCCGCCTGCGCCGCTTCCGTCAGGACCTTCACGATCCCGGCCGCCTCTTCAACCGTCGGCGTGTAACCGGAGGGGTTGTTCGGGAAGTTCAGGCTCACGATCTTCTTGCCGCCGCGCTTGCCGCCGGCGAGCTTGGCCCGCAGCGCTTCCACGTCGAACCCGCCCGCGGGAGTGAAGGTGTTGAAGGTCTCCAGCTTCGCACCCGTGGCCAGGGTCACCGCGAGGTCATAGTTCTCCCAGTACAGGCTCGGGATGAACACGGTATCGTTCTCGTCGCAGAAGAGATACGCCGCCATCGAGATGCCGTGCGTGAGCGCGGTGGTCACCACCGGCGTGCTGATCGCCTTCCCCGCCAGCGACGGGCTCTTCTTCACGATCATTTCCTTCCACAGCTTGCGCAGGTCGGGACGGCCGGGGCTGGGCGCGTAGGTAAAGGCGTTGGCCTTCGGCAGCTTGATCGCGTCGGCGAGGCTCGGAAGCACGAGCGGCGCGCCGTCTTCTTCCAGCGCGATGCCGATGGTGGCGTTTATGTCCTTGCCCTGCGCGTCCGCCGACTGGGCCAGCACGCCCAGCTTCGGGAAGTAAATCGCCTTGCCGCGCTTCGAAAGCATTTCCAGCACCTGCGGGTGGGAGGCGGCGATGGCGTCGTTCAATTGTTGCGCTTGGGGATCCAAAGACATGCGAAAACTCCGGAAAATAAAGGGCGTTTGAGGGCCCAAATGTAGCACTTTAGAGGGGCGCCTCCATTGCGCGCGGGACGATTTCAGGCGCTTCCCGGGGTCCGAAAACACGGGATTGGTACATTGCGAGGCATGCCCCTGAAATTCCTGATTCCCTTCAGCTTCGCCCTCATCGCCGCCTTCGGCAACGTCCTGTTCGTCTGGGGAAACCGCAAGGTCGGGAACACCGCCAACCCGTTCTACTTCACCGCCACCGCCATGGCCGTGTGCCTGGCCCTCTATCTCATCGGCACCGCGTTTTTCGGCCTGCGCGGCTCCGGGGAATTCCTGAGGAAAAACCTCTTCTGGTACTCCGTCTCCGGCTTCGGGATGTTCCTGACCTTCCTCGGGTTCTATCTCCTCTATAGCCGGTTCGACACTTCGTACTACGCCCTGTTCGCCGTAACCTCCGTGTTACTCACGACGATCGTGCTCGGCGTCTTCATCCTGCGCGAGCGCATCAACCTCTACGGTGGCATCAGCATCGCTGCGGCGGTCGTCTCGATCGTGTTTTTCGGGCTCAGCAAGAGATAGGCAAGCGCTAACAAGAACGATTGGCCGCAAAAGATCACAAAGACGAACAAAAAAAGGCCGCGAATGCGGCCCTTTCTTCTTTGCGATCCTTTGCGGCAATCCGCCTACCCCACCCGCTTGAGGATTTTCTCCGCCTCGCGGATCTGCGCCGCCACTGACTTGCTACCGGTGCCGCCCTGGATGTTGCGGCGCTCGACGGAGAAGGCATAGGTCAGCATCTTTCGGACTTTCGCGGCGTCGGGAACCGTCTTCCACGATTCCGCGGGCAGTTCGAGGAAGGAGACGCCCTTCTTCTCGGCCTCGCCGACGAGGCGCCCCACGATATGGTGCGCATCCCGGAAGGGCACCCCCTTTTCCACCAATACGTCCGCCAGGTCGGTGGCGAGCAGGGCCGGCTGCATGCGCTTGAGGATCTTTTTCGTGTCGAAGGTCAGCGATTCGATGGCCTCGGCCATCACTTGGAGGCAAGTGGAGGCGGTCTCGACGGCGTCGAACACGGGCTCCTTGTCCTCCTGCAGGTCGCGGTCGTACCCGTGCGGCAGGCCCTTGAGCACGGTGAACAGGCGCGCCTGGGCGCCGAGCAGCCGCCCGGCCTTGCCCCGGATCAGTTCCATGGAGTCGGGATTGCGCTTCTGCGGCATCATGCTCGAGCCCGAGGTGTAGGCCTCGCCCAGCTTCACGTAGCCGAACTCCGAGGCGGACCAGATCACGAAGTCCTCGGCGTAGCTGCTGAGCAGGACGCCGATGCAGCCGAGCGCGCCCAGGAATTCCAGCGCGAAGTCGCGGTGGGCGGTGGCGTCGATGCTGTTGCGCGAGACCGCCGGAAAGCCGAGGCGTTCGGCCACTAGTTCGCGGTTGTAGGGAAAGGCCGAGCCCGCCAGCGCGCCGGACCCGAGGGGCATCTCGCCCGCCGACCACCAGGCGTGCCGCAGGCGCGACTTGTCGCGCTCGAGCGCGAAGAAGAACGAAAGCAGGTAATGCGCGATGAGGATCGGCTGGGCCTGCTGCACGTGGGTATAACCCGGCATGATGTCGGCCTTGTATTGCTTCGCCTTCGCCAGCAGGGCGCCTTGCAGTTCTTCCACGCGTCCCGTCAGCGCCTCGGCGCGGCGCATGACGTAGAGGCGGAAATCGGTGGCCACCTGGTCGTTGCGGCTGCGGCCCGTGTGCAGCTTCTTGCCGAGGTCGCCGACGCGCTCGGTGAGGATGCGCTCCACCGCCATGTGGATGTCCTCGTCGGAGGGCTTGAAAAGGGCCTTGCCCGCCGCGATGTCGGCAAGGATGCCCTTGAGGCCGGCGACCATGCGGTCGCGTTCGGAAGCCGTCAGCACCTTGGCCGCGTGCAGCCCGTGCGCATGGGCCATGCTTCCCTCGATGTCCTCGCGATAGAGCTTCTTGTCGAAGTGCAGGCTCACCGAGAGCTTTTCCATGCTGGGCGACATGCCGGCGGAGAAGCGCCCGGCCCATAGGGCGGACACGTTGCCCTTGGCGGGCGCGGCGGACTTCTTGGCGGAAGAGGCCTTGACGGAGGAGGCGCTGCGGACGGATTTACCGATTTTTTTGCGGACGGGCTTCATGGGTGGAATTGTAGCAAGTGGAGGGGATTCACGTTGCCTCCGGAGCCGGTTTGCGCGCGTAGGGGCGGACGGCCGTCCGCCCTATGAAGACGCCGAAGAATACGCCCGCAAACCGGCCCGCCACACCCCGATCACGAGCAGGAAAAAGACGGCCACGATGGCGGCGAATTGGGCGAGGATCCACGGGTCGAACGGCTCCATCAGCAGCCGTGCGGGGAAGGACGCCATCACGCCGAAAGGCAGCAGCACCGTGAACAGCAGCCGCGTCCAGCCCCGGTAGATGCGGTCCGGCCGTTCCATGAACCGGGTGACGTTGTAGAACAGCGAGGTGAGGACCTGGCCGGAGTGGGTCCAGAAAACCGGGAGCACGAACAGCATGTGGACGCAGAAATACAGCAGGCTGCCGCCCAGCAACAACAGCAAGAAAAAGACGATGGAGGCCGCGCCCAGCGGCGCGGGGTACGAGGCCAGGGCCCAGGCCAGGATGCCCCCGGCGAAGATCAGGTTGAGGAAGGAATTGAAGGCGAAGTCGCGCAGGCTGAGGAAGAACAGCGAGGACACCGGGCGCGCGAGGTAGTAATCGAGGTCTCCCTTGTTCACCAGCGAGGGAAGGATCCACAGGTTGTTGGAGAAAACCGTCATGTGGATGGCGTCGATGACGATATACCCGGCCACGAACACGCGGGCCTGATGGACGTCCCAGCCGGCCACGGTGGGCGTGTGCAGGTAAAGCAGGTGGAAGAAACCCAGCGCGACCCCGTAGTACGCAAGGTCCATCACGATGCGAAAGAAGAAGTCGACGCGGAATTCCATCGACTTGCCGGCCGAAAAGCGCAAAAAGCAGAGATACAGCCGCAGGTAGCGCATAGACAGGACCGCACGCCAAGGCGCGCTAAATCCCCACCCCCGCGTATTGCCGCGCTCCGCGCCGCCAGATCCATCCCGCCAGGAGCGACAGGCCGAGGATCCAGCCGCCCATCACGGCGAAGCCGCGGACCGCCTCGGCGGCAGTGATATCCTGCATGAGGAACCGCAAGGGAAAGGAAACCAGATAGGGGAACGGCGTCAGCTCCAGCACGGCGCGGAACCCCGCGGGAAACAGGACCAGCGGCAGCAGGCCGCCGCCCAGGAAATGCAGCACCATCTTGAGTAGCACCATCAGGCTCCAGACATTGTCGGCCCAAAAGGCGATCATTTCCAGGCAGGCGGCCAGGCTGAAATAGAGCACGGTGCCCAGCATCAGGGCCGCGAGCGCGAGCGCGATCCCGCCCGGGGTGAAACGGAAGGCGGGCGGCACGCCGAACACCCACAGGCACAGGCCCGCCAGCGCGGCCATCTGGGCCGCATAGACGAGGCTTTGCGCGAGGGAGGTCACGTACTTGAACCCGAAGAACGATACCGGGTACACCAGGTAGCGGTTCAGGGTCCCGTCGTAGATTTCGCCGGAGATATGGCTCATCTCGGCGCCGAGCGTGATCCGTTCGACGAGGGGAACGAGGAGGTAATACAGGGCCAGGTCGCGCAGCGTCAGCCCGCCCAGCGAATGCGCGCCGGTCGAGGCGAACACCGCGCTCCAGAGCAGATAGGCCACGGCAACCTGGGTCAGGGCGTTGCCCAGGAATCCCAGCCAGAACTCCGCACGATACGCGAAGGCGCGCTTGAACTCCAGCGCGAACAGCCGGCGGAACAGGGGGAGGTTCACGGGTCTAGTTCCCCATAAGCGGTGCCGAGCGAGGTTCGACGCGTCTGTCCGGCGAGAGCACGCTCCATCTCATTTCCGAATCAACGCTTCAATGATGGACCCCACGTCCTCTTCCTCGAGGTTCAGGTCGGCCACCGGCAGGCGCCGCAGCAACCACGAGGCCGCCTCCGCCGCCTTCTCGCGCGGTACCTTCGCGTGCAGCACGCCGGGCTCCGTCCCCGTGATCTCCCCCAGGGCCGCGGGCAGGATGTCCTCCGGTAGCCCGTCCATCCCCGCCTCGTCCCACCGCACGGTCAGGCGCTTGTGCGGCGCATAGTGGTCGAGCACTTCGCGCAGCCCGCCGTCATAGACGATCTCCCCGCCGCGGATGATCACGATGCGCTGGCACAGCCGTTCGATGTCCTCCATGTAATGCGAGGTCAGGAGCATGGCGGGGTTGTGCTTCTCCCGGTAACGCAGCAGAAACTCGCGAATGGCGCGCTGCGCCGTGAGGTCGAGGCCCAAGGTCGGTTCGTCCAGAAACACGACGCGCGGGCTGTGCAACAAGGCGGCGATCAATTCCATTTTCATCCGCTCGCCCAGGCTCAGGCGGCGGATCTGCGTCGTCAGCCGGTCCTCGACCTGCAGCGCCGCCGTCAGCTCGTCCAGCGAGGCTCGGAATTGCTTCTCGGGAATGCGGTAGATTTCGCGCAGCAGGAGAAAGCCGTCCGCGGCGGGCAGATCCCACCACAGTTGGGCCTTCTGGCCCATGATCAGGGCGATGCGGCTGCGGAAGGCGTCCTCGCGCTCCCAGGGGACGTGCCCCAGCACCGTCGCGCTCCCGGAGGTGGGGTGCAATATGCCCGACAGGCATTTGACCAAGGTCGTCTTGCCCGCCCCATTGGCCCCCACGATGCCGACGATTTCGCCCGCGCCCACCGACAGAGATACGGATTTCAGCGCCTGCACCTCATGCCAGTCGCGCCGGAACAGGCTGCGCACCGAGCTGCGGAAACCGGGAGCCTTGCGGTGCACGCGGAAGGACTTGGAAAGATTGGTGACGGAAATCATGGCAGGGAGCCCAAGTGAGGAGTGATGAATGAGGAATGATGAAACACCGCCAGAGCCTCCGAAAGCGCAGGCCCCTTACTCATTCCGCACTCCTCATTCATCACTAGTAGTGGTTCCGCCTCCCGGCCAGAAGGTCCTTGAAGAAGTCGGCGAGGTCTTCCTTCACGAAATCCCGGAACTCGCCCGCGTCGAAGTACACCCCGTCGCCCGCGGGGCAGACGTCATAATGGATATGCGGCTGGTACAGGTCGGGCTTGACTTCGAGCACCGTGCGGCACACCGGGCACAGCACGTCCTTGATCGCGTCGTTCTTGCGCCCGGTGGCCGCGCTGCCGGTGTCGATTTTGTCCGCGCCCGGAACCTTCTTCAGGCTGCGGTAGGTGGCGCCGTCGAACCAGATGCCCTGGCAGCGTGTGCAGCGATGAACGGTGACGCCGTCATAGGCGACGGGATCCATGGGGGCGGTGCATTTGGGGCAGGAAATCAAGTCGAACTCCGTGAAGCGGCCGGACCTTTCCGGCTTCTCCCAATTTTAAAAACATACGGGGGGCAGGGGGGCCGGATTCGTGCCCGGTTTTCGAGGGCGGAACGTCCTATATTACCTGCTGCCGGGAGCTTCCACTATGCTGTCAGAAGAGCATCAAAGCATGATGCTGGCCTACTTGTCGGGCCTCCGCAAAGGAGCCCGTTTCCGCACGCTGGAAGACCTCGCGGCGCTTTCGTCGCGCGACCTCCTGCTGCTGGCCCGCAAGGTCGACGAGGCCGCGCTCGGCCTGTTCGTCCAGCTCCTGAAGGACTCCGGCCCGGATAAACATGGGGCCCCGCTCTTTCAAAAGCTCATGGGCGACCACGAGGAGGAAAACCGCCCCCTGGTGGACGAGTTTTTCGACCGGTATTTCAAGTCGGTGATCGCCGGGGGCGAATCCCCGAATTTCAACCCCCTGGAAACCTACCTGCCCTGCCACGTTCTCGAGGATCTGGCCTTCGTGCAAAGCCGCCAGCCCTTCTTCCTGCGCCAGACCATCGACGTGATCAACGAATATCTCGACGGCATCCGGGGGCTCGAGGGCGAAAAGCACGCCTTCCAGGCCGGCGAACAGGAACGGGCCTGGGCGTACTTCTGGGAAAAAGTGGTGGCCCGATGACGAAGGGACCCCTGGTGCCGCCAGGCATGAGGCCGCTTGCGGGCGAATCATCGCCCGAAACCCGGGTCGACGAGGAAGTCGAGACCGAGCCCCAGCCGCAAACCCGCCAGCCCTGCAAGGTCATTTTGTTCAACGACGAAGAGCACACCTACGACTACGTGGTCGAGATGCTGGTCCATGCCTCGAAGCTCTCGCGGGAGAACGCCTTCCGTTGCGCCGTCGAGGTCGACCTCACCGGCCGCACCATTGTCCATTACGGGACGCGGGAGGAATGCGAGGCCGTGCAGGCCCGCATCCAGGCCTACGGACCCGACCACCGCCTGCCGCAGAGCATGTCCTCGATGAACGCGGAAGTACAGGGATGCTAGCGCACCGCAACCCGGTTTAACCCCCGCCGTTGTTGGTTGTTAGTTGTTGGAAAAACGGAACAAAAAAAGCGACTCACTGAGCCGCCTTTTTTGCTGTCCGCTGTTCGCTACTTCGCCCGCTTGTCCTTCTCGATCAGGGCGTACGCGCTGTGATTGTGGATGGACTCGAAGTTCTCGGACTCGATGGTGTATTTGACGATGCGCTCGTCCTGGTTGAGCAGGTGGGCCGCGTCGCGGACCATGTCCTCGACGAACTTGGGGTTTTCGTAAGCGCGCTCGGTGACCCATTTTTCGTCGGGGCGCTTGAGCAGCGCCCACAGCTCGCACGAGGCGACGGACTCGACCAGGTCGATGATGTCCTCGATCCACACGAACGCCGGCGCCTGCGCCAGCAGCGCCGTCACGGTGATGTGCGACCGCTGGTTGTGCGCTCCGTAATCCGAAATCTCCTTGGAGCACGGGCACAGCGAAGTCACGGGCACCACGACCTTGAGGGTCATTTCGGTGACGCCCCGGCGGTGCTCGCCGATGAAGGTCACGTCGTAGTCCATCAGGCTTTCGACCTTCGAAACCGGCGCCCGCTTGTTGACGAAGTACGGGAACCGCATCTCGAGCACGCCCGCCTCGCTGTTGAGGCGCTTGGTCATTTCGGGCAGCATGTGCTGGAAGGTCTCGACCGTGATTTCCTTCTCGCGGCGGTTCAGGATCTCCACGAACCGGCTCATGTGCGTGCCCTTGAAGTTATGGGGCAGGTACACGAGCATGCTGAAGGTCGCCACCGTGTGCTGCTCGCCGCCGCTCCGGTCCTGCACCCGCACGGGGTGCTTGATGTCCTTGATGCCCACCTTGTCGATGTCGATGCGGCGGGTGTCGTCGTAGCCCTGCACGTCGGCAATGGAAACGAGGGGCTTCTTGGAGGGGGAAGGTTCCGGATTGGATGGCGTCATGGGGTGCGTTCCGCGGGTTGATCTTCCCGTAAAAGGCGGGAAAGAAGCGGGATGAAAAAGATAGGAAGTTAAGCGGACAGCTTATAGCTTACAGCGGACAGCAAGCGGCCAAATTACTCGAATTTTGGCGTTGGCTGTCCGCTGTAAGCTGTTCGCTAAAAGCCTTTGGCCTAAAACCTATAAGTCACTCCCGGCACCTTCCAACGTTTGGAGGGCTCCCCGCGCGACATCACGATTTCAGGTTCGGGCAGCGGGTTGAACGACCAGCGGGGGGGCTCGTGGGCGCCGTCGCCGTCACGGCGCGGAACCGAGGCGTTCTCCACGAGGTGTCCAGTCAGCGCATAGGTGGAAGCGTAGCCCACCAAGGCGCCTCCGACGAGGAAGCCGGCCCACGAGGCCTTGCGCGCATAGGCGCTGGCATCCTTGTCGTAGAACAGGATTTGCAGCCCCAGGCCCATTGTCATGCCTCCCGCGGCGCCCAGCGCGGCATACTGCGCGCGCTCCTGGCTGTCGCGGCTGTTGCGGAAGAAAAACACGCCCTCCGTGAAACCCAAGGTGGTTCCCACGAGGGCCGATCCGAGCCAGGGGCGAACCGACACCGAGGCATCGGCGAAGGACGCCACGGCGATGCCCGTCAGGCCGCCCAAGGCCGCGTGCGTTATCATGCCCAGCTGCGTCCCGGAGGTGGCTCCGTTGGGCGCATAATAATCGGCCACCACGTGCCCGACCGCCGCCATGCCCACGCTTTGCCCGAGCCCGATGCGCATGATGTCCCGGGTGTGCTGGCCGGGATGCTCGAAATACAGCACCGGCGTAACCAGCCCCATGAACCCGTAGAACAGGGCGAAGAACATCTTGGCGTCGAGCTGGCTCGGGTCGGAGCGGTACTCGTCCCCGAGATGATGGGCGTACCAGAGGCCGAGGGGATAGGCTCCGGCCCCGATCAGGGAGCCGATGCGGTAGCCGTTGCCCGCGTCGGGAGTGAAGGCCAGTGAGAGGGCCGTGGCCGAGTACACGGCCGCCGTGGGCACGTACATCGAGGCCTTGAGATGGGATTCGGTGATGTCGAGCTTGCTGGAGGCGGCCAGGTGCGCGCCGAAGAGCAGGGGCGCCGCTATCAGGGGCGTGGCGATCAGGATGCGCGGCTCGTCGACCCCGAGGCCGAGCGGCAGGCCGACGCCGTAGACATAAGTGGACAGGGCCGTTTGATACCCCAGGTAGGCGGAACGCGTGACCTTCGACCCGGCCGGCGCGCGCCGCGGCTCCGAAGCGCGCGGGGAAGAAGCGCCCTCGTCGAGCCAGCCGCCGCCCGCGGTGCGGGCGCCGGGAGCGGCGAACGCGGCAAGGTTCAGGCTGGAGGAGTTGCCCGTGAGAACGTCCCGCATCTCCGGTTGGGCTTGGGCCGCCGAGGCCCAGGAGACGCATAATGCCGCTAGAATCCGAATGGCTTGCATAGGCATATCTTAGAAATCCAGCAATTCAACGTCGAAGACCAAGGTCGCCTGGGGAGGAATCAGGCCCGAACCCCGGGCCCCGTAGCCCAGTTCGGGAGGAAGAATCAGGGCCCGCCGTTCGCCCCGGCGCATGTCCAGCAGGGCTTCGTCCCAGCCCTTGATCACCTGGCCCATGCCGACATTGAATTGAAACGGATCCCCCCGGTCCCGGGAAGAATCGAACCGCGTGCCATCGGTCAGCGTGCCGGTGTAATGCACGCTCAGCAGGTCGCCCTTCGCGGGTTTCGGGCCTTTGCCCTCGCGCAGGACCACGAAACGCAATCCCGAGAACGTATGGCGAGCGCGCGCTTCCAGTTCCTTGAAGGGCGGGAGGGCCGTCGGCGCGGCCGTGTCGGGCCGGGATTCCGGCGCCGGAGCCGCCAGGGGAGGAGGCGCGGACTTCTTACCGGCAGCGAAGGCCGAAACCCCCGCCGCCAGAAATAGCGCAAGCCCCGCGACGATCCCCGGCAAGGCGCGCTTCATGCGTTAGAAGTCCACCAGCTCGACGTCGAAGATCAGCGTCGCGTTCGGCGGGATCACGCCGCCCGCGCCGCGCGCGCCGTACCCGAGCTCGGGGGGAATGATCAGCGTGCGCTGTTCGCCCTTGCGCATGTCCAGGAGCGCCTCGTCCCAGCCCTTGATCACCTGGCCCACGCCCACGGTGAACTCCAGCGGCGACCCGCGGTCGCGCGACGAATCGAACTTCGTCCCGTCCACCAAGGTTCCCGTGTAATGCGCCTTGATCGCGGCTCCCTTCGCCGGCTTCGGGCCCGCGCCTTCCTTGCGCACGATGTACTTCAGGCCCGACGCGGTCGTCACGGCGCCCTGGGTCATCGCCGCCAGCTTCTCCGCCGCGGCCTTGTTCTTGTTCTCTTCCTGCATTTTTTTCTCCTTGATGATGGCGTTGAAGCGGGCGTCCGAGCCCTGGAAGGCCCTGGCCTTGTCCCCCACGCGCACGATGCGGATGGAGTCGATCTTGTCGCCGCCCTGGACGGCGTCCACCACGCTCTGGCCGCGAACCACCGCGCCGAACACGCTGTGCTTGCCGTCGAGCCAGGGCGTGGGCACGTGGGTGATGAAGAACTGGCTGCCGTTCGTGGCCGGCCCCGAGTTCGCCATGGAGAAAATTCCGGGCTTGTCGTGCTTCAGCGAGGCGTCGAACTCATCCTGGAACTGATAGCCGGGGCCGCCGGTGCCGTTGCCCGCCGGGTCGCCGCCCTGGATCATGAAGCTCGGGATCACGCGGTGAAAAACGAGGCCGTCGTAGAAACGCTTCGCGCCCGCGCGGTTGTGCGTGCGGGTTCCTTCCGCCAGTCCCACGAAGTTGGCCACGGTCAGGGGAACCTTCTCGAACTCCAGCTTGCCTACGATCAGGCCCTTGGAGGTGTAAATGTTGGCGTAAAGGCCGGGACCGAGGGCCGCGGGCTTGTCCTTGGCGGCGGGAGCCGCCGCGACGGCGGCGGCGAGCGAGAGGGCCGTCAGGCCCAGGGCGGAAAGGAATTTCACGGAACCTCCGTTATGGGTAAAACGAACAGGGACACAAATTCCAAATATCGACCTCCGGGGACCAGATGTTTCCGTTGATGAAACGGGCAGCGCCCGATGTAGGGGCAAATAATTATTTGCCCCTACGCCCCGAATAAATCGGTGATTCATTCGGGGCGCATCAACGGAAACAACAGCACGTCCTTGATCGTGGGGCTGTCCGTCAGCAGCATGATCATGCGGTCGATGCCGATGCCCACGCCGCCCGTGGGCGGCATGCCGTATTCCAGCGCGCGGAGGAAGTCCTCGTCGAGCGGATGGGTCTCGTCCTCGCCGCCGCGGCCGCGCTCCACCTGCTCCTCGAGCAGCCGGCGCTGGGCGATCGGATCGTTCAGCTCGGAGTAGGCGTTGCCGACTTCCCAGCCGTTGATATACGGCTCGAACTGCTCCACCAGGGCCGGATCGTCGCGGTGCACCTTGCACAGCGGCGTGCTCTCGCGCGGGTGGTCGGTGATGAACACAGGCCCGTCCAGGTGCGGCTCGCAGCAGGTCTCGAACAGGCCCTTGATCGCGAGCCCGCGCAGCCACAGCTTGCCCTTGAGTTCGACTTGGCGCTTCTCGCACTCGGCCTTCAGCTGGTCGTCCGACAGGGCGTCTACGTCGATCCCGGCCATCTTCTTCAGGGCTTCCTTGACCGTCATGCGCGGCCACGGCGGAGTCAGGTCGAACTCCTTGCCCTGGAAGGTGAACTTCGGCGACCCGTTGGCGGCGACGCACGCCGTCGCGTACAGGTTCTCGAAGTGGGTCATCATGTCGTTATAGTCGGACCAGGCCTCGTAGAACTCCAGCAAGGTGAACTCGGGGTTGTGGGTGCGGTCGATCCCCTCGTTGCGGAAATCCTTCGCGAACTCGAACACCTTCGGGAAACCGCCCACGATGAGGCGCTTGAGGTACAGCTCGTTCGACACGCGCAGAAAAAGCGGGATATCGAGCGCGTTATGGTGCGTCGAAAAGGGGCGCGCGTTCGCGCCGCCGTAAATGGCCTGCAGCACGGGCGTCTCGACCTCGAGGTAGCCGCGCGTCAGCAGGTATTCGCGGATCGCCTGCAAAATGCGGGAGCGCTTCAGGAAGGTCGCGCGCACGGAGTCGTTCAGGGCCAGGTCGACGTAACGCTGGCGATACCGCGTCTCGACGTCCTTGAACTCGTCGAAGATCACCTTGTTGCCCTGCTCGTCGGTCTTTTCCTTCGGGATCGGCAGCGGCCGCACGGCCTTCGACAGCAGTTCGACTTCCTTCGCCTGCACGCTGAACTCGCCGGTCTTGGTGAGGATCGCGGGGCCCTTCACCCCCACCCAGTCGCCGATGTCGATGGACTTCACGAGCTCGAAGCCTTCTTCGCCCACGCCGTCCTTCTGGATCATCGCCTGCAGGCGGCCGAAGCCGTCCTTAAGATGGATGAAGGCGATCTTCCCCTTGAGGTTATAGCGGATCACGCGGCCCGCGTAGGCCACCGTCTCGCCCGAGGCCAGCAGGGCCTCCTGGTTCGCCTTCAGCGCGGCGCTATCGTGCGTCAGGGGAAAGCGGTAAGGATAGGGATTGATTCCCTTTTCGCGCAATTGGCGCAGCGTTTCGAGGCGTGCCTCGACCTGGTCGTTCATTTCAAGCATGGATTCGGGGGAAGTTAGAAAAGGGGAGTTGTTGGTTGTTGGTTGTCGGTTGTCAGAAAAGGCAAAAAATCAAAAAACCCGGCTTTCAGCGCCCAAAATGGAAAAACCCCCACCGGACGCGTTCGCCAACAACCAACAACCAACAACGACAGGGAACGGACCAGGAAGGCTTAGCAACCTGTCCCAATCACTATCCCTTGTTCTCCTGATTCTCCGCGTCCAGGGCCAGCAAATACGCATTGATGAACCCGTCGAGGTTGCCGCCTAGCACGCCCTCGGCGTCGGAGGTCTCGAAGTCGGTGCGCACGTCCTTGACCAGCTTGTAGGGCTGCAGCACGTAGGAACGGATCTGGCTGCCCCACTCGATCTTGAGCTTCGAGGCCTTCTTCGAGTCGCGCTTGGCCTCCTCTTCCTCCTTGATGTGCTGGTAGACGCGGGAGGTCAGCAGCTTCATGGCGCTGGCGCGGTTCTTGTGCTGGCTGCGCTCGCCCTGGCAGGCCACCACGATGCCGGTCGGAATATGGGTCATGCGCACGGCGGAGTCGGTTTTGTTGATGTGCTGCCCGCCCGCGCCGCCGGCGCGGAAGGTGTCGACCTTGATGTCCTTCTCGTCGATGTCGAACTCGATATCCTCGAGCTCCGGGTACACGTGGACCGAGGAAAAGGACGTGTGGCGCCGCGCGTTCGCGTCGAAGGGCGAGATGCGCACCAGGCGGTGCACGCCGTTCTCGGCCTTCAGGTACCCGTAGGCGAACTCGCCGTGGACTTCCAGAGTCACGCCCTTGATGCCGGCCTCTTCGCCCTCCTGCAGGTCGAGCACCTCGTACTTGAACCCGCGCTTCACCATCCAGCGCGTGTACATCTCGTACAGCATGCGGGTCCAGTCCTGGCTCTCGGTGCCGCCGGCGCCGGAGGTGATCGACAAAATGGCCGGACGCGCGTCGTCCTCGCCGCTCAGCATTTTCTTCAGTTCGATGTCGGTGAGACGCTGGTCCAGCGCCGCGGCGGAGGCCTCGATCTCGGCGAGCATCGCCTCGTCCTTCTCCTCGGCGGCCATCTCGGCCAGCCCGGCGGCGTCCTCGACCTCGCGGTGGACCGACGCCCACCCCTCGATCCAGTCCTTCAGGCCCTTGATCTGCTTCTGGACCTTCTGGGCCTTGACCGCGTCCTCCCAGAATTCCTGGGCCTGGGCCTGACGTTCTAAAAGCGCGAGTTCTTCTTCCTTGCCCGGGATGTCAAAGATACCCCCGTAGCTTGAGGACCCTGTCCTGCAGTTTCTTGATCGATTCCATGGGGTGGAAAGGTAGGAACAGAGGGAAGGGTCGAAAACGGCTTTTGGGCGCCCGGGTCGCAGGTTCCGCAGGTCGCCGGCGCCGCTTCCCGGGCGCCATGCCGGACGCCTTTACCCTGCTCCGCGCCCGTTACTCATCCGGCGGGCGTTGGCGGCCGTGTACGATGCCGTACACAATCACATCGTTTCCCTGAACCTTGTAATACAGGACATGATCGTCCATGACAAAGCATCGGTACCCCTTGCGCAGGAGGCCTTGTGAATGCGCGGGCCGCCCCAGCAAAGGCATTCGTACCAATAGATCGCAAGAGTCCAGAAATCTTTGCCGAAAATGAGCCGCGGCCGCAGGACGGCGCCCCTCCAGATAAGCCCCTATTCTATTTACGTGGAGCTCTGCGCGCCGCCGGAGGCGGAGTCTTCCTTTCGTACTTTCCGAACCCGAACCTTCGGTCGAAGTCATTCATCACCTCTTCGACCGGACGCCCCTTGTCCCCCATGGCTTCGTCGAGCTCGGCTTCGAGAAGCAGCGGGTACACATATAGGTCCTCCCAGGCTGCCATCGAAAGCACGACCATGTCCTCCCGGCCATTTTTGGTGATGAAGACGGGCAGGTTCGACTTTTGGGCCAACTCGGAAATCTCCTGCGATTTGTTGCGCAAGTCGGATATGGGACGGATTTGCATGGGCACGAGAGGATGGGGGATGACGCGATGTGAATGACGGGAACGCGGACGGGCCATAAGAACCTCCGGGAAAGGGTATCATCAAAATATCATAATTATGATAGCGTTCCGAGGCCCTGTTCATGGAATCCGGAAACGCAAGGGCCATGCCATTTCGAAAGTTATGGATTTTCCGGATTTCCGCGGACAACTGTGAAATCGGATGAAACGGGATAACTTTAAGGCATCACTTTCGGGGGACGCATATGGGAGCCAAAGCCATGGATCGCCGCATCGACAACATCGAATTCAACGTCAAGGACATCGAACGCGCGAAGAAGTTTTATGGGGAGGCGTTCGGCTGGAGTTTCACGGACTTCGGACCGGAATACTGCGAGTTCAATGATGGCCGCATCACCGGGGGCTTCACCACGTTGGGCGCGGTGCGGCCCGGCGGGCCGCTGGTGATCCTCTACGCCGATGACCTGGAGGGGACGCAGAAACGGCTGGAAGGCCTCGGCGCTCCGATCGTCAAGGCGATCTTCTCATTCCCCGGAGGACGGCGATTCCACTTCACCGATCCCGACGGGTACGAACTGGCGGTTTGGTCGGCCGGCTAGAGACTAGGGGATCCCAGGCCGCCAGCGCGCCCGACACCGCCGCTTCCAGTTCCTTTCGCGACGCGCCGTCGCGAGCGCGGTGCGCTAGCCCCTGCAGGAAGGTGAAGTAGAAGGCCGCAACCGCATCCAGGTCCGCACCGTCGGAAAGTTCTCCGCTTTCCACCCCGCGCTCCAGGCGCTTTCGCAGTATGGAGGTCGTATTGCGGCGCAAGCGGTCCAGGCGTTCACGCGCGCCCGCGCTGCTGCAAATTTGCGTTCCCGACATAATCAGGCATCCGTGCGGCGTGTCGGGTTCGCTGAAGGTTTCCACCGCCTCCCGCAGCAGGGCTTCGAAGGCGGCGCGCGCCGTCGGCGCGGTTTCAAGCGCGAGGCGCGTGCGGTTCCCGCGCTCGCGATAGTACTGTTCCACGGCCTCGCGGAACAGTTTTTCCTTCGACCCGAAGGCCGCGTAAAAACTGGGGGCCTTGATGCCTTCCATCGCCGCCTGCAGATCCTGCAGCGACGTTCCGTCATAGCCCTTCTCCCAGAACAGCCTGACGGCGCTGCGCAGGGCGGCATCGCGGTCGAAGGCCCGCGGCCGGCCGCGGCGGGGCGAAGCTGATTCGTTTTGGGACGTTTTCACGGGCATTCTTTACTGAAAGCTAAAAAAACCTTGACGGACCATTGCCGGGGATATTTATTTAGCGTTCACTATTTAAATAGGCCTATCGGGCCGGAAAGCGAATCCTCATGACAACGAATTCTCCCGTCGCCCTCATCACCGGCGGCACCACCGGCATCGGCCACGCCACGGCAAAGCTTCTGCACGCGCGCGGCTGGAACGTCCTGGTGACAGGCCGCGATCCCGATACCCTGGAGAAAGCGCGCAACACCCTTCCTTCCGGCGTGGTCGTGCTTCCCGCCGACGCCCGCTCGCCGGAAGACGCGGCGCGCGTGGCGGACGAACTCAAGCAACGTTTCGGACGGGTCGACTTCGTCTACCTGAACGCCGGCGTCTCCCGCATGGCGCCGCTCGAAGCCCTCGACGAGGCCTTCTTCGATGAAATCTTCGGCGTCAACGTCAAGGGTGCGCTTTTCACGTTGCAAAAGGTCCTGCCGCTGATCCCGAACGGGGGCTCCGTCTTGCTGACGACGGCCGTCGGGATCGCTAAGGGCGCTCCCAACTACGCCGTCGCGACCGCTTCCAAGGGAGCCACCGCGGCGCTCGTTCCGCCGCTGGCCGCCGAACTGGCGCCGAAGGGCATCCGAGTCAACGCGATCAAGCCCGGCCCCATCGACACGCCCGCCTTCGCGAAGCTCGGTCTGCCGGAGGAGGTGGGCGCGGGGTTTCGCGCCCTGATGCCCCAGAAAATCCCGGTCGGCCGCATGGGGACCCCGGAGGAGGTCGCCGAGGTCGCCGCCTTCCTCGCTTCTCCCGCGGCCCGCTTCGTCAATGGAACCGTCGTCGACGTCGATGGCGGCATGGCCACCGCGTTTTAACCGAAACCCCGAACAAAAGGAAAGAACCATGTCCTCGAATATTCTCATCATCGGACCCACGGGAAACGTGGGTTCCGAGCTCGTCAACTTGCTCGACGCGGCCGGCATCTCCTTTCGCGCGCTCGTGCGCAGCCTCGAAAAGGCGAAGGGCCTCCCCGCGCTGGCGGAGCCCGTACTCGGCGATCTCGCCCGGCCCGAAACCCTGACGCAGGCGTTCCAGGGAGTCGAACGCGCCTTCATTCTCTCTCCCCCGATCCAGACGACGGAGACGCTGGAACGCAATGCATTCGACGCGGCGATGAAGGCGGGGGTGAAGCGCATCGTCTACCTCTCCAATTACGGCGCGGCGGAAGGCGATCACGACGCTCACTTCCACGTTCACGGCAAGCACGAAAATCTCGTCGCCTCCATGGGGGTCGAGTGGACCGTTCTGCGACCCACCCGCTTCATGAACTTTACGCCCATGGTGTGGCCCTCCGTCTTCCAGAGCGGCGTTCTGATCGAGGGGGGTGGAGAGGGCGCCATCACCGTGATCGACCCCTCCGATGTCGCCGCGGTGGCCTTCAAGGCGTTGATGGAGGAAGGCCATGCGGGACGCCGCTACGACCTGACCTCGGGGGACTCCTTCACGGCGGCACAGTTGGCCCAGATGCTTTCGAAGCACCTCGACCGCGAGATCACGCTCTTCCAGGGCGACACCAACGCGCTTCGGCGCGCCCTCGTCGAAAACGGGGCGCCCCCGGAGTACGCCTCGATCATGACCAGCGCCTTCGACCGGATCGCCACGGGGTTTTTCCACAGGACGCGCACGGCTGAGCAGTTGCTGGGACGCAAGCCGCGCGGGTACGAGGAATGGCTCACCCAGCATCTCCCCGGGATGATGAAGGCCCTGGGAGTGACGGCTTAAGAGGCGCGCCCTTTTAAGCGCTAATCACCGGCCCCTCCTCCCGGAATTTTCGCTCACGATTTTCACACACTTCCATCGAAAGGTTTTCCCATGACTTCCGCTTCCAACGCCAAACCCGTCGCCCTCATAACCGGCGGCACCACCGGGATCGGCTTGGCTACCGCCAAGCGCCTGCACGCGCTCGGCTACGCGCTGGTGGTAACCGGCCAGAATCCCGTAACGCTCGAAGCCGCGCGCAAGGAGCTTCCCGGCGACGTCGTTGTCCTGCGCGCCGACCTGCGGTCGTTGACTGACGCGGACCGGGTCGCCGCCGAACTCAAGCATCGCTTCGAAAAGCTGGATTTCGCCTTCCTCAACGCCGGCATCGTTCACTTCCGGCCCATCGAGGCCGTCGACGAGGAAAGTTTCGACGCGCAATTCGACGTCAACGTGAAAGGACAATACTTCACGCTGCAAAAAATCCTGCCGCTCATGGGCCGGGGAAGTTCCGTGGTCTTCTGCGGATCCACCATCGCCTACGTCGGGCTGCCCAACCAAGGGCCCTACACGGGGACGAAGGGCGCGCTTCTGGCCATGGTTCGTTCCCTGGCCGTCGAACTCGCGCCGCGCGGCATACGCGTCAACTCCATGAGTCCCGGTCCGGTGGACACGCCCGCCTTGCACAAAATCGGACTGCCGCCCGAGGGCCTGGACGCCTTGCGCGGGGAGATCTCCAAAATCGTGCCCATGGGACGCTTCGGCACCGACGAGGAAATCGCGGGAGCGGTGGCGTTCCTGGCTTCGCGGGATGCCGGTTTCATCACCGGCACGGACCTGGCCGTGGACGGAGGCATGACGGCCGCTTGACGGCCGAACGGCTTTACAAGGAGGGCTTGCCCCGCACGGGCAGGCCCGCCGCCGCCATGGCCGTCTTGATGCCCTCCACGGAATAAGTTCCGTAGTGGACCATGCTCGCGACCAGCGCCGCGTCGGCTTTCCCCAGAGTGAGAACATCCACCAGATGTCCGGGAACACCCGCGCCGCCCGAGGCGATCACGGGGATTCCCACGGCCTCGGAGACCTTGCGGGTCAGCTCGAGGTCGTAGCCTTCCTTCGTGCCGTCGGCGTCGATGCTGTTGAGGCAGATCTCGCCGGCGCCCAGGCCTTCGGCCTGCCGCGCCCATGCGACGGCATCGAGGCCCACGGGAGTCCGCCCCCCCTGGATCACCACTTCATAGCCCGAGGGATATTTCGGATCCGTCGTCCGGCGCGCGTCCATGCCCAGGACGATGCACTGGTTGCCGAACGCCCGCGCCCCTTCGCGGATGATGCCGGGATTCTTCACGGCCAGCGAGTTCACGCTCACCTTTTCGGCCCCCGCCAGCAGCACTTCGCGCATGTCCTCGAGGTGGCGGATGCCGCCCCCCACGCTGAAGGGAATGAACACGTGCTTCGCCACGTCGCGCACCATGCCGATGTCGATCGGGCGCCCCTCGGCCGACGCCATGATGTCGTAGAACACCAGCTCGTCCACGCCGTCGCGGTAATACTGCGCGGCCATTTCCACGGGATCGCCCAGGTCCACGTTGCCCTGGAACTTGACGCCCTTCGTCACCATGCGGTTGCGCACGTCGAGGCAGATGATGAGGCGTTTGGTTAGCATACGAAGAGTTGTTGGTTGTTGGTTGTTGGTTGTTGGGCGAAGGACGCAGCCAAAGGATACTCTTGTAGGAGTATTCCTGAAAATGAGCTTGTACTCTCTAACAACCAAGTACTAACAACCAACAACTAACCTCCGTTCCATCCGCAGAAATTCTTCAACAGCCTCAGCCCCATCGGCCCGCTCTTCTCCGTATGAAACTGGCAGGCCACGACGTTGCCGCGCGCGTAGATCGCGGGGAAGGTGACGCCGGCGTATTCCGTTTCGCCAAGCGCCACGGCCGCGTTAGCGGCCACGTTTCGGGTGGAGGCTTTCTCCAGCGCGGGGTAGTAGCTGTGCACGAAGTAGAAGTCCGATCCCGAGGGAATGCCCGCGAGCACGGGGTGGGCGCGCGTGAAATCCACCTGGTTCCAGCCCATGTGGGGGATCTTGACGCCGGGAATTTGCGGGAAGGCTTTCACCGCGCCGGGCAGGATGCCGAGGCAGGCGGTGCCGCCGTCTTCGTCACTGGTGGCGAGGATCACCTGGCAGCCGATGCAAATGCCAAGAAACGGTTTTCCGGAAGCCACGAAGTCGCGGACGGTCTGGTCGAGCCGGAGGCCGCGCAGGCCCTCCATGGCCGAGCCCGCGGCGCCGACGCCGGGAAAGATCAGGCGTTCGGCGGCGGCGATCACCGCGGGGTCGCGCGAGATCACGGCCTCGACGCCCTCGGCGCGAAGCGCCAGTTGCACGGACGTGAGGTTGCCGGCGTTATAATCGACGATGACGATCATGGTTGAATGGGTCGGAACGGGGGAAATGTAGGGGTGGACGGCCGTCCACCCCTACGACCCATACCGTTATCCCCGATGCGTGAATTTCACCCGTTCCGATAGCGCCGTCTCCGCGGCGCCGGCGCCCGGGATTTCGCCCTCGAGTTCGAAGCCCAGGTCGCGGATCATTTCGATGTCAAGGTTGGCGGCCTGCCCCTCGGTGGTGAGGTAGTCGCCCACGAAGATCGAGTTGGCGGCGAAGAGCCCCAGCGGCTGCAGGCTGCGCAGGTGCAGCTCGCGCCCGCCCGCGATGCGCAGGGTGGCGCGCGGGTTGAGGAAGCGGAACAGCGCCAGGATGCGCAGGCACTGCACCGGGGTGAGCTCCTGTTTGGCGACGAAGGGCGTGCCGGGCACGGGGACGAGGAAGTTGACCGGAATCGACTCGACCTGCATCTCGCGCAGGCGCTGGCCCACCTCCAGGATGTCCTCGTCGGTTTCGCTCATGCCGAAAAGCGCGCCGCTGCAGGCGGAAATGCCGGCCTTCTGGACCTTGCTCACGGTGTCGAGGCGGTCGGCGAAGGTGTGCGTCGAGCACACGTCGTCGTAATGGCGCTCCGAGGTGTTCAGGTTGTGGTTGTAGGCCGTCACGCCGGCCGCTTCCAGGCGCTCCGCCTGTCCGTCCTTGAGCAGGCCCAGGCACGCGCACAGCTCGAGCTGCGGGTAGGTCGACTTCACCTGGCGGATCGCCGCGGCGACGGAGTTCACGTCCTTGTCGGTCGGGCCGCGCATCGAAGCCACCATGCACAGGCGCGTGGCCTTGTTGGCGATCGCCTTCTCGGCGGCCTCGAGGATGTCGTCCGGACCCATCAGCTTGTACTTGTCCACGGGGGCGTCCGAAACGCGCGACTGGGAGCAATACCCGCAGTCTTCGGGGCAGATGCCGCTTTGCACGTTCAGCAGGAAGTTGAGCTTGACGCGCTTGCCGAAATATTCCTGGCGCACGCGAAAGGCGCCCTGCATCAAGGTCAGGATGTCGTCCGCCGGCCAGTTCAAGACCGCCAGCGCTTCTTCGCGGGTCAGTTCCTCGCCCTGAAGGCTCTTTTCAGCCAGATTTTGGGCATTGACGGGATAGGTTTCGGCGAAGACGGTCATGTAAAATCCTCCGTGCGCGTGGAAATATAGGACTTCGAGGGGGCAAGGGAAGGGTTCAGGGGGCCCGGGAAGAACCCGGCGAATATGCCTCCGGAACGCCCGGGCGTGGCGCCGGGAGGAGGGCGGGCCCGGGAGCGGGCGCCACGGGACCGAGGACGCGGGTCAGAAAGGCGCTGACCCAGGCCAACGTGCTGTCGGCGAGGAAGGCGGGCCCTCCGTGCTCCCCCTCGACGGTGCGTAGTTCCACCGGCACCTGCGCCGCCCGGAGCAACGAGTCGAGCAAAAGGCTTTGGGTCAGGGGAACGGTCGTATCCAGGGTCCCATGCACGATCAGAAAGGGCACGTCTCCCGGGTTCACATAGGACACGGGGCTGGCCCACCGCGCGCGGTCCATGCATTTACGAACGCCGCAACCGAGGAGTTCCCCCACCGAGGACCAGGGAGTCCAGCGCTTGGGAATGGGCTCGAGGAAGTTGGTGGGACCGTAGTAATCGATCACTCCCCGCACGTGACTGCTCGTCTTGAGCGAGTCCTCCACCTCGCCGTCGAACGCATCGGCGGGCGTGGTCAGGCCCGCCATCGCGGCCAGGTGGCCGCCCGCCGATTCGCCCCAAGCGATGAAGCGCGCGGTGTCCAAAGCGAACGCGTCCGCGTTCGCGCGCAGCCACCGGATCGCCGCCTTCACGTCCTTGAGTTGCGCGGGCCATTTTTTTTGTTGGCTCAGCCGGTAGTCCAGGCTCGCCACGGAGTAACCGGAATCGACCCAGGTCCAGGCGGGAGAAAAGTCCGCGCGGCTGCCTCCGCGCCATCCGCCGCCGTGAATCCACACGATCAGCGGACGACGAATCAAGGGCGGCACGATCAAGGGAGAAATGAACGGCTGGACGTTGGGGGGCTGGCCTTCTCCGGTGGGACGACCCACGAGATACAGGTCGAGTTTCAGGTCGAGGCTGTCGACGCGCGCGTAGGTGACCGTCGTGTCGGGAAGCCGCGCGTGAATCCGTCCGGAAAGGAGCGACAGGCAGGCGAAAATCAGGAGAAGGGTGCGCACGATTTTCCCCGGGGGAACCATTATTTCGGCCTAAATTCGGCGGCCTCGATAGTGCATCGAAAATAGTAAAGATCGCATGCGCGTTTTTTTATCCGTTCGAACATATCTTAAGGGGGATATGAGCACTCGACTTCGCGAAATCCTGACAAGCGGGATCTTCGCCTTCGGCGGGGGGCTGATCTGCGCTGGCGTCCCCGCGCAGGCGAAGGTCCACGCCGCCCTCAAGGACGAGTCGACGCTTTCGTATACGCTCATCCACAAAATGCATGAGATCACGGGCGTCAGCAAGAATTTCAAGTGCCGCGTGGAACTCGAGACCGACACCACGAAGACCCGGATTCACGTGAAAGGCGCCGTGGCGGGGTTCAACAGCGGCAACTCCACCCGCGACGCCAACGTGCTGGAGGTCCTGGAGGCCACGAAATACCCGCACGTCGAGTTCCTCGGCGATTCCGTGCGGCGCGAGGGGAAGGATTGGCGCGTGTTCGGCCGGCTCACCTTTCATGGCGTCAAGCGCTCCCTGAACTTCAAGGTCTCGCCGCAGGTATCCGGGAACAAGGTCCGGATTCAGGGCGGGTTCAAGGTCAGCCTGACCGAGTTCAAGATCGAGCGGCCAAGGCTCCTGCTGATTCCCGTCGAGGACGACCTCGAAATCCGGATCGACGTCGTCGCGAAGGTGGAATAACGAGAAGAAGAGTTATTGGTTGTTGGTTGTCGATTGTTGGTTGTCGATTGTTGGTTGTCGATTGTTGGTTGTCGATTGTTGGTTGTCGATTGTTGGTTGTCGGTTGTTGGTTGTCGGTTGTTGGTTGTCGGCTGTCGGTTAAAGCGTAAACCGCCTGCCCTGTTCTTCGAACAACCAACAACCGACAACTAACAACCCTTGTTACTCCCTTCAAGCTCCAGCAGCTTCCGCTTGATCTCCTCGCCGTAGGCATAGCCGGTCAGGGAGCCGTCCGCGCCGATCACGCGATGGCAGGGCACGAAAAGGCACACGGGGTTGGCGCCGTTCGCGCGGCCTACCGCGCGCGAAGCCCCCGGATTCCCCAAGGCCCTGGCCAGTTCTCCATAACTGCGGGTTTGCCCGTGCGGGATTTCGCGCAGCGCCTTCCAAACCTTGTCCTGAAAAGGCGACGCCTCCACCGCGAGCTCGAACTCGAAGGGCGCGCGGCTGCCCGCGAAGTAGGCCTCGACCTGCCGCCGCAGCGGAAGAACGGCGCCGGGGTCGCGGGCCGCCTCTTTTCCCTTCAGGCATTTCCGCAGCGCGGGGTAGGTTCCGAACACGGCGGCGGCGATCGCGCCGCGTTCGTTCGCCGCGATGGAAAAAGGGCCCGCGGGGGTCTCGAAGGTGTCGTAGAAAAGTTTCGCGTCGGGTTTCATGACGGCTCCGGTTGATGCAGTTGCCAGAGATGCGCGGTGGCCAGGCTGCGCCAGGGCGCGAAGGCGGCCATGAGGCGGCGCGTGGCGGGGATGTCGGGGCGTTCCTCAAGATGCATCAAGGTTTGCAGCCCGCGGGTCACGCCGGTGTCGCCGTAGGGAACGCAATCGGCAAAGCCGAGAGAGCGCATCATCAGGTAGTTTACCGACCAAGGGCCGAGGCCGTGCACGGCAAGCAAGGTCCGCTCGGCGCGGGTCGCCGAGGACGCGCGCAGGTTTTCGAGGGCGAGCGCGCCGTCGGCGACCAGGCGGGCGGCGCGGATCACATACTGCGCCTTCTGCCGGGAGAATTGCAACGGAAGCAGGTCTTCCGCCGCCAACGCCGCGACCGCGGCGGGCGCGGGGGGCGCATAAAGGCCATCGTCGAGCGGTTCCCCCGCGAGCCGGATCAGGCGGGCGCGCAACAGGAAGGCGAAGGGCATGTTGATTTGCTGCCCGAGGATGGCCCACAGCAGCCCGTCGAACACGGTGAGGCTTTGGACGACGCGCAGTTCCGGGCGGCCCGCGACGAGGCGCGCGAACCCGAGCCTGCGGGCGAGGCGGGCGAAGGCGGCGGCGTCCTGATCGAAGCCGAGCATGCCCGCGACCCTTTCCTGGATCTCGTAGGCCGCGCCCGCCGAAGCCCCGGGACCGCTCCATTCCGCCTTCACCGCTTCGGGAGACAGCCGGAGGACCACCCGGACCGGGCCGGAGGCGAGCCGCGCGCCGGCCGTGTAGACATCGCCCTCGAGACGCTCCGAAAGGCTTTGGGGGTCGCGCCCGAGCGCACGGCGAAGGTAACTTAGAGGATACCCCGGGGGCAGGGCCAAAGTGAAGGAGCCGGAAGCTTCCGCGAGGGCGCGATACGCCGCCGGGGTCAGGCCGGCGTGCCGGCGGAACTGGTCGTGAAAGGCGGACAGCGATTCGAAGCCCGTCTCGGCGGCGATGGCGGCCAGGCCCGCGCCCGATTCCCGCAGGCGGGCCCGCGCCGCGCCCAGGCGCGCGCGTAAAAGCACGTCGGCGGGGGTGGCGTGGTAGTGCAGGCGGAACAGTTCGAACAGCCGGGTGGGCCCGAACCCGGAGCGCCGCGCCACCGCGCGGACATCGGGAAAGGCCGCCGGGTCGGCGCGCATTTCGGCCACCAGGGCCTCGATGGATTCCAGCACGGGATCGGCGCCGCTGGCGAAGTCGTCCGGGCGGCACTTGCGGCAGGGCCTCAGGCCTCCCGCGCGCGCGGCCTCGACGGTGGGAAAGAACCGGGTGTTTTTCCGCAGGGGTTTCCGCGCGCGGCACGAGGGCAGGCAGTAGATGCCCGTCGTCGTGACCCCGAAGAAAAACCGCCCGTTCGACGCGGCGTCGCCCGCGAGCACGCGCGCGTACATCGCGTCTTCCTTGAGCCGGGGGGAGGGTTTCGCTGCGGGCATGCAATAAGGATACACAGGCGGGCGCGCGGCGGCGTCCTGGAAATTCCGCCGTAATCCGGCGTGGTTCCGGCGGAGCTTTTTCTACCGGCGCGCGGCGGCGTACACCGCCGCGACGGCCGCCGCCAGGGCGGGCATTTCCCGGGCGGTGTTGCCGAACCCCAGCGAAAAGCGCAGACCGGACACCGCCTCCTCGGGCGAGCGCCCCATGGCCAGCAAAACCTCGGAGGGTTTGACCGAGCCCGAGGCGCAGGCCGAGCCCGCCGACACCGCGATACCGCGCAAGTCCAGGGCCATCACCATCGTATCGCTCCGCGCGCCCGGAAAGCTGGCGTGCAGGGTATTCGGCAGGCGCCGCCACATCGATGCGGGGCCGTTGATCCGAATCTCCGGGATGCGCTCGCGCAAGGCTCCCTGAAGCAGATCGCGCAGCGCGCGAAGCCGTTCGCGTTCGTTCAAGGCATGGCGCGGCCCCCACCAGGCCGCGGCCGCGCCGAAGCCCGCGATTCCCGGCACGTTCTCCGTGCCGCCGCGCAGGCCGCGCTCCTGGCCTCCGCCGCGGACGAAGGCCTCGGGCCTGGACGCCAAGCCCTTGCGGACATACAGGGCGCCCACGCCCTTGGGCCCGCCGATTTTGTGCGCGGCAAAAGAGGCGAGGTCCACGTTCGCCGCCGCGAGGTCGAGCGGGATCTTCCCCACCGCCTGGATCATGTCGCAGAAATACAGGACGTCGCGCGCGCGCAGCCGCGCGCCGATTTCGGCATAGGGCTGAATCGACCCCACCTCGTTGTTCGCCGCCATCACGGCGCACAGAACCGTGTCGGGCCGCAGCGCGGCCTCGACCGCCTCGACCGCCACCACGCCGTCGGCGTCGGGCCGGATCCAGGTGACTTCCCAGCCCTCGGCTTCCAGCGCGATCAAGGGCGCCTTCACGGCGGGATGCTCGATCGCGCTAGCGACGATGTGCCGGCCCGGTCGTTGCGCCCGTCGAAACGCCGAGGCCACCCCCAGCAATCCGAGATTGCAGGCTTCGGTGCCGCCGCTGGTAAAGAGGATTTCGGGGGGACTCGCCTGCAGGAAATCCGCCACCTGTTCCCGCGCTTCTTCCACGACCTGCTTCGCCTTGCGGCCGGCTTCGTGCAGGCTCGAGG
Organism: Fibrobacteria bacterium; assembly: GCA_021155885.1. Taxonomy (GTDB): domain Bacteria; phylum Fibrobacterota; class Fibrobacteria; order UBA11236; family UBA11236; genus UBA11236. Next base: position 565 of record JAJNBB010000005.1, on the reverse strand, counting down.
GATTGCCCCATGCCTCGAGGGCCGTGCGCGTCAAGGCCTCCATCGCTTCCGGCAGCGGGGGCGTGGTGGCGTTGTGGTCGAAATAGGGCATGGGAGCGGCTAAATCTAGTATCCGGGATAAAGGCTATATTACGGAACCCATGAGTCGCACCTTCAGAAAATTCATGTGGGGATGCCTCTTCGCCCTCGTCTTTGCGGCCGGCTTCCTCACCTCCTTCGCGCCGAGCGCTGCGGAAACCTGCTGCAAGAAAACTTGCCAGCAGGGCAGCGGCGCGCACAAGGATCCCGAAATGTGCTGTAAGAAAGGAAATTGCTGAAATGAAAAAGCTCTTATGGGTTCTCGCTTTCGTCGCCGTCTTCGCCGCGGGCTTTGCCGCGCATAAGATCTACTCGCGCCTGTGCTACCAGGGCGGTTCGCACGCGCATCACCACGGCATGGATTGCTGCCAGAAGGACGGCAGCTGCGACCGCCACGCGACCGAAGGTTGCTGCAAGGGCGATCATTGCGAACGCCATGGCGCCGGCAAGCTGGACAGCCTCGAAATTTCCGTTCCGGGAGCCGCGG